>NZ_JARXAI010000062.1 GCF_029865925.1 Sphingorhabdus sp.
GAACATAGCCCCTGCGGAACGGAGGTCAAGTGGCTTCGGAAAAGGTCCGTTGCGACTTTTTGATGCGGGCATAGCTCATCATACTGAATGGCAGCATTCCGGCGTATAAGATACCAACACCAATGAGGGCAACCCAAGGCGCAGCAACCAACGTTGCCACAAACAAGCTAACCGCGGCGAGCGCCATAAAGCGAACGCTGCGCCGGATCTTAATCGACGACCAGCTATAGGTTGCAACATTGGAAACCATCAAAAATGCACAAAGCAAAAGCCAAGGGGCAAGGAGGCGATAGTCACGTACCCACTCTGCACCCGTCTCAAACCAGATCATCATCGGCAGCAGTGCCAGCGCGGCGCCCGGCGGCGATGGAACGCCTGTGTTAAATCCGGCAGATTTATGTGGTTGGTTTTCGGTGTCGATCTGCGCGTTAAACCGTGCCAGTCGAAGCGCGGCGCAGAGCACAAAAAATACCGATATTGTCCAGCCAAAGCGCGGCATGTCCTGCATAACCCACATATATATGATCAACGCCGGCGTTGCCCCGAACGCAATAACGTCAGATAGCGAGTCCAGTTCAGCACCAAAGCGGCTCTCGCCCTTCAACATACGCGCAATGCGTCCGTCCATGGCGTCGAGCACACCGGCAATGACGATAGCCGCCACCGCGTTTTCCCAACGCCCCTGCATCGCAAACCACGCGCCGGACAAGCCGGTGCATAGTGCAAAAGCAGTAACAGCATTCGGGGCAAGTGCCCGTAAAGGAATTCCAGGCCGGGAGGAATGCGCGCCCATCAATGCGCGACGGCGATCAGGTCCTGATCCACGCCGATTTCAGCGAGAACCGTTTCACCAGCAACGCAACGCTGGCCCTTTATGACCCGCGAAGACGTGCCATGGGGCAAATAAACGTCAACACGGCTGCCAAAACGGATGAGGCCGACACGTTGGCCATTGGCAACGCTGTCCCCTTCTTTGACGAAGGCAACAATGCGGCGCGCAACCAATCCGGCAATTTGTGTAAAACCAATGCGGACGCCATCGCTGCGTTCAACAAGGAAATGCTGGCGTTCGTTTTCCTCGCTGGCCTTATCAAGGTCAGCGTTCAGAAATTTTCCGGCAATATACACAACGCGCTTAATTGTGCCGCGAATGGGTGTCCGGTTGATGTGCACATCAAACACGCTCATAAAAATCGACACGCGGGTCATTGGCTGGTCGCCAAGTCCATAAGGTCCGCGCAATTCAACAGGCGGGTGAACTTTTTCGATCAAGGTCACAAGTCCGTCGGCCGGCGCGACAACAAAGCGTTCATCAATGGGTGTCGCACGCGCTGGATCACGGAAGAATGACAATGTCCAAACAGTAACGGCGCCCATGGGCCATGCCAGCGTTTCCCACGCCATAAAGGCAAAAAACAGGGTTATGCCAGCGGCGATAAGTCCGAATTTACGGCCCTCGGGGTGAATGGGAGGAAACGACCATTTCGCGACGCCGGAGCCCCGGTTTGTCAATTCTTGTCTACTCATTACGCTTAGCTAGGGGATACCTCGCAATCTTACAACCTTAGATGCCAGTTCCACCATCTTCCAACAATATCAGGGTGGTGGTTGAACAAATGGCAGACTTTGCTATGGCACCGATCAACAACCCATCTCCCTAATGGAAAGTTCTCTCTGCCATGGCAAAAATTAAGGTCAAAAACCCGGTCGTTGAACTCGATGGCGACGAGATGACTCGTATCATTTGGGAGTGGATACGCGAACGTCTCATTTTGCCATATCTCGATATCGACCTTAAATATTATGATTTAGGCATGGAATATCGGGACAAGACCAATGACAAGGTTACCGTTGAATCCGCCAATGCCATTCGCGAGTTCGGCGTCGGCGTGAAATGCGCTACTATTACACCAGATGAGGCCCGCGTTGAAGAATTCGGCCTGCAGAAAATGTGGAAATCACCCAACGGCACCATCCGCAATATCCTTGGTGGCGTCGTCTTCCGTGAACCAATCGTCATTGATAACGTACCGCGCTTGATCCCCGGCTGGACGGACCCAATTGTTATTGGCCGTCATGCTTTTGGTGACCAATATCGCGCAACCGATTTCCTCGTCCCTGGTCCTGGCACGCTTCGTCTTGTGTGGGATGGCGATGATGGCCAGCGGATTGACGAAGAAGTGTTTCGTTACCCGTCACCCGGCGTTGCACTGGCTATGTACAATCTCGATGACTCCATCCGCGACTTTGCGCGGGCGTCCTTGAATTATGGCGTCACCCGCGAATGGCCGGTCTATCTGTCCACCAAGAATACGATCCTGAAATATTATGATGGTCGGTTCAAGGACCTGTTTCAGGAAGTGTTCGAGACAGAATTCGCCGAAAAGTTCAAGGAGCTGGGCATTGTCTACGAACATCGTTTGATCGACGATATGGTTGCTTCGGCGCTTAAATGGTCAGGAAAGTTCATCTGGGCTTGTAAGAATTATGACGGCGACGTGCAGTCCGATCAGGTTGCGCAGGGCTTTGGTTCTCTTGGCCTTATGACCTCCATTCTGATGACGCCAGATGGCAAGACTGTTGAAGCAGAAGCCGCGCACGGCACGGTCACGCGCCACTTCCGCCAGCATCAGCAGGGCAAGGCGACGTCGACCAACCCGATTGCGTCAATCTTCGCATGGACTGGCGGCCTAAAATTCCGTGGCAAATTTGACGAAACGCCAGACGTTACACGCTTTGCAGAAACGCTTGAGGAAGTGTGCATCCAGACTGTTGAAGACGGCCAGATGACAAAGGATCTCGCAATCCTGATCGGTCCGGATCAGGCGTGGATGACCACGGAGCAATTCTTCGAGCAAGTGCGCGCCAATCTCGAAATCAAAATGGGCAGCTGGATGTAAATCCAACCCTTTTGAAAACATCGAAGCGCGGGCGGCAACTCTCGCGCTTTTTTATTGCCCTGCCCTACTCATGCAGCATATGGGGAAGGTACATGTCAGGCGGGAGATACAGCAAGATGGAGGCCTTGAAGAAGCCCCCAAAGCGTAAGTGCACACCTCTTATCCGGCTATCTTTGCCTTGATTGCGTCCAGTGCGGCCTGCGCCAACTCCGCGCCCGCTGGACCACCGCCTTGCGCCATGTCCGGACGTCCGCCACCACCTTGCGCACCCATGGCTTCGGTTGCCGCACGCACAAGATCTGGCGCCGCCACTGTGCCATGATATGCAGGTGAAACAGCCACGACAACAGTATTGCTATTTTCATTGGCAGCAATGATCGCCACGATGCCCGCGCCGATGGCCTTCATCTGCTCATCCGCGAGGCCGCGGAGAGCCTTCGGTTCAATTCCAGTGATGACCTGCCCTATGAAAGTGACATCACCGATTTTCTCGGCTTCGGCCTTGGGGCCGTTACCACCGGACAGCGCCAATGCGTTCTTTGCTTCGGAAAGCTCTTTTTCCATGCGCTTGCGTTCGCTGATAAGCGTTTCGATGCGCGCGCTTACTTCGTCCGGTGCGGTCTTCAACATCGCGGCCACGTTCTTCAATTGTGTTTCACGGCCAACAAGCCACAAGCGTGCGGCCTCTCCCGTCAGCGCCTCGATACGGCGTATGCCGCTTGCCACGGCGCCTTCGGATACGATCGTGAACAAAGCGATGTCACCCAATGCGTTGACATGGGTGCCTCCGCATAGTTCGAGCGAGTAATGGCTGTCGTCCGTTTTGCCCATCGTCAGAACGCGGACTTCGTCGCCATATTTCTCACCGAACAATGCAAGCGCACCAGCGGCAACGGCATCATCCGGGGTCATCAACCGGGTTGTGACCGCTTGGTTCCCGCGGATTTGCGCATTCACATCAGCCTCAATCAGCGCGATATCTTGCGGACCGACTGCCTGATTATGCGAGAAGTCGAAGCGCAAGCGGTCTGGCGCGACCAAGCTGCCCTTTTGCGTCACATGCTCGCCAAGACGATTGCGCAGCGATGCATGCAGCAAATGCGTGGCGCTATGGTTCGCGCGCAGTGAATCACGGCGTTCAGTGTCGATCTTCAACGTGACAAAATCGCCAACCTTGATCTCGCCTGTACCAATTGTCACCTGATGCGCATGCAAACGCCCGAGCGGCTTTGTGGTGTCCGTTACTTCACCGCGCATATTGCTGCTTGAAATAACGCCAGCATCGCCCATCTGGCCGCCGCTTTCGCCATAAAAGGGTGTTTGATTGGTAATGACAGTAACGGCGTCGTTGGCCGCTGCCGATTGCACTTCGATGCCGTCTTTAACGAGAGCCACCACCTGCCCCTCGCCTTCGCTTGCGGCATAGCCAGTGAATTCGGTCGCGCTGGCGCGTTCGGCAATGTCGAACCACACATCATCAGATGCCTTCGCGCCAGAACCCTTCCAAGCGGCGCGTGCCATCGCTTTTTGATTATTCATCGCGGTTTCAAAGCCAGCCTGATCAATGCCAAAGCCCTGCGCACGCAGCGCGTCTTCGGTGAGATCATATGGAAAACCGAACGTGTCATAGAGCTTAAACGCGGTATCGCCCGCTAAAATATCGCCCGACGTCATACCAGCCGTTGCTTCATCAAGCAGCTTAATGCCCTTATCGAGCGTCCGTCGGAATTGTGTTTCTTCCTGCTTTAACGTTGCTTCAATCAACGACTGCGCGCGCAAGAGTTCGGGGTAAGCCGCACCCATTTCGGCGGCAAGACTATCAACCAGACGGTGCATCAGCGGCTCTTTCGCGCCAAGAATATGCGCGTGGCGCATCGCCCGGCGCATGATCCTGCGCAAGACATAGCCGCGACCTTCATTGGATGGCATAACACCATCGGCCAGCAAGAAGCTTGTCGACCGCAAATGGTCTGCGATCACGCGATGGCTTGCCTTTTGCTCGCCGACAGCTTTTGTGCCTGTGAGCTCTTCAGAGGCATTAATCAGTGCTTTGAAGGTGTCTGTGTCGTAATTGTCAGGAACGCCCTGCATGACCGCTGCAATGCGCTCAAGCCCCATACCAGTGTCGATCGATGGCTTGGGCAATGGCACGTCCGTCCCATCGTCCTGCCGCTCGAACTGCATGAACACGAGGTTCCAGATTTCGACGAAACGGTCGCCATCTTCATCGGGGCTTCCAGGCGGAGCGCCGAAAATATGATCGCCATGGTCATAGAATATTTCGCTGCATGGCCCACAAGGTCCAGTGTCGCCCATTGACCAGAAGTTATCGTTGGTCGAAATCCGGATGATGCGTTCTTCGGGAAGCCCGGCAATCTTGCGCCACAGGTCAAACGCCTCGTCATCCGTATGATAGACCGTGGTCGTCAAACGCGACGGGTCAAGACCCCATTCTTTGGTCAGCAGCGTCCATGCATGGGTGATCGCTTGTTCTTTAAAATAATCGCCGAACGAGAAATTGCCGATCATTTCGAAAAATGTGTGGTGACGCGCGGTGTACCCGACATTGTCTAGATCATTATGCTTGCCGCCTGCGCGCACGCATTTCTGACTTGAAGCTGCACGCGGCGTTTCGCGGCTTTCAAGGCCGGTGAACACATTTTTGAAGGGTACCATCCCGGCATTGACGAACATCAATGTTGGGTCGTTATACGGCACGAGTGGCGCGGACTGCACCACGTCATGTTTGGCACCACCGAAATAATCGAGGAAGCCGCGGCGAATATCATTGGACGATGTCATAGTGTCAGCGACTTAGGGAACGACTCGCTAT
This sequence comes from Sphingorhabdus sp., assembly GCF_029865925.1. Lineage (GTDB taxonomy): Bacteria > Pseudomonadota > Alphaproteobacteria > Sphingomonadales > Sphingomonadaceae > Sphingorhabdus_B. Next base: position 5,734 of record NZ_JARXAI010000062.1, read on the forward strand.
GCTGCAAGCCAGATATGCAGTTTGTGGTCCCTTTACGCATAGGCATAAGGCCCGCCCTTTTCCAATGCGGTTTGAAACGCGGGGCGTGCATGGATTTTTTCGACAAAAGCCGAAAGGTTTGGCAGGTTTGCAGCCTTACCCATTTTGACGGCCGCTTCGGCGGGAAAGCTCATCATGATATCGGCACCGGTCAGGCTGTCCCCGACAAACCAACCTGTGGCTTTCAGGGTCTCATCCATAAATGCAAAATGGCTGTCCAATTGTTGCTGGATACGCGGGTGCAAAGGCGCAGCAGCTTCGCCCAAGCGCGCGGTGTAAAGGTTAAGCAAGATTGGTGTCATCACCGAACCTTCGGCAAAGTGCATGAATTCCAGGTAGCGGATATGCAGATCGGTATCGCGCGCTGGGACAAGATGCCCCCCATTATGACGCTCGCACAGATATTCCACGATGGCGGCGGATTCGAAAATCAGTTTCCCGTCATCTTCAATCATCGGCGACTTGCCCAATGGATGGACCTTTAAGAGTGCATCTGGCGCGAGGTTGGTCACCGCATCGCGCGCATGATGGCGGATGTCATAAGGAAGATTCAACTCTTCGAGCAACCACAAGATGCGCTGCGAACGGGAGTTATTGAGATGGTGTACAATGATGCTCATGGCTGTTCCCTTTATGATTGGTCGTTATTTTGATGTATATGCGCGGCAACTTCCCGCACAAGCTTTGCGGCGACGATAGCGGTAATGTCGTTCACATCGCGTGTGGGATTAAGCTCCACAATGTCCGCACCAACAATGTGCGCCTTCTGTTTGGCAAGGACGGACAATAACTCGCGTATGGTCAAACCACCGGGCTCTGGATGCGCCACGCCAGGCGCTTCGGACGGGTCAATGCCATCCAGATCGATGCTGATATACAATGGGCCGTCAAGTGCGGGCACTTGCGCTGCCTGGAAGTTTAGCATGGGAATGATTTCGACATTGTAGCGTTCGGCCTGTTCGCGGCAATGCGTGTTCAATGTGCGAATACCAACCTGCACTAGGCGCGTTGCATGGCCGGCTTCTAATATCCGTGCAAAAGGCGACGCATGGCTGCGCGGGTTACCTTCAAAATCGGCATAGATATCTGGATGCGCATCAAAATGTAGGATGTTAAGCGGCCCGTGCCGCGCTGCCAACGCTGCAACAATTGGAAAAGTTACGGCATGGTCCCCGCCGAGTGATAGTGGGATCGCACCGGCATCCATAGTCTCGGTGACCGCCTGTTTGATCATCGCATCATCGGCAACACGGTCGACGTCCGACAGCGGCAGATCGCCAAGGTCTTTGAACGCGATATCTGTGCCGATTTTATGGCCCGATTGCGCAAACAGATTGCCCCGGTCGCTCCACAAGGCCGCGCGGATTGCGGCCGGTGCAAGGGCAGCACCGCGCTCGAATGAGCTGTTTTGGTCGGTTGGTAATCCAATAAGATGAATGATAGGCTTCATATGGGCAGTTGGGCCGCCGCTATCATATCTGTCAAGTCTCGTGCGGCTCTAGCTTTGCCTTTATGCGCCCCAATAGCGAAGCCTCAACCTAAGCAGACACAAATGACCCGCCCCAGGGTGGACCAGGGCGGGTCGAAAGCAGCAGCCTCAGGCAAGGCCGCGCTTGTTCTTAAAAAAGGGAAGCTGTCGTTTTAAACGTCGTCGTCCGCTTCGGGGCCTGTCATCAGGACCTCAGCCACTTCTTCCGTCTTTCCGCGGATGGCTGCTTCCAACCGCGCCGCAACTTCAGGATTTTCAGTCAGGTAACTTTTCGAATTCTCGCGACCTTGCCCGATACGGATCGAATCATAGCTGAACCAGCTACCTGATTTCTCAACCAATCCGGCCTTCACACCCAGATCGAGCAGTTCACCCGTTTTGGAAATGCCTTCGCCATACATGATATCAAATTCGACCTGCTTAAACGGCGGAGCCACCTTGTTCTTCACAACCTTCACGCGGGTCGTGTTACCCACAATATCTTCACCTGCCTTGATTTGGCCCGTGCGGCGGATGTCCAAACGCACCGACGCATAAAATTTCAACGCATTGCCGCCCGTTGTCGTTTCAGGCGAACCGTACATCACACCAATCTTCATACGAATCTGGTTGATGAAAATAACCATGCAGTTCGAACGGCTTATCGAGCCGGTGATTTTGCGGAGCGCTTGGCTCATCAATCGCGCTTGCAGACCAACATGGCTATCGCCCATCTCGCCCTCGATTTCTGCGCGCGGAACGAGTGCAGCCACCGAGTCGATCACAATGATATCCACCGCGTTTGAACGCACGAGCGTATCGGCGATCTCAAGCGCCTGCTCACCCGTATCAGGCTGAGACACGATCAAATTATCGATATCCACACCAAGCTTCTTGGCATAGCCGGGGTCAAGCGCATGCTCCGCGTCAATGAATGCCGCGGTACCACCCGCCTTCTGCGCCTCTGCAATTACGTGCAGAGTCAGCGTTGTCTTACCCGAGCTTTCAGGGCCGTAAATTTCAATCACGCGGCCTTTTGGCAATCCACCAATGCCAAGCGCTATGTCGAGCCCAAGCGAGCCAGTCGACACCGCATCAATGCTAATCGCTTCACGGCTGCCCAGCTTCATCGCTGAACCCTTACCGAATGCGCGATCAATTTGCGCCAAGGCTGCTTCTAGTGCCTTTTCACGTTCCGAATTTTTCATACCGTTTGCCTGATTCCCGTCAATAATTTTGAGACTTGCTGCCATTTTCCCACTCCTTAGCGTCATGCCTGGTTCCGAAAACCCTTCCAGAATAACAGCTATGTACACCTTCTGTTCTAAAAGAACAAGAGCAGAACAAAAAAATTTATTTATGCTATTTCAAAACCGAAAGTGCCCAGTTGCGCGCCGTCTTTGCTAATTTTCTGCGACGGCTGCTGCGCATCTTGCGCAAAAGAGGGTGTTGCTAGTGACGCCAGTGACACAGAAGCGGCCAGTGCCAGCTTATTAGCGAAATTCATGCTTATACTCCCCGGAAAGATATGGGAAACGACTACAACGGACGGAACGATGCCTCCAAAGGCTTATCCACCAGACGCAATTGCTTTCGACCGGCGTCGCCATTTCACGCTCACCCGCCAACGCCAGAACAACGCTGCGATAAAATAGCCTATGATAGCCATACCGATAGAAATTATGGCAAGCCCGGCAATGCCCTGCAAAAGTGCAAGTGGGGCTTCGTTCCAGACATAGTCACCCCAAGCAGAAAGTGGCGCGGAAGTCTCTATCAGCTGGTAAAAGTGGCCCGACCCATTGTTTAAGCGAAGCACGGACTCGCCAACGTAAACCGATCCGAACAAGATAAACGGAGTTGTCGCAGGCATGCTCAGAAAGGTCATGGCTGCGCCGATGGGAATATTGGCCCTGAAAGGTAGTGCCAAAAGCGCCACGCCTGCAATTTGCACACCAGGTATCAAAAGAAAAATGCCCACCAGCAAGCCAAGTGCTACACCGCGCGGGACGGAGCGACGCGTAAAACGCCAAAGCGCCGGATGGAAAACGCGCTGCGCAAACGGTCGCAAGAAGCGACTGCGCTCAAAGCTGTCACGTGTTGGCGCTTGCTGCTGAAGCCAGGCGTTAAATTTACTCATCCGCGGTCCCGCATGATCCGGCCTTGTTCCCGCTTCCAGTCGCGTTCTTTTTCTGTCGCCCTTTTATCAGGTGCCTTTTTACCCTTTGCCAATGCAAGCTCAACCTTTGCCCTACCCCTACCATTAAAATAAATCGAAAGCGGAACAAGCGTCATTCCTTGCCGCATAACCGCGCCATGAAGCTTATGTATTTCACGTTCGTTAAGCAGCAGTTTTCGCGGGCGTTTTGGCTCATGGTTATTGCGGTTGCCGTGGCTAAACTCGGGTATGTTGGCATTGATGAGCCAAATTTGGTCATCGCGCACCTCGGCATAGCTTTCGGCGATTGACCCTTCGCCAAACCGAAGTGACTTTACCTCCGTACCAGTAAGGACAATACCCGCCTCATATTTATCATCGATATGAAAATCATACCGCGCCCGCCGGTTTTCAGCGACCGTTTTCACTTTGTTAAAGGCTTCGGGCTTTGGGCGGGTCATTAGATTAGGCCTGCATTCTCCAAGGCGGCGTCCACCTGTCGACGGCTCGCCTCGCTTGGCGGCGTCATTGGCAAACGCAATTCTGTTGGAAATCCTTCAATAACACGCGACAATGCATATTTTATTGGCCCAGGAGATGCATCAGAAAACAACGCCAAATGAAGGGGATACAGCTTGTCATTCAGTTGGCGTGCAAGATCGTAATCGCCCAAGGCACATGCCGCCTGAAATGCAGCGCAAAGCTTCGGCGCGACATTAGCTGTAACTGAAATACACCCCCTGCCTCCCGCAGCGTTGAAAGCAAGCGACTGCTCGTCAACGCCCGACAGCAAGCAGAAATCCGGTCCGCAAGCCAAGCGGTGATCGGTGACACGGGGCATATCTCCGCTCGCGTCCTTGATGCCGATTACCGTAGGAAGCTTCGCAAGCCGCGCAACAGTTTCGGGTTTGATATCGGTCACCGTCCGTGCAGGTACATTGTACAGCACGATGGGCAAGTCGTTCTTCTTCGTCATATGTTCAAAGTGCGCGTATATACCCTCCTGATTGGGACGGTTGTAATATGGCGCAACTACCAGCCCAGCGGCCGCCCCGCTTTTCTTTGAAAAGTTCAAGTGCAGAACCGCATTGTTAGTGTCGTTCGACCCGCAACCAGCGATAACGGGAACACGGCCAGCGGCGTGTTCAATACACACTTCAATAACACGATGATGCTCGGCATTTGACAGCGTTGATGCTTCGCCAGTGGTCCCTGCCGGCACAAGCGCACTGGAGCCTTGATCGATTTGCCAATCGATCAAGGCGCGAAAATGCTTTTCGCTAAACGCTCCGTCGTAAAAAGGAGTCACTAGGGCCGGTATTGATCCCGAAAACATAGCATAGGACTTTCATTCTGGGCCATAATAGCCGCTTGTGGCTATATAGTCGTTCATTCAGCAACTGATAAGGATGGGGCACATAATATGTCCAGCACGGTAAAGCATCTCATTTCAGCATCGATGCTGATTATTCCTTTAGCGACTTCGGCATCCGTCCAGGAAACACAGCCCATAATATGGCAATCTGGGACCGGCAACGGCACAGTTTCACCGCCATCCGGACAAACAGTAGCGATGCCAGTGGCTTATGACCCAAGCGAAGGCAAGATTCCCGCCGCGTTAGAACGATGGAGAAAGTTAAGCGCAGTCGGCAATTTCAGCTTCAGCGACTATGCATCTTTTTTGATGCTTTATCCCGATTGGCCAAACACCGAGGAAATGCGTAAAAAAGCCGAGCAAGCTATTAACCCCTTGTCTTACTCGCCAAGCCAAGTTGTTGCCTATTTCGACCGATTGCCCCCACTAACAAACACCGGCCGCGCCAAATTCGCCATTGCACTTGATGCATCGGGAGACAAAATGCGCGCTGAAACACAAGCGCGCGAAGCGTGGCGCAGTGGGCCTTTGAATAATGATGATGAGGCGCGACTGTACCGTTTTGCCGGCAGCAGATTTAATGCGGCAGATCATGACGCCCACGTTGACCGATTGTTATGGGCAAGCTCAACCAGCGCCGCAGAACGTTGGATTGCGTATACCTCCCCGCAACGTCGACCGGCTTTTGCGGCTGCGCTTGCCCTCCGCCTAAAAGCACCAGACGCAGACTTTAAAGTAAACGAGGTCGGTACTTCTGCCAATAGCGAAGCAAGCCTCATCGCCGCGCGGGTCGACGCTCTACGCGCATCGGGTAACAGCTTCGGTGCGCGAACTCTGCTGGCAAACCGAAGCATACTGGCGGCTCCTGCACCCGTGTTAAAAGATTGGTATCAATTACTTCTCACGCACGCGCAGGCGGCCAAAGATGATGGCCAATATGACTTGGCCTATCGTATCGCCTCGCGTGTTGACGACGCAATACCATCCGGCGTCCTTATGCTTGATCAAGATATCGCAACGCGTGACCGCTATACCAGTCTGACTTGGTTAGCAGGTTCCGTCGCGTTGGAGCAGTTTGGCCGCCCACGCGACGCTGTCGCGATGTTTGAACGTTACGCCGCTGCTGCAAAATCTCCCCAAACCCGGTCTAAGGGGCTCTATTGGGCAGGAAAAGCCGCTGCAAAGGCTGGCGATTTTGCGTCAGCTAACCGTTTTCATGAGCAAGCGGCCGTCTTTTACGAAAGCTTTTTTGGCCAACTGGCGCTGGAGCAATTACGCCGGCCGATGCCAAATGTGCCTCATGTTGCTGCCGCCACCCCCGTAATTGCGGAAGGCAGCGTTCCTGACGTCCTTCTGGCGGCCGCGCTTGCATCCAAATATGGAAGCTGGCGCGACCAAAGCAATTTTTTCCGGGCTATCGCGCGCAACACCAGCGACAAGAATGACTATGTTGCAGCTGTAGGGCTTTCGCAGAAACTCGGGCGCCCGGATTTGGCTGTGATGGTTGGACGCAGCGCGCGTAGTGCGGGCATTCCAGACCTGCTTGGAAATAGCTACCCAACCGTCAACGTCCCCGCTGCCCATATCCAGACATGGACGCTTGCCCACGCCATCATGCGCCAAGAGAGCCAGTTCGATAGGGCAGCTGTCAGCGGCGCAGGCGCGCGTGGCCTCATGCAGCTCATGCCCGGAACAGCGCGCGAAACCTCAGGCAAGATTGCCATGGCGTATCGCCCAGATGCGCTAACGGTCGACACTGATTATAATATCGCACTTGGCGCGACCTATATTGAACGCATGCTTACTTATTTCGGCGGAAGCTATCCTCTGGCCATCGCTGCCTATAATGGCGGGCCGGGCAATGTGAACAAATGGCTTAAGGCATATGGTGATCCACGCACCGGTAGCATCGATATGATGGAGTGGATTGAGAAAATCCCGCTCAGCGAGACGCGCGATTATGTGTATCGCGTACTCGAGAATGCCGTGATGTATGACCATCTGCACCCCGAAAAAGCGCGGGTGCGCTCTGCAACGCCGCTCACGACGTATTTAGGCAAAGCAACGCCCAACGAGATTCATCCTATCGGCTAAGCAGATTGAAATTGACGCGCGGCAGCGCTGTCTCGACTTTTTACCGCACGACCGCGTAAGGAGGGTCGATGGCCGAACGCACCAACCCGATCACCCCTTCCGGGTTTGCAGCATTACGTGCGCGTTACGAACAGTTGTTTGCTATCGACCGCCCTGCCGTCGTCGAAATCGTCCACTGGGCAGCGGGCAATGGCGACCGCAGCGAAAACGGCGATTACATATATGGTCGCCAGAAACTGCGTGCGATTGACAGGGAACTGGGCCAGCTCTCCAAAAAAATGAAAGTGGCCCAAATACTTGATCCATCAAAGCAGGAGGACCGAAGCCGGATTTTCTTCGGCGCATGTGTAACTATTGCTGATAACGACGACCTTGCGCGCACCATTACCATCGTCGGCGATGATGAAACGGATGCCAGCATTGGCCGTATCGGCTGGAACGCCCCTCTTTCCCGTGCATTGCGCGGCGCGCGCGTGGGTGACGTTAAAACCATAACTTTGCCGACTGGTCCCAAGGAATGGGAAGTGGTGCGTATCGATTACCCTTTGGCAGAGTAACCAATCGCTCGCTGGGCCAAAGTGACAATGTCCGGATTTGCATCTGGAAATTCCTGCGGCACACTTTTCTCGAGCTCCGCAATCACATGCGTAAGCACAGCAATCCGGGCCGCTTTCTGGTTGTTGCCATCAATAACAGTCCATGGTGCCCAATGGGTATGTGTACGCTTAAACATATCTTTTAGCGCTACGAGATAGTCGGCCCGCTTTTCCCGGTTGCGAAAATCCTCTGCAGTAACTTTCCACCGTTTTGCCGGGTCATCTAGCCGTTCAGTCAAAACCTTGTCCTGCATGTCGGCGGTCACATGCAGAAATATCTTGATAATTTTTGTTCCGATTTCTCCCTGACGCGCTTCAAATTCATTAATCTCGTCATAACCGCGCCGCCATTCGGCTTCTGTGCAAAATCCCTCGACACGCTCGACAAGCACGCGGCCATAATGGCTCCGGTCCCAAATGCTGATTTCCTTTTTGCCCGGCAATTTGTTCCAGAACCGCCACAGGAAATGCTTATCCTTTTCTTCTACCGTAGGCGCAATGATAGAGAAAACCTCATAATATCGCGGATCAAGCGATGATGTCATGCGTTTGATAGCCCCACCCTTTCCGGCGGCGTCCCAGCCTTCGAAAATGATTAAGGTGCGCGCTCCATGCAGAATATGCAGCGCCTGTAACTTCGACATTCGATCCTGAAGGTCTTTCAGGTCATTGTCATAGGTGCCGTTATACTTTTTACCGGATTCATATTGGGAAAGGTCAATAGACATGCCGACGTTCCAGCACCTATTGCCCGCATAAACAAGCAGAAGCGCACGCCTGTCTCCAACAGGGACAGAGCACGCACGCAATCTTGTCGTCGAAATCAAGCCTTCGGCGGCTGTTCCACAACACGAATATTCAATTCGCGTAGTTGCTTAGCCATGGCAGGCGATGGCGCGCCCATCAAAAGGTCTTCGGCGCGTTGGTTCATCGGGAAAAGGGTGATCTCCCGCAGATTTTGAACACCGCACAAAAGCATAACCATCCGGTCCACCCCTGCGGCCATGCCACCATGCGGGGGCGCACCAAATTGGAATGCGCGATACATGCCGCCAAAGCGCTCTTCAACGTCGGCCGACGTAAGCCCAGTGAGTTCGAATGCCTTGACCATTAGGTCTGGGTGCTGGTTCCGGATCGAGCCGGAGGCGAGCTCATAGCCATTACAGACCATATCATATTGATAAGCCTTGATGGTAAGCGGGTCTTGCGTTTCCAACGCCTCCAGCCCGCCCTGTGGCATAGAGAAGGGGTTGTGGGCAAAGTCGACCTTCTTGTCCTCTTCGCTCCACGCGTAGAACGGGAAGTCGATAATCCAGCAAAAGCGGAAGGCATCTTTTTCGATCAGGTCTAGCTGCTCGCCGCTGCGCGTACGTGCCGCGCCCGCCAGCTTTGCAGCTTGTTCTTCCTTGCCCGCGGCAAAGAAGCAGCCATCGTCTGGGCCAAGGCCAATCGCGTCATAGAGCGCGAGCATGCCCTCTTCGCCATGGTTCTTGGCGATTGGGCCGCCAAACTCGCCACCCTTGCGTGTGACGTAGCCAAGGCCTGCGTGGCCTTCGCTGCGTGCCCATTCGTTCATGTCATCGAAAAATTTACGGCTCTTGTCAGCAGTCTTTGGCGCAGGAATGGCGCGGACCACACCGCCACCTTCAACAATGCGTTCAAACAGCCCGAAGCCCGATGTCTTGAAATGGTCAGTGACGTCATGGATGATAAGCGGGTTGCGCAGATCGGGCTTGTCAGTGCCGTAATCGAGCATCGCTTTTGAATGCGGAATGCGCGGAAACTGCCCTGCTGGCGTTACTTTTTTGCCATCAGCGAATGATTCGAATACGCCAGCCATCACTGGCTCCATTGTGTCCCAAATTTCTTCTTGGGTGACAAAGCTCATTTCCAGATCAAGCTGGTAAAATTCCCCGGGCAAGCGGTCGGCGCGCGGGTCTTCGTCGCGGAAGCATGGTGCGACCTGGAAATAGCGGTCGAAGCCGGCCACCATCAACAATTGCTTATACTGCTGCGGCGCCTGTGGAAGCGCGAAGAATTTGCCGGGATGAACACGGCTTGGCACTAAAAAGTCACGCGCGCCTTCGGGGCTGGACGCAGTCAAAATTGGTGTCGAATATTCTGTGAAACCGATGTCTTCCATCCGGTGGCGCGTTTCCCGGATAATCTGGGTGCGCTTGACGATATTGGCGTGCAGCGTTTCGCGGCGCAAATCGAGGAAACGATATTTGAGACGGGTCTCTTCAGGATATTCTTGTTCGCCAGCGACCGGCAATGGCAGCTCTTCGGACTTGCTGAGAATATTGACGCTGCGGGCAAAGACTTCAATCTGCCCGGTCGGCAGGTTGGTGTTCACCGTCCCTGCGCTTCGGGCCTTTACCTCGCCATCAATGGTGATAACGCTTTCCAGGCGCAACGCTTCCAGAATCGGCAGGGCCGGGCTGTCGGAATCCGCAACAATCTGGGTAATGCCATAATGGTCGCGCAGATCGACGAACAAGACGCCGCCATGGTCCCGCTTACGGTGGACCCATCCCGACAGGCGGACGGTATCGCCCACATGGGAATCGCGAAGTTCGGCGCATTTGTGCGTACGATAGACGTGCATTGTTTGCTCAATTCAAAAAAGCTGTGGAAAGCGCGCCTGTCAACAGTGCAGCGGCACTTTGTCAAGTCGTGAATGGGTGCTAGGGCAACGCCCAATGCAGATTCATCCACTTATCACCGACAGCAAACGTCTCGCCGAATTGTGCGCACGGCTTGCACAATCGCCCTTTGTCGCGGTTGACACCGAATTCATGCGGGAAAATACTTATTATCCCGACTTGTGCTTGGTTCAATTGGCGGACGCCAATGAAGCGGCAGCGATAGACCCAAAAGCGGAAGGTTTAGACCTTACGCCCATGCTGGAATTGCTGTGCAATAATGAGGATGTGTTGAAGGTATTCCATGCCGGCGGGCAGGATATCGAAATATTCTTTAACCTGACGGGTAAGACCCCGCACCCAATGTTTGATACCCAGATTGCCGCTATGGCGCTCGGTCAGGGTGAACAAATCGGTTATTCCAATCTGGTTGACCTTTGGATGGGTATTCAATTGGATAAGGGCGCACGGTTCACTGATTGGTCGCGCCGTCCGCTTGATAAGCGCCAAATTGATTACGCGATTGCCGATGTCACGCATTTGTCGGTCATCTTTCCGATGATGTTGGAAAAGCTTAAGACAACCGGACGCGGCGTTTGGCTGAATGACGAAATGGATCGAATTTCCGACGCGGCCAATTATCGCAACGATCCTGAAAACGCATGGTCGCGGATTAAGGTGCAATCGCGCAAACCCGAAGTGCTCGGCAGGCTGCAGGCAATGGCCGCGTGGCGCGAAAAGGAAGCGCAGCGCAAGAATATCCCGCGCGGGCGGATCATGAAAGATGAGACGCTGGCCGATATTGCCGCGCATCCCCCCAAAAGTCAGGCTGACCTTCCGAAAGTGCGGGGATTATCACCGGCATGGCGGGATAATGAGATTGGTGCGCGGCTGCTTGCTGTGATCGAGGGCAGCCAGCCAATGGCACGAGACAATCTGCCCGACCGAAGCCGATCGTCTCCAGGCGGCGGCAAGGATGGATCGCTTGTCGCTGACCTGCTTAAGCTGTTGCTGAAAATCCGCTCGCGCGAAATTAACGTTGCCCCGCGCCTGATTGTACGGACGGAGGAATTGGAACGCCTAGCCGCCGGAGAACGCGATGACCTTGAGGTTCTCACGGGCTGGCGCTTCGAACAGTTTGGCCACGATGCGCTTGATCTGGTGGAGGGCAGACTTGCGTTCGCAGTCGTAAACGGCAAGCTCAAGATGACGCGCACGCATGAAGAAGGCATGGTGCGAGAAACCGCAGCTTAAATCAGCTTTCGAGCACCTTTTTAACCAACGTCAAATTGACCGGTGCATTTTCCGCCAGTGCCATTGCGTTTGCCGACCGGGCAAATTTTTCGATTGCAGCAAAGCTGCGTTCAATGCGGCGCTTCACATAGCTTAAAGCGTCCATACTGATCGCGGCACCGCGATCGGCAAGCTGTTTTTGCAGCAATTGCTCAATCATTTCATCATCTGGCGGCGCGATATCAAGCAACAATGCCGCCCCCAATCGCGACTGTAAATCGGGCAGCGAGATATTCCATTCTGCTGGCTGCCATCGCGAGATCAGCAATAACGGTACGCCGCTTTCCTGTGATCGGTTCCATGCATTAAACAATGTTTCGGCAGGAGCCGCTTCTGCCTCGTCGATGACAGTCCCGTTCTGCCCCGAAAAATATCGCGCCATGAGCGTTTTCCCGGATCGCGCGGGCCCAGTTAAAATCGCACAGCGTTTTGCCCAGCCAGCGGCATTTGAGAGACCCGCAAAGGCCGAAGCGTTGCATTCCGTGATAATAAGGCTGGAAGATGCGCCGCTGCGCAACTCGTCTAAAGGCAAGGCAATTTGGTGCATCGGTGCAGCTAAGTGCGCTTAAGGCCGCGGTTGCGGCACAGCAGGCGCAGGCGTCATCTGGTTCTGCGCTTCTGGCAATATGGGCTTAACCACATCATCGAGTGATGGTGTGCCGGCATTGCCAGGCTCAGAGGCGTCCCCATCAATTACACCATTGTCCTCAGCTTCTATCGCCAGTTCCTCATCCTCGATAACTTCGGGTTCAAGCACAAGCGATGCATCCGCACGCAACCGTCCTGATACAAACGCGGATTGTAACAGTTGATCCATTCGCACAACCGCCTGATCCATCATCGCAGCTATACCCGCACTATCAGCAGCGCGCAGCGTGAAAGAACCCAGAAACCTGTTATCCGATCCGTAGCGCGCCGAGAAACGACCGATAACAGGACCGCCCGGCCATTGCCGCTCAAGCCGTGCAATAGGAATGATGACGTCGGCCGCGCCAAATTGGTCAAGAATAGTGCGCCACCAGATGCGGCTACGTCTTTCCGATTGGCCAGCGTTCAACAATAGCGACTCGCCGCCGGCACCGCTTGGCCGGACATAATCAATATTGCTGTCCGCCGTTCGATATTTAGCCCAACTGCGCTGCCATGATGTGCGCTGTTCAAACACCGTTGGTGCACCTGCCGAATAGGTTATCGGCAAGAGAAGCAATGGCGCAGAACGCCTCTTTACACCGCTAACACCCAGCAATTGCCCTGCGCGCGCGCGGTCGAACAATACACCAAGTTTTGCCACATAACGGCGCGGACCAATCTGCTCCTGTTCGACAACAATCGCAGCAACGATGCCATCCAGTGTCGAATCGGACAAGCCCGCCGCGGCGTTGCCATGGGTTTTGCGCCACAATGCCGCCCACGCAATGCGTTGCGCCTCTTCCCAGCCCTTCTCTCGAGCATCAAAGGCATTATTGCCAAGCACATTGACCGAAACGCCTGTAACTTCAAAGTCACCAGCGCTGGCGATCGGCGCTATTCCGCGCTTTGGTCCTTCAATCTGCGCAACAACAATCCCGCCGCCAACCAGCGCCAAAGGCAAGCCGATCGCCGCTACGCGCAGCCATTTTGTTCGGAAAATTGTCATCGCAGCATCTTTAGGCGACATAGGCATGGAATTCCAAGCCTGTTCTCGCTAACGGCAGAAAATGGACGCAAAAGAACACATCACAGAATCCTACACTTACGCCAAGGCGGGTGTTTCCATTGAAACCGGCAATGCGTTGGTGCGCGCTATTGCGCCCCTGGCAAAAGCAACGCGCCGGCCTGGCGCGGACGCAGACCTTGGCGGGTTTGGAGGCTTTTTTGATCTAAAGGCAGCAGGATTCAATGACCCGCTGCTCGTCGCTGCCAATGATGGCGTCGGAACTAAGCTCAAACTCGCTATAGAATCGGGACGGCACGAAGGCGTCGGCATTGATCTTGTCGCGATGTGCGTCAACGACCTGATCGTGCAGGGTGCAGAACCCCTCTTCTTTCTTGATTATTACGCCACAGGAAAGCTCGACAATGCAATCGCGACCTCAGTCGTGGCGAGCATAGCCGAAGGTTGCAAATTGGCTGGCTGCGCGCTGATCGGCGGTGAGACTGCTGAAATGCCTGGTATGTATTCCGATGGTGATTATGACTTGGCTGGCTTTTGCGTCGGCGCCGTTGAGCGCGACCAAGTCCTGACCGCCGATAAGGTTGAGGCAGGCGATGTCATCTTGGGCCTCGCGTCTTCGGGCGTGCACTCCAACGGCTTTTCCTTGGTGCGCAGACTTGCGGCAGACAAAGGCTGGAAGCTGGATCGCCCCGCTCTGTTCGACCAAAATGTCATCCTGATCGACGCGCTGATGGCGCCAACGCGGATCTATGTAAAATCATTGCTGCCCCTTGTTCGCACCGGAAAAATCCATGCGATGGCGCATATCACGGGTGGTGGCTTGCTTGAAAACATCCCACGCATTCTTCCAGCGGGGCTGCACGCGCATGTGAATGCGGATGCCTGGACACAACCACGCTTGATGGCGTTTTTGCAAGCGCAAGGGCATATTGAGCCCGAAGAAATGGCGCGTACATTCAACTGTGGCATCGGCATGGCCGTTGTGGTTGCCTCCGCAGATGTTGCGGACGTGACGGCGGCGCTTGAGGCTGCTGGTGAGACTGTTCATACGATCGGGCATATTGCGTCGGGAGGCAAAGGTTGCACCGTTACCGGCTCAATCGAAACATGGAGCGCGCAATCCGATTGGACTGCGACTTACAATGGCTAGTAGCCTCACCGTCACCCTGAACTTGGTTCAGGGTCTATCTGTCAAAATGGCTCCGGTCGATTTGGTACCATGGATGCTGAAACAAGTTCAGCATGACACTATTGTGGTAACGTCATGAAAGCCAAAGTTGCCGTTCTCATATCCGGCGCGGGCACCAATATGGCCGCCTTGTTATACGCTGCAAAACTCCCCAATTGTCCTTACGAAATCGTGCTCGTCGCGAGTAACAACTCGGATGCAGAGGGTCTGAAAATCGCAGCGACTGAGGGCGTTCCTGTTTTTGCAAAATCGCATGTCGGCCTTGAACGCGCTGCCCATGACGCCATCATGCACGAAGCAATTACCCAGTCGGGCGCGACTTATGTCGTATTGGCTGGATATATGCGGATATTGTCCACAGAATTCGTCGCAAAATGGGATGGGCGCATGCTCAATATCCACCCGTCTTTGCTGCCGAAATATAAAGGGCTGCATACCCATCAAAGAGCTATTGAGGCCAAAGACACAGTCGCGGGAACCAGCGTGCATTTGGTCACGGCGGAACTGGATGATGGCCCCGTGCTTGGCCAAATCGAAGTGGCGATTTTGCCCGGCGATACGGCAGATACACTCGCCGACCGCGTAAAAATGGCGGAATATCAATTATATCCCAAGACGCTGGCCGATTATGTCGCGCGCGATACCAACCCGGAATTTTTGATTGCGCAGGTCCGCGCCATCGCTCTTGCCCAGCCAGAGTCAAACGAAGTCCAATCCCACGGCATGCCATGCTTCGGCATTATCCGCGGCAAGAAATTCGCTTATGTCTCGGTCGATCATCGTGGGGACGGCAAGATTGCTTTGCTTGTTAAAATTAGCGGCGTTGAGGAACAGACCATGCTGATCGATAGCGACGCAGATTGCTATTACCGCCCCGCTTATTTCGGCGATGGATGGGTCGGCATAAGGCTTGACCTTGGCGACACCGATTGGGATCATATCGGCGACTGGATCGCCAAAAGCTGGCGCGCTGCAGCCCCGAAGAAGCTATCAAAATGATGGATGTGGTTCGCGACTTTTGAAACACACCGAGCGAATGTAGGAAAGGTTGTACCCAATCGATGGGACACAACCTTCAATCCACATTGCGTTACGCAAATTTATCCAACGATTTCTTCAGGCTTGAAGAAATATGCGATTTCAATCGCTGCATTTTCGTCGCTGTCCGAACCATGCACAGTATTTGCTTCAATGCTTTCGGCCAATTCCTTGCGGATGGTGCCTGGCTCAGCATTCGCAGGGTTGGTTGCACCCATGATGTCGCGGTTGCGCTGCATGGCGCTTTCGCCCTCAAGCACTTGAACGACGACTGGGCCACTGATCATGAATTCGACGAGCTCACCAAAGAACGGACGTTCTTTATGCACTGCATAAAACCCTTCGGCCTGTTCGCGAGACATGTGAATCCGCTTTGAAGCAACGACGCGCAGGCCAGCCTCTTCAAGCATCTTAGTTACTGCACCCGTAAGGTTGCGGCGCGTTGCGTCTGGCTTAATTATTGAAAAAGTGCGAGTAACCGCCATTATATGCTCCATTTTTATAGGGGGGAATTGCGCGTGCCTCTAACGGTGCTTGGCGCTGAGTGCAAGCTTTATGGGCCTTGCATCCATTTGCCGCCATCTTGTTTCCAATAGCGCCGCTCCACACTCTCACCCAAATTGCGCCAGGCAGAACGCGCATTGTCTGTATGGCTCGGCGGGAAAAGGTAGAAGACGCGGTCAAAATCATGTTCGACCGGTCGCCAGTTGCCATCTGCGATCGCTATAAACCGCGCACCATTGTCCGCAACGGCTTGGTCCGACAACAAAATAGGTTGAAAAGTATCATCACCCTCGCCCGACTTGGCGTGCGCCAGAAAGCTATCTGCCTTCGCCGTCCAGAGGGACGACGATATGGCGTCCAATTGTGCGATGTCGTCGCTGACAATCAGCAACCGCCCTTTATCGTCCAATACGCGTTGGGCGATAAAGGGGAGTATTTTTTCAGCAGGGTCACTAGTGAGCTGATAAAAATCGACCTGCATGATCTGTTAAAATCAGCCTTCAAAATTGTCGGCAACAAAACGGTCAAGCAAGCGCACGCCAAATCCGGTCGCACCCTTGTCCCAAACCGGGCCAGCTTTGTCGGCCCACACGGTCCCAGCAATATCGAGATGCGCCCATTTGACCCCGTCCTTTATAAAACGACCAAGGAGTTGTGCAGCCGTGATCGAGCCTGCGCCTTTACCGCCAATATTCTTCATATCCGCAATGGGGCTATCGATCATCTTGTCATAAGCCTTCGACAGCGGGAAACGCCAAAGCGGGTCGCCCGATGCCCTGCCTGCTGCTGTAAGTTTGTCTGCAAGCTCATCGCTGTTTGAGAAAAGCCCTGCATATTCGCTACCAAGCGAAACAATGATCGCGCCGGTCAACGTGGCCAGATCCACAATATATTCAGGATTATAATTTTCCTGCACCCAATGCAGCGCATCGCAAAGGACAAGCCGCCCTTCGGCGTCGGTATTCAACACCTCGATTGTCTGGCCAGACATTGATGTCACGATGTCGCCAGGGCGCTGCGCATTACCGTCAGGCATGTTCTCCACAAGGCCGCATACGCCAACGACATAAGCCTTGGCTTTGCGTCCAGCCAATGCCTTCATTGCGCCTGCAACGGCGCCAGCGCCGCCCATGTCCCACTTCATATCTTCCATACCAGCCGCAGGTTTAATGGAAATGCCGCCCGTGTCGAAGGTCACGCCTTTGCCGACAAGCGCCACTGGTCGTTTTTGCGTTCCGCCGGTGCCGTCCCACTTCATGACCAGTAAGCGCGCTGGGCGACGTGATCCTTGCGCAACGCCAAGCAGCGCCCCCATGCCAAGCGCCGCCATCTCCTTATCATCCAGCACACTGATTTCGACGCCAAGGTCTTTCAAATGTTGGCAACGTTCAACGAAGCTTTCAGGATAAATGATGTTCGCTGGCTCGGTGACCAGTTCTTTGGTCAAAGCAACGCCCTCTGCGATGGCCTGATAGCTTGTCCAGTGACCGCTAGCCTCTGCTGGCGCGGCGACAACAGTCAATGCCTCCACGGTTGGCTTAGACGTCTCTGGCAATTTGGTGCGATATTTGTCCATGCGCCAGTTGCGCAAGGTAGCGCCATAAGCAACCTCAGCAGCATGTTGCGCAGTCAGATTGGCGCCATGGACCGCAATATGCTTTGCGCCCGATGTTTGCACCTTGGCAATAATATCGCCGCCAGCCTTCTGATAATCCGCTGTGTCGCCTTCGGCCACACCAAGCAGGACAATCCGAACAAGCTTGCCGCCCTCTTCATTGATCAAAAGGAGATTTTGTCCCGCCGCGCCCTCAAACCGGGAGAGCTTTGCAGTCGCATGAATGATATCCGTTTTGTCCAAAGGAAATTTGAAATCGGCGAACGTTTCTTTAGTAAAAATGAAAGCGAGTACATCAGCATCTTGGGGCCGCGCATCGGTAAAATTGATCTTCATGGAATTAAGCAGCCTTTCCGCTGGGGTCGTCTTAGAAGTTTCTATAGGCCTAATCCGCGCTTTGGTTAAAGTAAAAGATAGTGCAAAATTTCGAGCGGTTAACCGCAAATAGCACCTTGCGTGGCAACATGGGTGGACCCACAGCAATAGCGGCGGTAAAGGGCTCAACGGTTTTATGATTATTCCCGCCCTTCGGCCTGTCCTCTCCCGCATTTTGCTTATGCCGATTTTGCTCGGCTACGGATCCATGTCGTCCATCGCGATTGCCCAAACCGAGACCGCTTCAGCGGCATCGCAGCAACCCAGCGACCAGATCGGATTTTCTGCCGCGGTCGTTGAATATGATTCAAACACGGAAATCGTTACCGCCAAAGGTGAAGTGATTGCCACCCGTGAAGGCTATTCAGTTCGCGCCGATAATATCGTGTGGAACCGCACAACGGGTCAAGTCATGGCTGAAGGAAATATCCGCGCTGTCGGGCCGGAGGGCGATGTGGCATATGGCAACAAGATTGAGCTCACCGACGCCCTGAAAGACGGCGTGATCAACAATATGCTGGTGGTGCTCGCCGACGAAAGCCGCCTCGTCGCCAATCGCAGCTCGCGCAAAGACGGCATCTACACACTGGATTATGCCGCATACACAGCGTGCAAGGTTGCGACAGCCGATGGTTGCCCTAAAAAACCAAGTTGGGAAGTGAAGGCCGTCAAGGTCGTTTATGATCCAGCCAAAAAAAGGGTTGTTTATAGCGGCGCCCGCATTGAGCTGTTCGGTCTACCTCTCATTCCGCTTCCGTTCCTGTCGCATCCCGTGGATACAAAGGCAGGGAGGGGATTTCTCGTGCCTAGCATTGGCTTTTCCCGGAACAATGGGGTTGAGTTGGAACAAGCCTATTATTGGCGGATAGCAGACAATCGGGATGCCACTGCAGCAATAACAGCTTTTTCTAATGCCGCTCCCTTAGCCCGTTTGAATTTTCGATCACTTGAGAAAAAAGGTGCAATCGACCTGTCTGCGTACGGAACGTACAGTAATCGTATCAGCACCAGCGGCGCACTAAAACCAGATGGCGATAATGTATTTCGCGGTTATCTGGAAGGTGCAGGAAAGTTCCAATTTGACCCTTATTGGTCTATTTCCGCCTCTGGCCGTTTTGCATCGGATCGCACATTTCTGAGGCGCTATGACATAAGCCGCGATGACCGGCTTCGGTCGACATTTTCTGCCGAACGTATCAGCGAAAAAAGCTATTTTTCATTTGCTGGGTGGGCAGTACAAACCCTTCGTACCAGCGACCGCCAGGGGCTTGCTCCCATCGCCCTGCCGGCACTTGATTATCGTCTGCGCATCGACGTGCCAGTGGTGGGTAGCACATTTCAGTTGCAGGCAAATAGCTTAAACATCGGCCGCACAAATGGTCAGGATACGCAACGCGCATTTGCCGCAGCAAAATGGGATTTGCGTTCGATCACTGGGTTGGGTCAGGAATTGACGTTCACAATGCTTGCGCGCGGTGACGTCTATCACAGCGATGAAAACGCAAGCACGCTAACAGCCATCTATCGGGGCGACACAGGATGGCAGAGCCGCAGAATTTTTGCGGCTGCGGCGGATGTAAAATGGCCATTTGTGGGGGATGCTTTTGGCGGAACACAAATTTTTACACCCCGCGTCCAGGTTGTAGCGGCCCCTTCTATCGCCAACCTAACTATTCCTAACGAAGATTCTCGCGCCGTTGATTTGGAAGACAGCAACCTGTTCGCCCTCAACCGATTTCCCGGATATGATCGTTTTGAGGATGACTACCGCATAACGTACGGTTTTGACTGGGCACTCAAGAAGAGTGACTTCAGTGCTGACATCAATTTAGGGCAAAGTTACCGACTGTCGAGCCGCTCGTCCATCTTTCCCGACGGTACGGGCTTGTCAGACAAGGCGTCGGATATCGTAGGGCGGTCCGAATTTCGCTTTAAAAATATCGTAAAACTAGCGCACCGGTTTCGTCTGGATAAGGACAATCTTGCTATCCGTCGGAACGAAATCGATGCCACCGTTGGCACACGTGGTACCTATGTGCAGGCTGGCTATTTAAAGCTTAACCGCAACGTCGGACCAACTGTTGAGGATTTGGCAGATCGTGAAGAAATTCGTGTTGGAGGCCGCATTCGCCTTGCCCCATATTGGTCCGTATTTGGTTCAACTATCATTGACCTTACGAACGCTCAGGAGGATCCAACAAGCCTTTCTGACGGCTTTGACCCCATACGCCATAGGTTTGGCGTTGCATATGACGACGACTGTTTGTCCTTAAGTTTAACATGGCGGCGTGACTATCAACCGGTTGGTGACTCGCAGCGCGGCAACAGCTTCCTGTTCCGTCTGGCATTTCGCAATCTGGGTGTGTAAGGCATTGGCAATTAATCCCCGGACGGGCATTTTCCGCTCATCTGCTGTTCAGCAGTGAGTGGTTAACTGGCCACCCGAACCGATTGTGTACTGGATCAATATCGATGAAGTTATTCAAGCGCCTGTCCTTCGCTGCCGTGCTTATTTCCGCTACAGCGCTGACAACGCTAAATGCGCAATCCACTCCTGATTCTGAGGGAAATGATGCCAATTTAATCGCACCAGACGGACAACAGTTGTTTGGCAAAAATGATCCCAATGTCCGACGCGCAACGGCGCAAGTTAACGGTGAAATCATTACCGGCACTGATATGGATCATCGTCTTGCATTGATCGTCGCCGCAAACGAAAACAAACTCCCTCCAGAAGAGTTGGCACGTTTTCGTGCGCAAATTCTTACAAACTTGATCGACGAAACGCTACAAATTCAAGAAGCAGCGGCCAACAAAATTGAAGTCACCGACGCTGAAGTGGACCAGTATTTCGACCGCGTGGCGCAACAAAACTTCAAACGGCCCGCAAACCAAGTCGAGAAATATTTGACTTCTATTGGCGCATCGGTCGCGACGCTGAAGCGCCAGATTAAGGGCGAACTGTCATGGAGCCGGCTGCTTTCGCGCAATGTGCGCCCCTCAGCAAACGTAAGCGATGACGAAGTCAACGCGATTATTGAACGTATTAAGGCCACCAAGGGTACGACCGAATATCGTCTCGGGGAGATTTACCTGTCGGCAACGCCAGAAGCTATGCCAGCGGTCACGGAAAACGCAAAAAAGATTATCGACCAACTTCGTCAGGGTGCAAATTTTGTTGCGTATGCACGGCAGTTTTCAGAAGCATCCACAGCGTCTGTCGGTGGCGATCTGGGTTGGCTGTCACTGGCGCAATTACCCTCGTCACTGGCGACCGCCGCCGCTGGCATGAACAGCAATGAGGTTCAAGCGGTCGCATCTCCTGGCGGCATCTCCATATTGCTGTTGATTGACAAACGGCAAGTCGCGATGTTGGATCCTCGGGATTCGGTTCTAAGTCTCAAACAAATTGCGATTACGTTCCCGGCAGGCACCGCCGAAGCGCAGATCGCTCCACTGGTGAAGCGCTTCAGCGAAGAAACACAGCAAATTGCGGGTTGTGGGGTTGCCGACGAAATGGCTGCGAAGCTTGGCGCTGATGTCGTCAATCGCGATGGCATCAAAATTCGCGACTTACCGGCGCCACTCCAGCAGGTGATGTTAGATTTGCAAATTGGTCAGTCCACGCCGCCTTATGGTTCGTTACAGGATGGTGTGCGGGTATTCGTTCTGTGTGGCCGTGACGCACCAGAAGTGGCGGCGTCCGAGAGTTTCGACGAGATTATGTCGCGGTTGGAAGAAGAGCGCGTCAACAAGCGGGCCCGCATTTACCTGCGCGATTTGCGTCGCGACGCCGTCATCGAATATAACTGATGCCTCTTGGCCGACTGGAACTGCCGCTGGCCGTTTCGGTCGGTGACCCGGCGGGTATCGGGCCGGAAATCATCGGCAAAGCTTGGGAAGCACGGCATTCGGCACAGTTGGCGCCTTTCTTTGCTATTGGCGATATAGCAAGCTTTGCTCCGCACTGGAGCGGCCCAGTGGTCCGTATTGACGACCCCGCCGATACGTTTAAATATTTCGATACCGCTTTGCCTGTTATCCATTTGTATGATTGCTTATCCATCGTCCCCGGCACCCCAGACCTCGATGGAGCGCATTGCGCCTACCAAGCGCTTGAAATGGCCATCGGTTTTGCCCGAGCTGGCAGCGCGGCGGCGTTGGTAACTGGTCCAGTTTCCAAATCACAGCTCTACGCCGTTGGCTTTACGCATCCCGGGCAAACAGAATTTATCGCCGAACGCTGTGGTGTTTCGAAAAACAACGCAGTGATGATGCTCGCCGGTCCAGACTTGCGGGTGGTCCCCATGACAACGCATATCCCGCTCGCTGAAGTTGCGGGTAAGCTCGATGGCAGGTTGATAAGGCAGCGGTTACGCGCGACAGCAAAGGGACTTCAGCGCAACTTTGGCATCGAGAATCCTCGGCTCGCTGTGGCCGGCTTTAACCCTCATGCCGGCGAAGCGGGCAATATGGGCCGTGAAGAGCTTGATATATTCGAGCCTGCAATTGCGCAGGTCAGAAGCGAAGGCTTCAACGTCATTGGCCCCCTGCCCGCGGATACGATGTTTCATGCGGAGGCGCGGGCGCAATATGATGCTGCGTTATGCGCTTATCATGACCAGGCACTTATCCCATTGAAAACCCTTTACTTCCATGACGCTGTCAACATCACGCTTGGCTTACCCGTCGTTCGGACGTCGCCTGATCATGGCACAGCCTTCGGTATAGCTGGCCATAACAAGGCGCTGCCGCATTCCATGATAGCAGCTATTAAGATGGCGGCGTCCGCAGCATTGCATCGCCTAGCTGCCGCCGATTTAGGCTGATGTCCGTATTACTGCCTCCGCTTCGGGAAGTGATTGCCCGTCATGGCCTGTCGGCAAGCAAGGCGCTTGGCCAAAACTTCCTTTTCGATGAGAAATTGCTGGACCGAATTGCTGCGATACCCGGTCCTTTGGCAGGGGAGCATGTCTACGAAGTCGGCCCTGGTCCTGGCGGCCTCACGCGCGCTTTATTGCGCGGTGGCGCTCAAGTCGTTGCCGTGGAGCGCGATCACCGCTGCCTGCCTGCACTCGCCGAACTCGCAGAGGCCTTTCCAGGAAAACTGCGCGTGATTGCGGGGGATGCGCTGAAAATCGACCCCTTTGCAGAAATTGGCGCGCCTTTTCACATTGTTTCCAACCTGCCGTATAATGTCGGCACGGCACTTGCCGTGGGCTGGCTCGGCGGCAACACATGGCCGCCGACTTGGAAAAGCCTGACCCTCATGTTTCAGCGCGAGGTTGCGGATAGAATTGTATCCGCACCGGGCACTGGCGCATTTGGACGCCTTGCCATATTGGCGCAATGGCGGTCGAACACTTCAATTGCCATGCCGGTCCATCGCTCCGCCTTCACGCCGCCGCCTAAGGTCATGTCAGCGGTGGTGCATATCACACCCAAGGAAGCGGCAAGCGGCGTTAAAATGTCCGTCTTGGAAAATCTGACCGGCGCAGCTTTCGGGCAACGACGCAAGATGCTGCGTCAAAGCCTCAAAGGCGTTCCCGGCGCGCTAGAGGCGCTCCATAAAACTGGTATAGCTGAGGACCGCCGCCCCGAGACGGTCAACATAGCCGAATGGTGCGCGCTCGCGAAGGAAGTCGGATAGGCTGCACGCTGGGGGTGGCCCTTTTGGGCAACCAAAGCTAAGAATAGATCATGCATACGCTAACCTCAAGCGAACGACAGGTTCTTCAAACAATCGAACAGCGTCAGATGCTAGACCAAGTTCTGACTTGGGCAGCAGGCAACAGTGGATCAAGAAATTTGACAGGGTTGGCGGCGACCGCCAAGATGCTAGCTGATGCGTTTGCTGTCCTTCCCGGCGATGTCGCCTTGGTTGCCCCTGAACCCGTAGACCGCGTGCTCCCCGACGGATCGATTAAGACCGTTGCGCATGGGGAGCATCTTTTGGTCACC
This sequence comes from Sphingorhabdus sp., assembly GCF_029865925.1. Classification (GTDB taxonomy): domain Bacteria; phylum Pseudomonadota; class Alphaproteobacteria; order Sphingomonadales; family Sphingomonadaceae; genus Sphingorhabdus_B. Next base: position 29,735 of record NZ_JARXAI010000062.1, read on the forward strand.
GTTCGTCCTGATTCGCCGACGCAATTGCTGTTCACTGGGCATATGGACACGGTTTTTCCTGCTGATCACGCATTTCAACAACTGCGTTGGTTAGAGGACGGAACGCTCAACGGGCCCGGCGTTGCAGACATGAAAGGCGGCATATCGGTGATGCTCGCCGCGCTGCGCGCAGCGGAACTTTCGGGATGCCTTGCGCACACTGGATATCAAGTTCTGATCAACAGTGACGAGGAGGTCGGCTCGCCTTCGTCGACTAAGCTGATTGCCAAACTTGCGCAGAACAAGCTGGCGGCTTTGACCTACGAACCTGCTTTGCCCGATGGAACGCTTGCCGGCGCGCGCGCCGGAAGTGGCAATTTCTCAGTTGTTTTTTCGGGCCTAGCCGCACATGCTGGCCGCAACCCCGATGATGGCCGTAATGCCGTTCTAGCGGCGGCGGACCTAGCCCTTCGGCTCAAACGTCTGTCGCATGAGGGGCTTTCCGTAAACCCAGCAAAAATCGAAGGTGGAGGACCTAACAATATAGTGCCTGATCATGCGATATTGCGCGTAAACTTTCGGCCCCGCACGCCGGAAATCACAATCCAAACCGACGAAGATTTGCGCCGTATCATTGCCGATATTGAACGCGAACATGATGTGCGCGCGCATCTGCATGGCAGCTTTGGCCGTCCGCCAAAGCCGATAGATCCTGAGGCCGAAAAACTGTTTGGCCTAGTCAAACAGTGCGGCGCTGATCTTGGCTTGTCCATCGCTTGGCGCTCAAGCGGCGGGGTATGCGATGGTAACAACATTGCAGCTTGTGGCGTCCCTGTTGTCGACACAATGGGTGTACGCGGCGGCAATATTCACAGCAAAGACGAATTCCTCATCGTCGAAAGTCTGGTTGAACGCGCGCAGTTGTCCGCTTTGACCATCATGCGTTTAGCAGCAAAAGGGGCTCTATGACCTTCCTAATTCGTCCGGCCAATATGAACGATCTCCAACCGATGTATGAAATGGCAAAACGCACGGGTGGCGGGTTCACTAATCTGCCCCCTGATAAACGAGCGTTATCGGAAAAGCTGGAACGGTCCGCCGCCGGTTTTGACCGTGCGGATGATGCAGTCGCCGATGACCTATATCTATTTGTTCTGCAAAACAGCCAAACCGGCGAAGTTCGCGGCACGTGCCAGATTTTTGGTCAAGTCGGGCAGAGATGGCCATTCTACAGCTACCGCATTGGCGCGCTTACGCAGCATAGTGTGGAGCTCGAACGCACCTTCCGCGCGGACATATTAAACCTTTCTACGGATCTGGAGGGCACGACTGAAGTCGGCGGTCTATTCCTACACCCCGGAGAACGCGCTGGCGGACTTGGAATGCTTATCGCGCGTAGCCGCTATCTCTTCATCCGTAACCACCGCAAAAGGTTCGCAGATAGGACTATCGCAGAATTACGCGGCGTTATTGATGAAGCAGGCGGCTCTCCGTTCTGGGACGGCGTGGCTGGCCGCTTTTTTGGCATGAGCTTTCAGGAAGCCGACGAGTTCAATGCGAAGTTCGGCAACCAGTTTATTGCCGACCTCATGCCCAAGCATCCCGTATATATAGCGATGCTTCAGGAAAGCGCAAAAACCGTCATTGGCGTGCCGCACCCATCGGGTCGTGCGGCAATGCGGATGCTGGAGAATGAGGGATTTGACTGGGAAAACTACATCGACATTTTTGACGGTGGCCCAACCATGACCGCACGCACCGACCAAATTCGTAGCATTCGTGAGGCTAAAGATGTGACGATAACGCACGTTAGCGAGACCGTTGGTGCACATAAGTCTGGCGAGAAAAAGTTGATTACGCTTGGCCGCCTGCAGGCGTTTAAGGCTGCTTATGGCTGGATTGATGACCAAGGCGACAAAGTTAGTATCGACACCGATTGCGCCCAAATGCTTGGAATTTCGGTGGGCGACATCGTGACTTATGTGGAGCGATCATAAGATGGCACTGGTCGAAATCAATTTCGACGGGATCATCGGGCCAAGTCATAATTATGCCGGCTTAAGCCATGGTAATCTGGCATCTTCACATAATGCCGGCGCGCCATCTTATCCCAAAGCGGCCGCATTACAGGGCATCGAAAAGATGCGAACCAATCTTCGCCTTGGGCTGGCGCAAGGATTCTTCGTGCCACTCGACCGCCCGAACCAGAACTGGCTCGCCGGGCTTTCCACCGACATGCAGTCGGCAGAGCCACATATCGGCGCAGCCGCTTTTTCCGCATCTGCCATGTGGGCCGCCAATGCAGCCACCGTGTCCCCTGCCCCAGACACATCAGATGGCAAATGCCATCTGTCCGCAGCCAACCTGATCACCATGCCGCACAGAAGCCATGAGTGGCCCGGAACGCTTGCGCAGTTGAAGCTGGCGTTCGCTAATGAACAGCATTTCGTTGTGCATGGCCCCGTGCCCGCGCCGTTTGGCGACGAAGGTGCTGCCAATTTCATGCGGTTATGCACCTCGCATAGTGATGCGGGTGTCGAAATATTTGTTTATGGCAAAACAGGCGGACCGTTCCCGGCGCGGCAGCATATCGAAGCATCAAAGGCCATCGCCCGCGCGCACAGACTTGATCCGGCCAGAACCTTGTTCATTCAGCAGTCCGAAATGGCGATTGCCGCCGGCGCATTCCACAATGACGTTGTGGCAGTCGCGAACGCACATGTACTTTTCACCCACGAACAGGCGTTCGAAAGCCCCGATAAGACGTATGCCGACGTAAAGCGGCTAATGCCTCAGGCTGATATCATCATCGTCCCGGCGGATCGCGTCACCCTTGCCGACGCCATCCAAAGCTATCTGTTCAATGCCCAATTGGTAACGCTGCCCGACGGCGGCATGGCGCTTATTTTACCAAGTGAGGCGCAAGAAAATGTCCGCGTTTGGGGCTGGCTGACCGAGATGGCCGCTGGCAATGGTCCCATCCGCAAGCTTGTGCCAGTGGACGTGCGCCAATCCATGGCAAATGGCGGTGGCCCAGCTTGCCTGCGCCTGCGTGTGGTTGCCGATCCCGCGAGGGTGGACCCTCGCTTTATCGCCGACGAGGCAAAGTTGGACGCCATAGCGGAAGTTGTTACCGCGTATTGGCCCGAAACCATTGCGCCGGACCAGGTTGGTGACGCCAATTTGCTAGATAAAGTCCGGTTGGCGCGGTTGGCGTTATTGGAGGCCACCGATCTCGTTTCGCTCGCCTGACAGCCAAGATTTTCAACGACGCGATGGGGCTTGGACCATTGAACCTAGAGCTTCGCTGCCCTTACATTTCTAGAAAGGTGGGGGGTTTCTGTTGCCCGGCACCCCCCCAGCCGCTGTAACCTTTCTGTTGCCCGGCCGGTTCGGCCGCGTTCTTTTAGTGTAAGTTTAGACCGTGAGGCCCAAAATTACGCTGCGAGAGCAAGTGCTGAGTTATCGTTTGCACCTATTGGTTATGAACCATTTCACGGCTTATTCATGCCGGGCAAAAACAATGCTTTTCAACGCACGTCGATCCTAGTTCAGCCCCT
>NZ_JARXAI010000005.1 GCF_029865925.1 Sphingorhabdus sp.
GACCGGAAGCAGCCATAAAAATAAGGCCAACCAACGTATCATAATGCTTGCAACGTGTAGATTTCGTCCGGCCGCCAACCAAGACCAAGCGCCATGCGGATTGCGACCAGTAGAACGATAGTGGCAAGGAACAGGCGCAGATATTCTGGCCGCATACGCTGTGCCAAACGCGCGCCAATCTGCGCGCCGGTGACACTGCCGATAAGCAGAAATACGGCAAGTACGATGTCGACGGCCTTGGTGGTAAGACTATGCATCATCGTAGACGCCATGGTCACAAACAAAACCTGGAATAATGACGTCCCTACAACCACCTGCGCGCCCATGCCCAAAAGATACAGCATGGCGGGCACCATTATGAAACCGCCGCCAACACCAAGCAGCATGGTCATAATGCCAGTGACAAAACCCAATATCAACGGCGCAAGCGGTGAAATGTAAAGACCCGAACGATAGAAGCGCCAGCGCATGGGCAGGCTGGCAACTAGCGGGTGATGCCGTCGCTTTGCTGCGACGACCGGCTTACCCGACCGGGTGGCACGCACGCTCGACAGGCTTTCTTTGGCCATCAAGCCACCGATGCTGCCCAGCATGAGGACGTACAGAATGTTGATGACGGTATCAATCTGGCCGACGGATTCCAATATTTCAAAAATTGCAGCGCCCGCGCCAGTACCGAATATGCCGCCTACCACGAGCACACCGCCCATCTGGAAATCAACACCGCCGCGCTTCATATTTGCAAACACGCCCGACACGCTTGCACCGGTCACCTGCGTGGATGCGGACGCCGCCGCAACTGCAGGGGGGATGCCGTAGAAAATCAACAAGGGTGTCGTCAGGAACCCGCCGCCTACGCCGAACATGCCCGAAAGCACGCCGACGCCGCCACCCAGTAGGATGATGACCAGCGCATTCACCGACAAATTGGCTATGGGAAGATATATATCCATGATCGACGGATAGACCCTAACCGCATTTCGCGGCAGGATAAAGGCTAGCGCTTAGAAACTGGTGGACAAGGTCACGGCGGGACCATTGCAGTGTTGGGCATCGCCCGCAACGCGAAATCGCCAACTTGCGTCGATCCGCAATCTGGCGGGTCCAGCGGGTACCCAGGCGCGCGCGGACGGCCCAACATCCAGACGCATCATGTCGCTTTGCCCGCCGCCCCATATGCCTCCACCAGCAGAAAGCTGCGCGCCACCTTGGCTGGCCAACGGCCCTTACTTGCTATGTTGCAGCCTGATGGCCATAGTAATTTTACATGATCAATATTCCAAAATCACTAACCAGAAAATCTGCTTTGCGGGCATTTTTGTCCAGCGGAGCGGCTGGTGGGATACTGCTGATGGTGGCGGCCGCGCTGGCCATGATCATTGCTAATTCAGTTTTTGCGCAAGATTACACCCATCTCATTCATGCGGTTACCGGCCCAGAATTGACGCCCAAGCTCGGACCAATGACATTACATCTTTGGATCAACGATGGTCTTATGGCGATTTTCTTTCTGCTCGTTGGCCTGGAGATAAAGCGCGAATTTGTGGATGGTCACTTGTCTACTTGGGCTGATCGCAGACTTCCGATGATTGCGGCTGCTGCTGGCATGATTGTGCCAGCTATCATTTATCTTGCTATTGCAGGGGGCGAGCCCGCCTTACGACGTGGTTGGGCCATTCCCGTTGCAACCGATATTGCCTTTGCCATTGGCGTACTTGCCCTGTTGGGCAGTCGTGCACCCGCGTCGCTGAAGCTGTTCCTGCCGACGGTTGCAATTGTCGACGACATGGGTGCTGTTGCGATTATTGCTGTATTTTACACAGCCGAGCTGAACCTTGTCGCGCTGGCTGCTGCTGGAACTATCTGGTGCGCGATGTTTTTGTTGAACCGGTTTCGGGTCAATGTGCTTTGGCCATATCTGCTCCTTGCGGCCTTGTTATGGTATGCCACATTATTGTCCGGCGTACATGCCACGATTGCCGGCGTATTGGCCGCTTTCGCCATACCGCTCCGACGCACACTTGCCGCCCCGGATGCAGCGGATTCGGCGCTACATCGGCTGGAACATGCCTTGGTGAAACCCGTGGCATTTGTCATTGTGCCGATTTTTGGGTTTGCCAATGCTGGGGTTTCGCTGGAGGGCATAAACTTTGCCGCACTTACCGCGCCACTTCCGCTGGCTATCGCGATGGGTCTGTTTTTGGGCAAGCAAATCGGCATTTTCACCAGCATTTGGCTTTCGGTTAAGCTCGGCATTGCTGCTCGGCCGCACAACGCCAGCTGGACGCAAGTTTTCGGCGTCGCCGTACTGTGCGGTATCGGTTTTACAATGAGCTTGTTTATCGGTGGTCTTGCTTTTGCAGGGCCGGCACAAGGTGACGCTGTCAAGATTGGTGTTTTGATAGGGTCGCTACTTTCCGCGATCCTGGGCTATAGTGTTTTGCGCTTCGCCGCGTCCCGCAAGCGGCTGTCTGGAGATGCCATATGAAGTTTCGCAGTTATATCCTGCCGCTCACGTTGCTCGCTTCAAGCTGCAGCACGGTACCGTCGCCATCGGTTGCGCCAAAGGCCGTGCCTTCAATGTCTCTGACTGACGTTTCTGACGCGTATATTCAATTGACGCTCGAAGCTGGCACGCATGAGCCGGAATATGTGGATGCGTATTATGGTCCAGCTGCGTTGCAGTCCGCAGCCACCGCGAACCCGCGTTCGCTTGCCGATTTGATTGCGCAAGCTCGCACACTCACCGCTGCCATAGATGCCGCTTTACCGGGTATCCAGTCGCTGCCAGATCGCCGCCGCGCACGCGCGCTGCGTGGTATGCTTGTCGCTGCAGATACCCGGCTACAGATGCTTCAGGGCCGCAAATTCGCGTTTAACGCAGAAGCCGAGGGCCAGTTCGCGACAGTTCCGGAATTAATGCCCTTGGCCCATTATGATGCCATTTTGGCTGGCCTGGAAAAGCTCATTCCGGGCAACGGCCCACTCGCAACACGAGTGGATAGCTTTAACGAGAATTATACGGTGCCCAAGGATCGGATGAAGCCCGTCTTCGACGCGGCGATTGCCGAGTGCAAACGGCGGACTGAAGCGCACATCAACCTGCCGGCGGGTGAAACTTTTGATATGGAGTTCGTGACGGGGAAGCCGTGGTCGGGTTATAATTATTATAAGGGCAATTACAAAAGCCTGATCCAGATCAACACCGACCTTCCCATCCGCATCAGTCGCGCCGTCGATCTTGGTTGTCATGAGGGCTATCCCGGGCATCATGTCTTGAACCTGTTGGTTGAGGAGAGACTGGCGCGTAAAAATGGCTGGAAGGAGTATGAGGTAAACCCCTTGTACAGCCCGATGAGCGTCCTTTCCGAGGGAAGCGCAAATTACGGGATTGATCTGGCATTTCCGGCGCAGGAGCGCTTGGCCTTTGAACGCGACGTGCTGTACCCATTGGCTGGCCTGGACCCCCAGACAGCCCAAGCCTATTGGAAAATGCAGCAAATGACCGAGGCACTTTCGGGCGCGCGGCTAACGATCGCAAAAATGTATCTGGACGGTGAAGTGACGCGGCCACAGGCTTTGGCTTTGACGCAGAAATATCTCTTACTTTCGCCGGCCCGGGCCGAACAATCCATTGGCTTTACGGACCATTATCGCAGCTATGTGATCAACTATGGCTGGGGCAACGACTTGGTCAGGAACTATATCGAACGCGGCAATCTGGCCGAGGGCGAGCGGTGGCGCCGGATGGAGAAGATATTGAGCGAGCCGACTTCGCCGTCTGACTTACTGCCATAAGCAAATTGACAGCGGCATTATGACGCGAGATTGTCTTGGTATAACCTCCAGCGGCAAGGGCGCAGCGCCGACGCTTAGTCGGCCGCTATAGAAAGACACGGCGTTACCGGTACTTCGTGATGGGCAAGTGGGGGATAGAATGACGAGCCATGCCCTAAGGGCAGGTTAGCCCAATCAACTCAGCCGCTGCAAGTAAAAAGGGCGACCATTTCTGGCCGCCCTACATTTTTACCTTATAATACAATATGTTATAGCTTGGCAACGAGCTCCGGCACAACCGTAAACAGGTCGCCAACGAGGCCAATATCTGCAACTTGGAAGATCGGTGCATCTTCGTCCTTGTTGATGGCGATGATGACCTTGGAATCCTTCATACCGGCCAAATGCTGGATCGCGCCGGAGATGCCGACGGCGACATACACTTCTGGTGCGACGATCTTACCGGTTTGACCAACCTGATAGTCATTGGGCACAAAGCCAGCATCCACGGCAGCGCGGCTTGCGCCAACGCCAGCGCCAAGCTTGTCGGCCAATGGCAATATGGTCGCGGCAAATGTCTCTGCATCCTTCAATGCACGGCCGCCCGATACGATGATCTTGGCAGAGGTAAGCTCAGGGCGTTCCTGCTTGGCGATCTCTGCCGAGAGGAAGGTCGATGTGCCTGAATCGCCGCTGCCCGAGACAACTTCGATCGTGGCCGAACCGCCAGTTTCTTCGGCCTTGGCAAAGGCTGTACCGCGCACGGTGATGACCTTCTTGGCGTCGGACGACTGCACAGTGGCAATCGCGTTACCGGCGTAGATGGGCCGCGTGAACGTATCCGCGCTTTCAACCGATAAAATGTCTGAGATTTGCATGACGTCTAGCAAGGCCGCCACGCGTGGCGCGATGTTCTTGCCGTTCGATGTGGCAGGCGCCAGAAACGCGTCATGGCTTGCCATCAATGAAGCAACCAATGGCGCGACATTTTCGGCCAATTGTTGCGCATAGGCCGCGTCATCGGCAACATGCACAGTTGCCACGCCAGCGATTTTGGCAGCTTGCGCAGCAACTGCGCCGCAGCCTGAACCGGCAACGAGCACATGCACTTCGCCAATCTGTGATGCAGCGGTGACGACGGCAAGGGTAGCATCCTTCAACGATGCATTGTCATGTTCGGCATAAACGAGGGTCTTCATGCGGCCACTCCCATTTCCTTAAGCTTTGCAACCAGCGCATCGACGTCGGCAACCTTGATACCGGCGCTACGCACGGGGGGCTCGACAACCTTCAGCGTCTTAAGACGCGGAGTTACATCGACGCCATAATCGGCAGGTGTTTTCTGCGCGAGTGGCTTTGACTTTGCCTTCATGATGTTTGGCAAAGACGCATAACGCGGCTCGTTCAAACGCAGGTCAGTCGTTATGATGGCTGGCATCTTCAGCGACACTGTCTGCAAACCGCCATCGACTTCGCGCGCAACATGCACTGAATCGCCAGATACGTTTACCGTATTGGCAAAGGTGCCTTGCGGACGACCCGTTAATGCTGCGAGCATCTGGCCGGTCTGGTTGGAGTCATCGTCAATCGCCTGCTTGCCAAGAATGACAAGGCCGGGCTGCTCTTCTTCAACGATCTTCGCGAGGATCTTGGCAACGCCCAAAGGCTCGACATCTTCCGCAACGACAAGGATCGCGCGGTCAGCGCCCATGGCGAGCGCAGTCCGCAATGTTTCTTGTGCCTTGTCCGGCCCAACCGACACTGCGATCACTTCTGTCGCAACGCCCTTTTCACGCAAACGCAACGCTTCTTCGATGGCGATTTCGTCAAACGGGTTCATGCTCATTTTGACGTTCGCTAAATCCACGCCCGAACCATCGGGCTTTACCCGCGGCTTAACATTATAATCGATGACCCGCTTAACGGGGACGATGATCTTCATGTGCTCATCCTTCCTTACCGACTCAATGGGACAGGTAGATGCCATCCCAAACTGCTGTGCCTATGCTGACCGTTTACGTAAACGTCAAGTGCCTGATCGACCCGTGATATCGAACTTATTCAGCATTTCCGTCGGCCCTCAACGCATGTTGGGACCAACGGATACAATCTCAAGCTGCTTTGCGCACTTCTGCCACAATTTTCTCTGCTGCATCGCCCAGATCATTGGCCGACACGATTGGCAGGCCGCTATTGGCGAGAATGTCCTTGCCTTGCTGCACATTGGTGCCTTCGAGGCGGACAACGAGCGGCACCGACAGGTTCACTTCCTTTGCCGCAGCAACGATACCGTCCGCGATAATGTCGCATTTCATGATGCCACCGAAAATGTTCACCAATATGCCCTTTACGGCAGGGTCCTTAAGGATGATCTTGAACGCAGCCGTGACCTTTTCCTTCGAAGCGCCGCCACCAACGTCCAAGAAGTTGGCCGGGAATTCGCCGTTCAGCTTGATGATGTCCATGGTGGCCATCGCAAGGCCAGCGCCATTGACCATGCAGCCGATGTTGCCGTCGAGCTTGATATACGCAAGGTCATATTCGGATGCTTCGACTTCAGCAGGGTCTTCTTCGGTCAAGTCGCGCAGCTCGGCGAGATCTTTGTGCCGGAACATGGCATTGCCATCGAACGCAACCTTGGCATCCAGCACCAACAGCTCATCGCCATTTTTGCCTTCGCACACAGCGAGCGGGTTGATTTCAATCTGCTCAGCATCAGTACCGATGAAAGCGCTGTAAAGCCCCGCCAGCACTGTCTGCGCCTGCTTGGCAAGATCACCCGTCAGGCCAAGCGCCTTTGACACACTGCGGCCGTGGTGCGGTTGGAGGCCCGTGGCTGGATCAATGATTATCGTGTGGATTTTCTCGGGGCTATCATGTGCCACGTCTTCAATGTTCATGCCGCCTTCGGTCGACGCCACAACCGCAATACGGCTGGTCGCACGATCAACGAGCAGGGCAAGGTAGAATTCTTGCTTAATGTCGGCGCCGTCGGTGATGTACAGACGGTTGACTTGCTTGCCTTCTGGACCAGTCTGGATCGTTACCAGCGTGTTGCCCAACATGTCCTTGGCATGGGCCTCAACCTCATCCAGATTAAACGCCAGACGCACGCCGCCTTTTGCGTCTGGGCCCAGTTCCTTGAACTTGCCCTTCCCACGTCCGCCGGCATGAATTTGCGATTTCACCACATATAAGGGACCAGGCAATTGCTTAGCGGCGGCAACCGCCTCTTCGACACTCAATGCCGCGATACCGGCAGGGCAGGGCACACCGAATTTTGCGAGAAGTTCTTTGGCCTGATATTCATGGATATTCATGGGAGATTACGTCCTCGGGAAAAGAGAGTTTCGGCGGTTGCTTAAGCACAGACGCGCACTGAATGGAAGGCCTTGCACCCATGTTTTTTGGTTCATGCAGGGGCGCAGACTGGGCAGAGAAATATGTTCCAGAGTTGCGACCTCCGCGCCTCTACGTGCAAAAGTTCAAGGCAGTAAATTGAGCGCAACCAATTCGGCGCGGAGTGATGCTGCATCTCTAAAATGATGTGCGGCAAAACCAGTCTCGCGCGCGCTGATGACATTGGCATGATTATCGTCGATAAAAATCGCTTGCCCCGGCTTTATTCCGAAACGCTGCAACGCCAGTGCGTAAATGGCAGGATCAGGCTTCGCCAATTTTTCGACTCCCGACACGATTATGTCCTGAAAAAGGTCGAATATCTGCTGTGTCGGGCGGAATCCTTCCCACAATTCTGCGCCAAAATTAGTGATCGCAAATAACGGCACGCCGCTTTCGGCGAGTTCCTGCACAATCTCCAACGACCCTGTGACGGGCCCTGGAATGGTCTCATTGAAACGGGGGGCGTAGGCCGCAATCAACGTGGCATATTCTGGAAATTCAGCAATCCGCTCGGTAACCATATCGTCCAAAGCGCGACCCGCATCATGTTGAAAATGCCATTCGGGCGTCACGACATGCGTGACGAAAAATTCCAGCGCATCTTTGTCTGCGATCAGCTTGGCAAAAAGATAGCGCAGGTCCCATTCGAAAAGCACTTTGCCAACATCAAACACGACTGTGGTTATCTTCATGATCACAATTTCCTTATCGCCAGGCGCAAAAAAACCGCCCGCGAATCAAATTCGGAGCGGCATTTTGTGAGAGCCATCCGCCTGCAATGCGCAGGCAGGGTAAAATTAACCCTGGCGCGCCTTAAAGCGTGGCTGGGTCTTGTTGATGACATACGTGCGGCCACGGCGGCGAATCACGCGGTTATCGCGATGGCGGCCCTTGAGCGACTTCAGAGAATTAACGACTTTCATCGGATTTGCCCGTCTAATAAATGCAAGAAGCTTGAATTGAAGGGGCGCTCCTATGGATCGGGCAGCGGAAAGTCAAGCGCGATTGGCCCTATTTGCGGATTAAGCCCCCATAGATTGTTGGATGTGGTAAGGGGCAGCCTTAAGGATGTACCTATGATGAAAAATGCGCGGTTCTTGCCGCTTCTCTCGTTTGCCCTCCTGACGGCTTGTGTCGAGCCAACTGGCCCGGTTGAGGTTACGCGCTTTAATCGCGCCGCAGAAGGCGTGCCGTATGGAGCCGGCAGCTTCGCTGTCGCGCTGGTTGGCGAATCGGCATCGGACAGCACGCTTTCGGGGTCGCCTTATCTTGCGGCCGTCGCGCGCGAAATGCAGCGGATTGGCTATCGCGACATAGGAGGGGATGCGGACGTGGTCGCAGAGACCCGTTTCGGCGCCACGATGATTCGTACCGATCGACGCGCGCCTATATCGGTTGGCGTCGGCGGCTCCACCGGCAGCTATGGCTCCGGTCTGGGCATTGGCCTTGGCATTAATTTGAGCGGCGGTTCAGCAGCTCAGTTGCAGACAACATTGGGCGTTCGCATCGTCCGGCGCAGCGACCGGGTGGTGATTTGGGAAGGCACGGCGGTGCAATTGGCAAAGGCTGGCTCACCCGCCGCCCAACCCAGTATCGCCGCGTCCAAATTGGCCGAAGCCTTGTTTAAGGACTTCCCCGGCGTGTCTGGTGCGACTATCCGCGTGCCATGACTTCATTGCGAGAGCGAACCAAAAATGCCGATTACTGACATCAACGCCGCCTTCGACAGTGGCAATATCATCGTCCATGCAATGCAGGGCAATGTGGCGACCCTTGGAATCCGCACGGACAAGGATTCGGAATTTGCACAATGGTTCCACTTTCGCGTGGCGTGCACTTCAGGCGAGGAGCTGGAATTGCGGATTACAGGGCTTGAGGGCAGCGCCTATCCCGGCGGCTGGCCCAATTACCGCGCTTGCGTCTCCGAAGACCGCGATTATTGGGGTCGCGCTGATACCAGCTACGACAAGGCGTCGGACGGCGGCACGATGACCATCCGCTACACCCCCGCAAGCGATCTTGCATGGTTTGCTTATTTCGCCCCTTACAGCATGGAACGACACCATGATCTGATTGCCGAGACGGCATCGCTTGAAGGCGTGACCTATCGCTGCCTTGGCCACAGCCTTGAAGGCCAACCGATTGATTGCCTTGAAATGGGCAAAGGCGAAACGCAGGTCTGGCTTTATGCGCGCCAGCATCCCGGCGAGACCCAGGCCGAATATTGGATTGAAGGCGCGATTGATATGCTGACGGACCTCAGCGATCCGCATACGCGCGTGCTGCTGGAAAAATGCCGCTTCCACATTGTGCCTAATTGCAACCCCGATGGAAGCTGCCGCGGGCATTTGCGGACCAATTATCTGGGCGTCAACCTGAACCGCGAATGGGCCGACCCATCGGCAGAACGCAGCCCCGAAGTGCTTGGCATCCGCAACGCGATGGATGAAAAAGGCGTGCATTGGGCC
>NZ_JARXAI010000026.1 GCF_029865925.1 Sphingorhabdus sp.
GTGTACCCCTCTGCGCAGCACGCCAAGGATGTGCATGAAGCGTATTTTGACGGCAGTGGGCCTCTGGTCGGGGAAATAAACCACATTTATTCGCGGCTTGGCCATCCGGGATTGGATTTTTTGGAAAAGCGCCTTGCGGCAATTGACGGCGCGGAAGAGGCAGTCGCCTATTCAAGCGGCATGGCCGCCCATTCGAGCATCGCACTGGCCCATGTCCGCCCGGGCGACAGCGTATTGCATGGACGTCCAATCTATGGCGGCGTCGACATGCTGTACAACAGCATCATGCCGCAATTTGGATCGCATGCCGCGGCATATCTTGATGGCACGAACGAGCATGAAGTACGCGCGGCGGCGCAGGCTGCAATGTCCAAGGGGCCACTTAAGCTTATCATTGCCGAGACCCCGGCAAACCCAACGGCGGCGATAGTCGATCTGGACCTGATGGTGCAGATCGCGGATGAGGTTGGTGCTCAGCAAGGGCATCGTCCTCTTGTCGTGGTCGACAATACGTTACTTGGTCCGTTTGCGCAGCGCCCCATCGAACATGGCGTTGACTTGTGCATGACCTCGCTCACCAAATATTGCGGTGGGCATAGCGATCTGCTCGCGGGCGGGATTACCGGTCGTACAGAGTTGATCGACCATCTGCGGATGCAACGCACGACCTGGGGCAATCACCTTGATCCCTATACGTCATGGCTTGTTCTGCGTTCATTGGAATCGGTAGCCGTTCGTACCGAGCGCGCGATGGACAATGCACGCGGCGTTGCGGAATTTCTGCGCAGTCATCCCAAAGTAGCGGACGTGACTTATCTTGGTTTCTTGGAACAAGGCACAAGGGCACGTGCTGTCTATGACCGGCAGTGTAAGGCGGCAGGTTCTACCTTTTCGTTCCACCTGCACGGCGGAGAGGCTGAGGCATTTCGCATGCTTGACCGTTTGCAGCTACTCAAAGTGGCCGTCAGTCTGGGCGGGTCGGAAACTTTAATCTGCCATTCGGCGAGTACCACGCATTATGCGGTCGCCCCTGAACAGCGGCTGGCGGGTGGTATCACCGACGGCACGATCCGGCTATCTGTCGGGTTGGAACATGTTGAAGACTTAATAGGCGATTTGCGCCAAGCGCTGGAGGCGGTGTGATGGAACTGAACTTTACGGGTACCGATATATGCGCAATCAACGGCACGCGCAGCGCGCCCGAAGCGCATTATAATACTGTCGTTGTCGGCGCTGGTCCAAGCGGCGTCGCAGCGGCAATTGATGCAGCAAATGCGGGTTTACGGGTTTTGCTTGTCGATGAAAATCCTGTTTCAGGTGCATTGATGGGCAATGATGTGCCGCTGTATTTTGGCGGACGCATGACCGCCGCGACACAAAATACAGAGCGCATGCTCGAAGCAATTTTCATGAGCATGCCTGCGTTGGAAACAGCGATGGATGCGGGAGTTGAGTTACTGCTCGGCACCACTGCATGGGGTGTTTATCGCAATGGTCCGGGCGTTGCGAGCCTGCCGGAACAGGTCGTCGGTCTGGCCGATGCAGAAAGATCATGGATCGTCGGCTTTGATAATATTATCCTCGCAACCGGCGGGCGCGACCTATCGATGGCATTCCCGGGCTGGAACCAGCCTGGCGTGATGGGCGCTGCGGCATTGCAAATGCTGCTCACCCGCTATGAGGCGTTTGCTGGACGGCGTGTGCTGGTAATCGGCTCGCACGATCTGGCGCTCGAAACAGCGTTGTTGGCCAAAAAACGTGGGATAGACGTCGTCGGGCTTGTCGAAGTGCGTGCGGCACCGCAAGGCCGTTCTGAACTCATCACCAAAGTGGAAGCCGCTGGCATTGCATTATACTGCGGTCAAACCATCGCTTCGGCGAAAGGTGGAATAAACGGGGTTGAAAGCGCCACATTGTCGTCGGGTGCAGAAATTGCCTGTGACACCATCTGCGTTGCTATTGGCCTTATCCCATCGATTGAGCTGGTGGACGCGATGCATGGCGAACGCGCGTTAAATGCACAACGCGGCGGCTATATTCCAAAGGGCGAAGCCACCGTTTCTGCGGTTGGCGATTGTGCTGGTCTAACCGATACCGGTTTTGACCATATCGCTTACCGGATGGAATGGATGCGTGCACTGTCTTCGGTCAGCGCCGATGATACCATCATCTGCCAGTGCGAGGAAGTTACGCGGGCGGACCTTATCGGGGTTCAGCCACCCAATTATCTTACCCGTCCAGCACCGATGTGCGCCCGTTCGCTTGAGACTCTGCTGGACGACGGCCCTGCCAACCCCGACCAGATCAAACGCCTCACACGCGCGGGCATGGGTGTCTGCCAAGGCCGTCGCTGCCGCGATCAAGTCGCAATGCTGTTGGCGATTGAGGCAGACAAGCCATTCGGCACGATCCCGCTCGCCAGCCACCGCGCACCGGTCCGCCCGCTGCCGCTGAAAATTCTTGCGGAATGGGATGAGCCCGCGGCATTGGACGCTGCGTGGGATGTCTGGTTTGGTATCCCCACCCAATGGGTGCCGGTTGAGGACTTGAACACGCCATATCAAGATGAGCATCGCGAAATGCTTTACACGGGGATGTACAAATGAGCGGTTCAGAGGTTGTCATCGTCGGGGGCGGCGTCACTGGCCTGAGCGCTGGCTGGTGGCTTGCGCGTTCGGGGGTCAAGGTCACGGTGCTCGACAAGTTCATCGTCGGTTGGGAAGCTTCCGGACGTAACGGCGGCGGTGCATCGCATTATGCGAGCCCGTTATTTGACGAAGAACAGCGCCTATGGCCCCAAATGGACGAATTGCTGGGCTATCCGACCGAACATCAAAAAGGCCGCATCCTGATTGCGATGACCGAACGGCAGTGGGAGCAATATCGCTTCATTGCCGAACGTCACAAGCGGCTTAATCATCCGGTTGAATTGCTGGACGTGAAACAAGTGCAAGAGGCCGTGCCCTTGGCAGGCGACAATTGTTTTGGCGGCGTGCATTATAAATTTGGCGGGCATGCCAACCCGCAGCGCAGTGTTCAGGCGTATGCGTGGGCCTTGCAGGATCTGGGTGGAAAAATCATTCAGCACAGTCCAGTCACCGGCTTTGAAACCGCTGGCGGCAAGGTCACAGCCGTAAAAACGGCCAATGCAACCTATGGCTGTGATTCCGTTGTGGTCGCCGCAGGGCCCCAGATTCCACAATTGATGGCACAGCTCGGCGTCAACGTACCATTGGCGGCGGCCCGCGCGGAAATGATCATTACCGAACCTGCGCCAATGATGCCGCTTGGCGGCGTTGACGGACATAAAATTTACGGGCGTCAAACAATGCGCGGAAACCTCGCTTATGGCGGCGGCCCGCATGAATGGCTTGATATGGACGCAACTGGTCCGGCCGCGCGCCCGTCAACGCCGTTGGCCCGCAACCTTGCGAAACGGTTGGCAGAACTCTTGCCTAAGGCCGCGCATCTCAATGTCATCCGCAGCTGGGCTGGTGTAATCGAAAATTCGCCGGACGGCCGTCCAATCATCGACCGATTGACCAGCCCCGACAATGTGGTGGTTGCTTCAATGTCGAGCGTCGGCTTTGGCCTATCGCCAGCGTCTGGTCACGCTATTCGTGATTTGGTTATGGACGGCAAATGTTCATTCGCAGACATAGATATCCTCAAGCTTTCACGCTTTGACAATCTGGAATCCGATTGGCGCGAAAAACGCGGGTGGATGCCGATTACATGAGCCAATATTCGGCTTTCGGATTGCTGCGTGGCGCCTTTAACGGGCAAAAGCATTGGCAGCCAGCATGGCGCGACCCGCAACCAAAGTCGCATTATGATATCATCATCATAGGCGGCGGCGGGCATGGGCTGGCCACGGCCTATTATCTCGCCAAGGTGCACGGGTTGAAAAACATCGCAGTGCTTGAAAAGGGCTGGATTGGCGGCGGCAATACGGGGCGTAATACGACAATTGTCCGGTCTAACTACCGTTTAAAGCCATTGCACGACCTGTTCGAATTTGGCCTCAAAATGTGGGAGCATTTGAGCGACGATTTGAATTATAATGTGATGTTCTCGCCGCGCGGCGCTATGTTTTTGGGCCATAGCGACGCCGATATGACGAAGCTTGCAGAACGTGGTGACGCCATGCGGTGCGACGGGATTGATGCCGATTTGATGACGCGCGCTGAAGTCGCAAAGTTTGAGCCTTTGCTGGACATGTCACGCGGCGCGCGTTTCCCGATTGACGGCGCCCTGATACAAAGGCGGGGCGGCACCGCCCGCCATGATGCCGTCGCCTGGGGCTATGCACGCGCAGCAGACATGCTTGGCGTCGATATCATCCAGAAATGCGAAGTCACCGGCTTTGTCCGTGATGGCGCCGCCGTTGTCGGTGTTGAAACAACCCGTGGCCGCATTGGCGCCGGGCGCGTCGGAATTTGCGTCGCTGGTAATAGCGGCCATGTTGCAGGGCTTGCAGGTCTTCAACTGCCCGTAGAATCGCAAACACTGCAGGCGATGGTAACCGAAGGCGTAAAGCCGATGATCAACAGCGTCATCATGTCGCAATCGCTGCATTGTTACATCAGCCAGTCGGACAAGGGCGGCGTTGTGTTTGGCGGCGACCCTGATAACTGGCCAAGTTACGCACAGCGCGGCAACTCCAAGGTCATGGAAGGTGCGGTCGCGCAAGGCCTTGCGCTTGTCCCCGCCTTATCCCGCCTGCGTATGGTAAGGACATGGAGCGGTGTTACCGATATGAGTTTTGACGGAGCACCGATTATTGGCGAAACGCCGGTGAAGAACCTCTATCTCAACGGAGGCTGGTGCTACGGCGGGTTCAAGGCGACGCCTGCTTCTGGCTGGACCTATGCGCATACGCTGGCGACTGGAACGCCGCATGCATTGAACGCGCCGTTCGCACTCGACCGTTTTGAACGCGGTGCAACCATCGATGAAACAGGGAGCGGCCCGATGCCGAATAGCCGCTAATGATGCAGTTTACCTGCCCCCATTGCGGCCCGCGCGCGCAAGCCGAGTTTGTTTATGAACGCACGGTTGATTCTGTGGTGGCGCTTGACGCGCCGCCCGAAGATGCAATGCGCACGCTTTTCACCCGCAACAATCCACGCGGTGTTGATGACGAAATCTGGCGCCATACCTATGGCTGCCGCGCGTGGATGGTCATCACCCGCCACCGTGTTACCAACGAGATCAGCGCGATCCGCGCTGTTGGGCCGGAGGCGCTAACATGATCACCTTTAGCTTCGACGGCAAAAGCTATACCGCGCGCGAAGGCGACACCTTGGCGGCTGCGTTGCTGCGCAATGGCGTTGGCCTTGTTGGCCGCAGCTTCAAATATCACCGTCCACGCGGCATCATGACCGCTGGTGTTGAGGAGCCCAATGCACTCGTCACCATCGGCGAAGGTGGGCGGACCGAACCCAATACGCGCGCAACCGATGTATTTGTGTACGAAGGTTTAGTCGCCAAAAGCCAGAACCGATGGCCAAATCTGTCTTTTGACGTTGGATCGGTTCTCGGCTTAGCCGCGCCAGCCTTGTCCGCCGGTTTTTACTATAAAACCTTTTTTGGTTCAGCCAAAAAGTGGATGTTTTATGAATATTTCATCCGCAAAGCAGCAGGGCTCGGCAATGCACCGACGCAAACAGACCCTGACCGCTTTAGCCAGCGCGCCGCCTTTTGCGACCTGCTGGTAATCGGCGCCGGACCCGCAGGCATGCAAGCGGCTGTCGAGGCCGCAGAGGTTGGCAAGCGCGTCATCCTTGTGGAGCAAGACAACATTCTCGCGCCATCTTTGCTCCGCGACCCGCAAGCACAGGATGCAGCATGGATCAAGGCGACCGCCGAACGGATCCGTGCCGCAGGTGGCCGCATCCTTACGCGCACGACGGCATCAGGCTATTGGGAACATGATCTGGTCACGTTGACGCAACGAATAGCCGAGCCCGGGCAAATACCCCCGCATAATGTCGCCCAATGTTTGTGGCATGTCCGCGCAGGCCACGTCATTCTTGCCACCGGCAGCATCGAGCGCCCGATGGCCTTTGCCCATAATGACCGCCCTGGCGTGATGTTGTCGCAAGCGGTTCGGACTTATGTGCAGCGCTTTGGCGTGGTCCCCGGAAAACGCGCCGTCATCGCCACCAACAATGACGATGCCTATAAAACCGCGCAGGCGCTGAAAGACGCAGGCGCACACATTGTTGCGATCATCGATGCACGGCCAGCGCCCGCAGGAGCGGGCAGCGGCTTTCGCGTTTACAACAACGCCGTGCCGCTTTCGACAAAAGGGGCGCGGCATTGTTTGAAAAGCGTAACCGCGCTGGTCGATGACAAAACGGTAAGCTGGGATGCTGACCTGATGGCGGTATCGGGTGGTTTCACCCCTGTCGTGCATTTGCATATGCAAGCAGGCGGCACGCTTGATTGGAACGAGCATGCGCAAGCCTTTGTCCCTGCAGCATCCCGTCAGAATGTAACGACCATCGGCGGTGCCGCAGATCCGCAAGCGATATTCAAAATGGTGCCGGTTTCCAGCCCAAAGAAAAGCTTCATCGATTTCCAGAACGATGTAACGCTCGCCGATGTCGATCTGGCTTGGGCCGAGGGCTATCGCTCGGTCGAGCATCTCAAACGCTACACCACTTTGGGCATGGCGACGGATCAGGGCAAGCTGAGCAATATGGCGGCGCTTGGCCGCTTGGCCGAAAAACAGGGCGTGGCCATTCCCGAAGCAGGACTCACCACTTTCCGCCCACCTTATACGCCCGTTACAATGGGCTTAATCGCGGGCGCGGGCGCAAAGGATGCGGGCGCGCATATTCGCCGTCTTGCGCTCTATGATCTGCATGCCGCGAAGAACCCGATCTGGCAGCCTTTGGGTTATTGGTTCCGTCCGCGGGCATATCCAACGGGCGGGGAAACATTGGCGCAAGCCGCGCTGCGTGAAGCCAAAGCCGTACGCAACAATGTCGGCATGACCGATGTGTCCACGCTCGCCAAATTCGAAATCAGTGGTCCAGATGCAGCCGCCTTCCTCGAAATCATTTGCGCAACGACGGTTAGCAAGCTTGCCGTCGGGCGCGGCCGATATACATTCATGCTGCGCGAAGACGGCGTTGTGTTTGATGACGGCACCGTATGGCGGCTTGATGAGAACCGCTATCTGTTGACCAGTTCAACCGGCGGCGCGGACCGGATGGCGACGCATATTTCTTATGTCCGTCAAGTTCTATGCCCACAGATGCGCGTATCTGCCGTGAATGTTCAGGAACATTATGCGGGTATCGCCGTCGCCGGGCCAAAGGCCAAATCCGTGCTGGCCACGTTAATCGGCGAAGAGCCGCCACGCCATATGTCGACCGTTCCCGCGTCCATCGCGGGCGTCCCGGTCATCATCTTGGCCGCCAGCTATAGCGGCGAACGCGCCTTTGAAATCTATGTCGATGCCAGCCAAGCAGAAGCCGTTTGGGCCGCGTGCGAGACGCAAGTGAACGAAGTAGGCGGCGCATTATACGGGCTTGAGGCCATGGAATTCCTTCGCATCGAAAAAGGGCATCTGGTCGTCGGCGGTGAAGTTGATGGACGCATGACTCCGCACGATCTTGCACTCGACAAGATGCTCAACAAAGCGGGTGGCTATGTCGGTGCATCTGGGCTGGCACGCCCTGCCTTGGCCGAAACCAGACGGCGGCAATTGGTCGGCCTTGAAGCCATCGAGGGCGATATACCCGAGGGCGCTATGCTGGTGACACAAGAAGGCGCGTCACCCGTTGGCCATGTCAGCGCGGCGGCGTTTCGTATCATTGAAGGCGGGTCTGTAGCGCTGGGTCAATTGACCGATGGCTTTGCACGCCATGGTGAAGAACTGATCGCTACATCGCCCACGCGCGGTCAAAAGGCGCGGGTGCGCGTTGTGGTACCGCATTTCTATGATGCGGCGGGAGAACGCTATCGTGACTAAGTTATCGATCTCAATGCTACCCGCAGCGCCGCTGCATGCATTCGAAATTTGGGGCAATCCGGCGGCTGTTGGCAAAAGGTTCAAGGCGGCGTGCGGCTTTGCCCTACCTGCTTTGGGCCGTTCCGATGGCACCGCAGCACTCCGCCTGATCCGTTTTGAACCCACGGTCTGGCTGGTCGAGGGCGACGCATCGCCGCTGGCCAGCATATTATCCGATGACGGCGCAGTGACCGCGATTGGCGGCGGCATCGTCCGCATTCGCCTGTCGGGCAATAATTGGCGCACCGTCCTTATGGAAGGCGGCGTATTCGATGCGGAAAGCCCGACTTTCGCCGCCGGATGCAGCGCAGCGACGATCATCGACCATGTAAACGTCCGCCTGCACGTCGTCGATGAAACCACCTGCGACGCCTATGTTCCATTAAGCTTCAGTCAGGGGCTGTTGCATTTTTGGACCCAAGCTGCGGACGCTTTGGCGGGGTAGGCCCGTTCTGTCGCATCCCATAGGTAATTTTTGTCTGTATGACCGGAACTGGGTGGGAAGGCGACGGTCTGCTTTTATATGTGCAATCGCATATAGCAGACCTTCGTGCATCAGGTGGCTTGGCGCCGGCTTCAATGGACGAATAAGCGCCGTGCGCCAGAGGTTCGCCGCCTTTTTCAATGGTTGGGTTCTTCAGTGTCCGCCGCTCAACGCTTCACCCGGTCGAATAGATCAACTAGTTCATTAAACTTTACCCGCTGTTCGGCGGCATCTCCGGAAGCAATCGCTTCGGCGACGCAGCATGAAGCATGGTCCTTGAGGATCGCGGTCTCGACCTTAGCGAGCGCTGCTTTCACCGCCTGCACCTGGTGCAGAATATCGATGCAATAGCGGTCGCTGGCGACCATCTGTGCAACGCCTCGCACCTGGCCCTCAATACGTTTCAAGCGGTTAATCGTATCGCTACGGTCCTTCGCCATACTTATGCCCTCTTGCTATACCCTACTGGGGTATCATATATATTGAACTCAATACAAAGGATGCAAGTGCAAATGGAAATAGAACATCTGTCTAGGCGAACATTGCTCGGAGGAGTTTGTACGGGCGCGGCCTTTGCCGCTGTGCCTTCCTGGGCGCAGGGCCATAGCATACATGGCGGGCATGGGAGCAGTCACGGACGCGGCGGCCCACGCATTCCGGCAGGCTTCGGCGAACTCAGCGGTGAGGTTATTGACCTGACTGTCGGCAGTGGCCATCGCATCGTCGAAGGACGGCGTGGGCCCGGCATTGCCGTGAACGGAAGTGTGCCAGGACCACTGATCCGTCTGCGCGAGGGGCAGAATGTCAAGCTCAACGTCACCAATAACCTGAATGCAGACACTTCGATTCACTGGCACGGCCTGTTGGTGCCGTTCCAGATGGATGGCGTGCCGGGTATCAGTTTTCCTGGCATCCGTCCGCGCCAAACGTTCACCTATGAGTTTCCGATCCGGCAGTCTGGCACCTATTGGTATCACAGCCATTCGGGCTTGCAGGAACAATCGGGACATTATGGCCCGCTGATCATCGATCCAGCTGATCCAGAACCTGTTGAATATGACCGCGACTACATCCTGCTCCTGAGTGATTTCACGGTCCTTGACCCGCACTTCATCATGAGCCGGCTGCGCACCGGCGAGGGCTATTTCAACCGGCAGCTTAGTTCCTGGACCGACAATTACCCGATGTCCGGTGAGGAGCGGAGGATGTGGGCCGAGATGCGAATGCCCGCAACCGACATCATGGACATCGGCGCGCCTACCTATACCTTTCTCGCCAATGGACGCGGGCCTAAGGAGGGGTTGGAATATCTCTTCCGCCAAGGAGAGCGTATCCGGCTACGCGTCATTAATGGATCGGCGCAAAGCTTCTTCAACGTTCGCATCCCCGGCCTGCCGATGACGATTATCGCCGCCGATGGCCAGAAGGTGCGGCCTGTAGAGGTCGACGAATTCCAGATCGGGACCGCAGAAACTTATGATGTGGTTGTCACGCCTGGCAAGGCCGATGCCTATGCGATTGTGGGTGAGTCGATGGACCGTTCGGGCATGGCGCTGGCAATGCTGGCAAGCCTTCCGGGTGCGCGGGCATCCGTGCCGCCCTTACGCGATCCACCGCTCCTCACCATGGCCGATATGGGTATGAATCATGGTCCGGCCGAGGAGGGCGGGCATGGCGGGATGGACCATGGCAGCACAGATCATGAGGCTATGGGCCATGGCGCGGATGCCGAAGCGCCTGCCGCCGCGTCGCACAGCATGGACGGTATGAGCATGCGTGACACGTCGCTACTTCCCCCCGATGTCGAAATTGGTCCGGGCGTTGACATGGTTTCGATGACCCCGGTCGACAAAATGGGTGATCCCGGCCTTGGCTTGCGTGACGTCAAACACCGCGTGCTCAACTACCGGATGCTGGCCGCGCTTGAGGCCAACAGGGATACGCGCGAGCCCTCGCGGTTGCTTGAACTGCACTTAACCGGCAATATGGAACGCTATATGTGGTCGTTCGACGGTCGGATGTATTCCGCTGTCAGCGACTTGCCTATCCGTTTTGCTTGGAACGAGCGGGTGCGCGTGAAGCTTGTCAACAATACGATGATGGCACACCCGATCCATTTGCACGGGATGTTTTTCGAGCTGGTCAATGGCAAGAATGCCGATCAGCAGCCACGCAAGAATGTCGTCATCGTT
Source organism: Sphingorhabdus sp. (assembly GCF_029865925.1). Classification (GTDB taxonomy): domain Bacteria; phylum Pseudomonadota; class Alphaproteobacteria; order Sphingomonadales; family Sphingomonadaceae; genus Sphingorhabdus_B. The sequence continues at coordinate 10,703 of NZ_JARXAI010000026.1, forward strand.
CAGCCAGGGGCCAGCGCGCAGTTTGACTTGACGGCGAATGAGCCTGGCGACTGGGCTTTCCACTGCCATCTCATTTATCACATGCATGGCGGCATGATGCAGACCGTCACTGTGGTCGGCCCGGGCGGTGAGAAATGACTGTGCGGGTATCGATCATCTCCGTTGCACTGCTCGGTGCCGCTCTGATCGCCACACCGGCCGACGCGCAGCATGCCGGGCACTCTATCCCAGCGCCTATGCCAAATCCGGTGCCGAGCCGCGCGCCGGCACCACCCACCGCTGACCCGCATGCCGGTCATACGATGCCTGCCGACCCAGCGCCGACAGCTGATCCGATGGCGGGAATGGACCATAGCCAGATGGACCATGGCTCGGCAGAGGATACCACATCAATTTCACCCGGTCCAACGATGGAAACCCCACCACCGCCCGAGGCAGGTAGCGGACCGCCGCGCGCCGCTGACATTATTTGGGGCGCAGACGCGATGCGAGCGTCACGCCAAGATTTACAGCGCACACATGGCGAGTTTAACGTGTTCTGGCTTCAAGGCGACCGCTTCGAAACACAAATCCGCAATGGCCGCGAAGGTTATCTCTGGGACCTGCAGAGCTATTATGGCGGGCCGACCAGCCGCTTTTGGTTCAAGAGCGAGGGCGAGGGTAGCTTTGGAGAGCGCATCGAGGACGCGGAAGTTCAAGCGCTTTATTCACGTGCCATTGCACCCTTCTGGGACTTGCAGGCTGGTGTGCGGCAGGACTTGACAGGACCCTCCACGACCCACGCGGTTATCGGCGTGCAAGGTCTCGCGCCTTATCTGTTTGAGGTGGATGCGGCAGTGTTCGTCTCGCATCGCGGCGACGTCACCGCGCACGTCGATGCTGAACTCGACCAGCGAATCACCCAGTCGCTAATTCTGCAACCGCGCGCCGAAATCAACCTGGCCGCGCAGGATGTGCCGCGTCTAGGGATGGGTGCAGGCATCGACAAGGTCGAACTGGGGGTGCGCCTGCGCTATGAGATTATCCGGGAGTTCGCGCCCTATATTGGCATCGAGCAAAGCTGGCATGTGGGCGGAAGCGCCGATTATGCGCGCGTGCGCGGCGAAGACCCCAGCGCCACCAACTATGTCGTCGGCATTCGTTTCTGGTTTTGAGAAAAAAGGAATAGGTCCATGCGTTTAATTCCCCTGATTGCGGCTGCAGCAATGTTTGCCGCTGCGCCCAATATGGTTTTCGCTCACAGCAAGGTCGTCTCTTCCACTCCCGCAGCGGAGGCAACCGTTGCCAGGCCGCGCGTCGTCACGATGACCTTCAGCGAAGCTTTGATACCCCCTACCGCTGCTGCAAGTATCGTCATGACCGCAATGCCGGGTGTCAAAGCCCATGGCGAAATGGTAATCCGCAACTTCACAACTGCTTGGTCGAACAACAATCGCACGATGACACTTGCATTGAAACAGCCCTTAAAAACAGGTACCTATGAAGTTCGCTGGCAGGCCGCCGGTGCCGATGGCCACCGGATGACCGGCAAGGTCAACTTTAAAGTTAGCTGAGATCTAAATGGAAGGCTGGCTCGAACCGACATTGCGCTTTGCGCATTATGCATTGCTGCTTGGCCTATTCGGATGGACCGCGTTCCGCTTGGTAGGGCTGCGGGGCATTGATCCATTGTCGAATGATGCAGGTGTGGGTGCACTGGTCTTCGCTGCGATTGCTGCGCCGCTGGTCTCGATTGCGCTGATGCTGGTCTCGATTGCGGCGATGATGGGGCTGCCTGTGACAGCGCTTGATCGAGCCATGTTCGAAGCAATGATTTCTGGCACAGATATGGGCACCGCCTTTGTTGTACGTATGGCCTTACTTGCGGCTGGCTTATGTGCACTGCTTATGCGACGGAGGAGCAAAAGGGCACTGCCTGTTGCTGCTGTATTGTTTGCGGCTGCCGTCATGACACTCGGCTGGAACGGCCATGCAGCAGCAAAGGAAGGCTTCGTTGGCCTGCTTCACCGGTTCAATAATGGTGTTCACTTGGTTGCAGCGGGGCTGTGGCTCGGGGCCGTTAGCTGGTTCTTACGCCTAACGGTCAAAGTGCACATCCAGAGGGATCAAATGGCCGCCAAGGCGCTGCTAGTTACGATGCACCGCTTTGCACCGTTAGGCGTAAGTCTGGTTGCGGCGATAGCAATCACCGGCTTTGTCAATTCGCAGATGATCTTCGGTTTGGTAAACAGCGGAGAGGTGCTGAAAAGCGAATACGGCGTGCTGCTGTTGGCCAAGCTTGTGCTGGTCGGCGGGATGCTGTCGTTCGGTGCACGCAACGCAGCTGTCGCCCGTCGTGTCGCGCTTGCCCAAGATGGCAGGAAGATCGATACGTATATGGCCCTGGCCGCGCTCCGCCGAAGCCTCATCGGCGAGTTCATTGTGGCTAGTTCGGTGATCGCTGTGGTCGCAATAATGGGCATGATGTCGCCGGTACCAATGTGAACACAATTAAAAAAGGGGGAGGAAGCAAGGACAATGTTTGATTTTCAAATTGCAACCATAAAGACCTTGCGGCTATTGCGTGTTACCACGATAGCGATAACTCTGGCGGCAGCGCATCCCGGCGCCCATGCAGATCAGAGACCAGCTCTGGTCGATAATGCCAACCACTCGGATGTCAGCACAGCCGTCGGCACGGTAAACGCATTCCATGCAGCGCTGGCCAATGGCGACACGGCAGCCGCGCTATCGCTGCTCGCCGAAGATGTGATAATCTATGAATCCGGCAACGTCGAAAGCAGCCGCGCCGAATATGCCAGCCACCACCTAAAAGCAGATGCCGCCTTTAACGCCGCTGTAAAACGCACATTGATCGATAGAAGCCAAGGTGAAACGGGGGATGCTGCATGGGTTTTAAGCGTCGAGACGGTCACCGGCACCTATCGCAATCGCGCCATCAACATGCGATCGCTCGAAACGATTATACTGCACCGGAATAAGGGACAGTGGCGCATAGCGCATATCCATTGGTCGTCGGGTGACTTTAAACCACGGGCATCGTGAACGAATGGCAGGAATGGACAAGTGCATGAGCGTCATCAAGGACTGCAATTGGGTCGGGAGCGGGAAGTCTCCTTTTGGTGATTGTTCTTTGTGGCGCCACTTCCATTGTACCGCCCCGACTTCGCGTCACCGTCCGGTCAGTCATCGCCAAACCTGACAATTCCGGTATGTTCCTATAATGTTCCGTCGTTCTTTGGCAGCCAAATGTGGCATAGAATATTTCCCTTTCAGACACGCTTCTCTCCCGCGGCAATCCTGCAGGAAATTTTGTTGCGCGCGCGACATATTGCGCGATGTGGTCAGGTGCGATTTTGGTGTGAACTTGCTAGCATTTCTGGGGCTTTTGGCGGTTGCCTATGCGGCGGGCGCACTTTTCGCACATCCGCCGCTTCGCAAAAAAGCCTGATCTTTTGGTCGACGGAGCAGCCCTATCGTTACTTCGCTGCGTCCAAATGCTGCAACATCATCCCTTTTGCATGCCGCCTCTGAAAACCCTTCCATAAGGTAACGCCTGCACCACCCGGGCTATATGCGCCCCATGGGGTCCCAGCCGGCGCACTCCATTCGCCGGCATCCGAATTCTCAATCCCTACATTCAGATACGCAGCCTTGCTGGCGTCTTTCCGCAAATGCACCGCCAAGAACGCGGTGATGAAATGCAGGTTGATCGCGTTAATCCTGTCCTGCCGCCAGATCGGGTCTTCAAACCAGTCCATGTCCCAAACCGTTCCACGCATTTCACGCGGTGCTGGGTTCAGCGCAATCGAATGTCCGGCCTGCTTATAGGTCAGCAGCGTGCGATCACTGTTTACAGCGCCACCAAAAACCGCCAGCCCGCCCGTTGTATAGTTGACAGTCGCGTCGCTATCGCCGTGGATCAAAAGCAAAGGCGCAGTTAAAGCAGCAAGGCCCTCTGCACCCCATGCGCTGCTTGGCGCGCCGCCAGCGGGTGCCAATGCCACAATCGCCCTGACGCCTGCCAATTTCACAGCATCGGCATCGGCACCGCCCCGCGCGGATTTCTGTAACGCCCCGCCTGCGACCAGCCCTATATTAGGCCCCTGCGGGTCAAGCGTTGCTCCGCCTGCGGTCAGCACGCCATAGCCACCCTGCGAATAGCCGATAAGCGCGACGTTCTCCGGATCAATCAATTCCTCCAGGCTGTCCCGCAGTTGACCGGCGACAAAAACGATGTCGCGCGGTCGGTTGAAATTCGGCGCGGCGCGGATGCTAGGCGACACGACATAAGGATTTGGGTCGCGGTGATGAATGGCGGCGACGACATAGCCCTTGGATGCAAGGTTTTCGGTCAACCACGTCATGACCGCGGGATTATTGCTATAGCCATGGCTGATAATGACCAAAGGATGCTTGCTTCCGGCCGCCTTCGCGCCGCCAATCGCAATGCCCTTTTGCGTGAAATTAACCGGTGGAAATGGTGGCTCGCCCCACAGACTTCCGCTGTAGGTAACCGGCTTTGCGCCCTTTTTGACCGTTGCGGGGTACCAAATGTCCACCCGCAAACTGCGGTCAACAAGGGGGACTGCGATGCCACCAGAACCCCCATTTTCGACATCAGGCTGGCCCTTATGCGTTAATAGGACGGAACGAAAGCCGATGCCATATGTGCCCAATGCGGCCAGTTCGGGCGCATCAGCCTCGGGGATGCTGGGAACGTCCGCAGTCTTGGGGCCGCTGGCGTAGACTGGTGCGGTCATCAGGATTAAAAATGGAACAACAAGGCGCCCTATCATGCTATTAATTCCTCACCTTCCACGGTCGTCGATGGCCAAGCCAATTGTTGGGCCATCCATGGATATTCTTCAATCAGCGGCGGAAAGGTTTTTTCCTGCAGGACCTGTTGGCATAAAGCCGCGGTCAACTTGGGAATGTCGCCCAATTCATCAAGCCGCGCAACGACCTGAACAGCCCGCGAGAAACGACCACGCGTCATAGGTTCGGCTCGCAATTCGGGCAGCAGTTCCGGCACAGCGGCCAAGCATACTGGTGTGGTGATCGTCCAACCAAGACCAGCAGCCACCAAGGCCAATTGTTGATGCGAAGATTCCACTTCAACCATCTGTGGCAGCTTCAGTTTCATCCTGACAATCTGGCGTTCAATTTGCTGCCCCGTGCCGGTGAGGCGGGAGAAACGGATGAACGGCAATGACGATGGCATGCCGATGAGATCGAGCGGCTCTCGAAAATCCTTAGGAAATACAAGAATAAAGCTTTCTTCGAACACTGGGTGCAGTTCGACAGTGTCGCGATGCTCCAGGCTAAAACTTCCGGTCACCATCATGTCGATGTCGCGTGCCAGAAATTCGCCTTGATGCTCCATGGAAATGCCGGACCGGATGTTCCATTTATCTGCGCGCGACCCAAGATTTTGTAAAATTGGCGCCGTAAGCTGATTAGCGAGGCTGAATGACATCGCAACCGTGATGCTGGAAATGGGCAGGCTTGCCCCCTGTCTTACCTCATCATACACCAAACTTGCATGGGCGATCAGCTTCTGACCACGCGCAAAGAGGGACTTTCCGCTTGCCGTTAAACCCAACGGACGCATCGTGCGATCAAACAGCGAAGCGCCTATGCCCGCCTCCAGCCTAGCGATCGTTTGCGAAACGGCTGATTGAGTCACTTGCAGATGGGCGGCGCATTGGGACATCCCGCCAAGTTCAACGGTCATGACGAACACTTCTAGTGCGTGCAGATCGTATTCCTGTGGCAGTTTCATTCAGCAACCCCTCCAAGCGCTTAGGCACAGCCAATGGCTAATATTACCTTCGCTAATGGCTATGCGGGACTACACGTAATAGTGCCATGCATTTTCTACATAGGCTGATTATGCCTTACCGGCGTTGCACGCCTGCATCACTTTTCTGAACAGTGCGCATACAGAAATGCGGCGCTGGCATTTAGAGTTGTTCGGGGTTGTCTGGATTTCTGTGCAGGACCAGCAAGCCCTTTAGCGTGCCGATGCACATACCGAGCAAGATGAGAGCCAATGGCAGGCCAGTGGCAATTGCACCCGCTTGAAGCGAAGTGAGGCCGCCACTAAGCAACAGGACGATACCAATACCGCCAACGGCCACAAGCCAGATCGTCTTTTGCCTCAGCAGCGTATCTGTGCGTCCACCCGCCGTCATAGTATCAATCACCAGCGTGCCGGAATCCCAGCCTGTTACGAAGAAGATCAGGATCAGGCCAATCGCGACAAAAGACGTAAACTGCGCCCAAGGGAGCGCACCGAGTAGCACAAATAATTGCGTATCAAGCGACGCCTTGGTGAGATCTGCGCCATTGCCTGCAACAATTTGGGCGATACTGGCGTCGCCAAAAATGGTCAGCCACAAAATGCCAAGCAAGCTGGGTAAAATAACAGCCCCAGCAATAAATTCACGTACTGTCCGGCCCAGTGAAATACGCGCCATGAACATGCCAACAAATGGAGCCCAGCTTATCCACCATGCCCAATAATACACGGACCAGTCGTTATAAAAACCCGTGTCGGTGCGCCCAACCGGATTGGACAATGCCGGGAGCAATGCGAGATAGTTGTAAATGTTCGTCGCGAGGTCGCCAAGCAACTGAAATGTTGATCCGGTCGCCAATATAAATACCAACAGCGCAAAGGCGACCCACATGTTCACCTCACTTAAAATCCGGATGCCACGGTCAATGCCACCTCGGATCGACAAGAAGGTAATAGCTGCCATCACAAGGATGAGCGCCAAGATTGTACGCGGCGAACTCACAACGTCGTACAAATAGGTAATCCCCGCCATGGCTTGCTGCGCACCGAGCCCAAGCGATGTGGCCAGTCCGAATATAGTGGCGAGCACGGCGAGAACTTCGATAGCATCACCCGTCCGTCCCCAAACCGCCTTGCCGAACAAAGGGTAAAATGCCGAGCGCATCGACAACGGCATGTTGAAATCGAAATTGAAGACCGCCAGTGCAAGACCCGTCACGGCGAATATTGCCCAAGGGTGCAGCGCCCAATCAAAAATCGTCGCCGCCATCGCCAAGCTGCGTGCGGCCTCTGCGTTGGCAACTGCCCCACCCAATGGCGCCGCCGGACCACCCGCCAACGAGGATGTGAAATGGGTCACTGGTTCACCCACGCCATAGAAAACTAGCCCGATGCCCATCCCCGCGCCGAACAGCATCGCGAACCATGACAGCCGCGAATAATCTGGTACTGCGCCTTTGCCGCCCAATCGAATTTTTCCAAGCGGCGAGAGCGCCACAACAACACAAAACAGCAACAGCAGGTTGCCGGACATCATCAAGAACCAGTCGAAATGCTGAACCGCGCCACCGCGCAATGCCGCGAACAGGTCCGCTGAAGCTTTCGGGGCGATCAGGCTGAACATTATCACAGCAAACGAAATAAATGCCGTCGGGAAAAAAACTGCAGGGTTGATGTGCATCCCGCCCCAGTTGCGATTGGACTGGCCGTAATTGCCCAGATCTATCATCTTATCCCAAGATGCCATTGAACCCTCCTCCAAGGTGCTTCACTGATCGGTCAATGGCGTGCCGCGGTTGTCATCGCTATCCAAAACCATGCGGCAAAACTGCGCCACAACTCAACATGGAAGCGATCTTCAGCCTCGCGAATGATGATGACTTCGACAGTTTCATATATCGTGCGCGTTGCCCGGCCGATTGCAAAGTTGTCCAGATCTATTGGGCACCCCGACATCAAAATTTCTGCTGCGCGCGGACCTTCTAAAACGAGGCATATCGATCGATCGCTAATGTCCGTAATAGCGACTGGCAGCCCGGAAGCTGTCGGGATCGTAGCGCCAGCTTCGGTACGCAGATACCATTCATCAGGGCCAAGGCAGGCAATCCCGCCTTCGGACGCGCCGATTTTCCGAGGCATTGTAACCTGAAACACAGTTTCGAGGTCCTCTGCACGCCGCGCGCGCAGCGCGTACCGTTGCATAGGTCCAGCAAGGCTAATCGTGACACCCGCCGCTACATATTGTGTTTCGGGCACGGGTTCATTTCGTATGAGGACGTCAGACATGCAGCCGTGCTCCTTCTGGGTCGTAAAAGACAAGGCCGCTGACTTTCGCAGTATGCGTCTTGCCTGGCATGGGAATATGGAGCGTATCGCCCGTCATTTCATGTCCGCCAGCAACAAGCGCCAACGCAATAGATCGGCCAAGCGCTTCGCTCCAATATGAAGACGTCACATGGCCAATCATGGTCATCGGCACCGGCTGTTTGGGGTCGGCTACGATCTGCGCGCCTTCCTCCAAAACAACATTTGGATCATCGGTTAGCAGCCCAACCAACTGTTTGCGCCCGGGCGCGACGATGTCAGGACGCGCCATGGATCGCTTACCCACAAAATCAGGCTTTTTCTTACCCACTGCCCAATCGAGGCCAGCATCAAAGGGCGTTACCGTGCCGTCCGTATCTTGCCCCACAATGATGAAACCTTTTTCGGCACGCAAAACGTGCATCGCCTCAGTGCCGTAAGGCGTGATATCAAATTGCGCGCCTTGCGCCATCAACCGTTGCCATAGCGCAAGGCCATAAGCCGTTGGTACATTAATCTCGAAGCCCAATTCGCCAGTGAAGCTGACCCGGAACAGGCGCGTTGGAATGCCGCAAATAATGCCCTCGCGGATTGCCATATGCGGAAAGGCCTCTGCAGATAGATCAATGCCTTCCACAAGCGGCTCAAGCAATTTGCGCGCATTAGGGCCTTGCAGCGCGATGACCGCATATTGCTCGGTCGTGCTGGTCAACCAGACGTCAAGATCTGGCCATTCGGTCTGGAGATAATCCTCCATCATATTCAGCACGCGCGCCGCGCCACCAGTCGTCGTGGTCAGGTGAAAACGATCCGGCGCCAGCCGTGCCGAAACACCGTCGTCGGTAATGAAGCCGTCCTCTTTTAACAGCAGCCCATAACGGCAGCGACCCGGCTCCAGCGCCTTCCATGGATTGGTATACATCCGGTTGAGGAATTCGGCCGCATCTGGACCTACGACTTCAATTTTGCCCAGCGTAGAGGCGTCAAAAATACCAACCGATGAACGCACGGCAACGCACTCGCGGTTCACGGCCGCATGCATATCCTCACCCGATTGGGGGAAGTAACGTGCTCTTCGCCACTGCGCGACCAGCTCAAACACTGCGCCGTGCGCTTGCGCCCAGCTGTCGATATTGGTTGTCCGTGTTGGCTGGAACAATGCCCCTTTGGCATGTCCGGCCAATGCCCCAAATGTTTGCGGCGTGTAGGGCGGACGAAAGCTGGTGAGCCCGATATCGGCGACAGGCTTGTTCAGCGCAGACGAGGCGATTTGCAAACCGTTGAGGTTCGATGTTTTGCCCTGATCGGTTGCCATGCCGTTGGTGGTGTACCGTTTTATATGCTCGATGGAGCGAAAGCCCTCACGCACCGCAAGCTTGATGTCTTTTGCCGTCACATCATTCTGGAAATCGACGAATGCCTTTATACGGCTTTGGTCCTTAGGCGTCGGCAACATGTCGATAATCGCGCCCGTGCCAAAATCCCAATCGCCCGAACATCCGCCAACACATACGACATTTTCATTTGGCAGATCGGGGACATATGCGCCCAGGTCATCGCGCCATTTCAGGCTGCCCTTGCTGTGCGACCATAAATGCACGCTTGGCGTCCAGCCACCCGCCATCAACACCGCATCACAATCGATGCGGCGGCCAAGATAATCGTCATTGTTACATATCTGCACTGCACGGACGCTGTGCCTGCCGGTTACGCCCATGACGCTGTGGTTTAGGTGCACAGCAATTCCCAGCCGCTCAGCCTCATGCATGAGCGCGCTGTCGACTCGTTCCCGCACATCAATAATCGCCGCAATCCCAACGCCGGCTTTGGCCAGTGCAAAGACATCATGCCAGCCGCTGTCATGCGAAGCCATCAACACGACAGCCTTGCCAACCGCAACGCCGTAACGATTGGCGAAAATTCTGGCTGCAGAAGACAGCATCACGCCGGGCGTATCATTGCCATCGAAAACCAGCGGTCGTTCGATCGCACCTTGCGCAAGGACAACTTCACCTGCCCTAATACGCAACAATTTCTCACGCGGCGCATCGCCCAATTCAGGGAGGTGATCGGTCAACCGCTGCACTACGCCGATGAAATTGTCGTGATAATAGCCGAAGGCCGTCGTGCGGGTCAGTATTGTCACATTGGGCGCATCGATAAGCGCCTTATGGCTGCGCTCTAGCCATGGCCATAACGCAGGGTCCGCCAATGCGCCGCCGCCTAATTCATCCTGCTCATCGACCAAAATGATGCGCTTGTTCGTATCCATATAGCCAAGCGCGGCGTCAATTCCGGCTGGCCCTGCGCCGACGATCAACAGGTCGCAATGGGCATAGGTTGCTGCATAATGGTCAGGATCTTCGGCGGTCGGTGCATCGCCAAGTCCTGCCATTTTGCGAATTGCTGGTTCGTAGACTTTATCCCAAAATGAACGTGGCCACATAAAGGTTTTGTTATAAAAACCTGCCGGAAAAAACATCCCCAGCCGGTCATTAATCGCACCAAAATCCGTTTTCAGGGATGGCCAACGATTTTGGCTAACCGCCTTTAGCCCGGGATATATTTCAACCCCTGTGGCGCGCAAATTTGGCGTGAAACGGCCCGGCCCGCGATCCACCGAAATAAGAGCATTTGGCTCCTCGCTGCCTGCTGCCATGACGCCGCGCGGGCGGTGATATTTAAAGGATCTGCCGAACAGCATGACGCCGTTTGCCAACAAGGCTGACGCTAAAGTGTCCCCCGCCAGGCCTTGATAGCTCTTACCGTCAAAGCTGAACTGGACTGTCTGACCTCGGTCGACGCGGCCGCCAGTTTCAAGACGAAAGCCAGTCATCGGCGCGGCTCCCCAGCCTTATATGTTGTTTCAAATTTATCGGTCACTGTATCGCGCACCGCATTAAAGAAACGCCCGCAGCCATACACATGCCGCCAGCGTTCATGGTGCCGTCCACGTGGGTTGGCGCGGATAAAAAGATAGGCCTCCCACTCCTCATCGGTTTGACTTGATGGGTCGAGTGGCCGAGATATATGTGCTTGGCCTGCATTCACGAATTCGATCTCGGGACGCTTTTCGTCACAATAAGGGCAATGGATCAGTATCATTTTAATGCGCCACCGCTGCTGCTGCCGCTTCGTCAATCAACCGACCATTGCGAAAACGGTCAAGATTGAACGGGGCGTTGATTTTGTGCGGTTCGTCTTTGGCCATCGTATAGGCCAGTAAATCTCCAGCGCCCGGGGTAGCCTTGAACCCGCCCGTGCCCCAGCCGCAATTAACGTAGAGCCCCTTGACCGGCGTCTTGCCCAATATCGGTGAGCGATCGGGTGTCACATCGACGATACCACCCCATGTCCGTAACATCCGCATCCGCCGATAAATCGGGAAAATCTCGCAAATCGCGGCCAGCGTATGTTCAACAATATGAAGCGCCCCGCGCTGCGAATAGCTTACATATTGGTCCGTTCCAGCGCCGATCACCAACTCGCCTTTGTCCGATTGGCTCATATAGGCGTGGACAGTGTTAGACATAACCACGCACGGGAAAGTCGGCTTGATGGGTTCGGAAACCAGCGCCTGCAACGGGTAACTTTCAAGAGGAAAATCGAGGTCAGCCATTTGCATGATCACCGAGCTGTTGCCCGCCGCCGAAACACCCACGCGCTTGGAGGCGATATAGCCGCGCGTTGTTTCCACACCCTCTACCGCGCCATCGGCACCGCGGCGGATACCCGTGACAGCGCAATTCTGAATGATATCAACACCCAAAGCAGCTGCCGCACGGGCATAGCCCCAAGCGACCGAGTCATGACGCGCCGTGCCGCCACGCCGTTGTAGCGCCGCACCCAATACCGGATGCCGCGCATCTGGTGCGATATTCAAAGGCGGACAATAAGCTTTGGCCTGTTCGGGCGTGAGCCATTCATTATCTACGCCATTCAGCCGGTTGGCGTTGATATGGCGTTGAAGGCTTTGCACATCATGCACATTATGCGCGAGCATCATGACGCCGCGCTTGGAATACATGATGTTGTAATTGAGTTCCTGACTGAGGCCATCCCACAGCTTGACCGCGTGATCATAAAGATGCGCGCTTTCATCATAGAGATAGTTGGAACGGATGATCGTTGTGTTGCGTCCGGTATTGCCGCCACCGATCCAACCCTTTTCAAGCACTGCGACGTTGGTAATCCCGTATTTCTTCGCGAGATAATATGCCGCGCCAAGACCATGCCCGCCACCACCGACGATGATCGCGTCATAAGCGGGCTTGGGTGCAGCGTCGGGCCATTGTTCGGGCCAATCCTGATGCCCGCTTAACGCTTTGGCAAAAAGGCTGAATGCGCTGAAGCGGGTCATGCGGCACCCGCAACCAAAGGAGCGTAAACGATTACCATCGTACAGCCGTTTTTGCTGCCTGCGCGGTGCATCGCACCCGGCATACGCAGCACGAAATCGCCGGGGCCATAGCTCGCATCATCATCAAAAAAATCACCTTCAATGACATAGATTTGCTCGATCTCGTCATGTGCGTGCATCTCACCCAAGGGGCCAGGAGCAATTTTCGTTACCATTGTGCGGTATCCGCGCGGGTCATCCATAAGCGCAAGGTTCGTCTCACCGGACCGCTTGCCCGGTTTCCAGCCATCACCCGTCATCTTTATCGAGCCTGATATGGGAAGTGTCGTCATATTGTTTCCGCCTTCAACGCCGCCTTGGCTCGGTCGACATAGAAATCTTTGAAATCCTCAACCAAATTTTCCTCGACCGCATAGGGCCCTTGTACATAGCCGTCATTCGCAATGCCTTGATGGTTGACCATGGAAAAATGTCCGTCTTGCACATTCGTTGCCCGCCACAACGCTGCGAGATGATCAGGATTATAATCAACCCCTTCGACAGCATCCTCATGCACCAACCAGCTCGTCCGCAGAAGAGTTTTTTCAGGGCCAATCGGCGTCAGCGAGAATGTGACCACATGATCACAACAAAAATGATGCCAGCTATTGGGCTGGGTCCAGACAGATAGGCTCGATGTTTCCGGCACCTTGAATGGCCCAATCAGTTTCTGGCAGGCCAGCTTGCCATCTATCGACTGGGTCACAGCGCCGTTTGCCAATGCCAAACGCGCGACGCGATGCCACCAGCCATCGGGAAACTCGATTACATCATGGTCAATGCCTAACGCCTGCCATTCCGCACGCTTTGTTTCCAGATAATCATCGGCAGGCGCATCCCTGCCAAAGCCAGTGGTACCGAGCACGCTGATCAATTCAGGATGGCCGACATCGCAATGATAGCATTCGCGATTATTCTCCATCACCAGCTTCCAATTGGCGTCTTCGATATAATCATCCTGCACCGCGACCTTTAGCTTTTCGAGGTCATACACCGCGATCTGATCCACAATATCAGCTTTAACACGGTCAATCGGCGGCGGATTATCACTTAGGCAAATGAAAATCAGCCCACCAACATTTTCCAGCGCAACCGGGTTCAGGCCATGATCTGCCTTGTCGAAATCCTCTGCCATGCTACGCGCAGCCAGAAGCTTGCCGTCGAGGCCATAAGTCCATTGATGATAAGGGCACATCAACCGCGGCGCACGACCGCTCTGATCGAGACAGATTTTAGCACCGCGATGGCGGCAACTGTTCCAGAATGCGCGAACTTCGTTGTCGCGTCCACGCAGTATGATGATGGAGTTACCCGCCAGCTCAAACACGAAATAATCGCCCGCATTTTTTACATGCGCGACGGTGCAGGCATATAGCCAGACCGATTTAAGCATGACCTGCGTGTCGAATGCGAACGCCTCGTCGCTTACGTACAATCCACGCGGCAGCGTATGGCCTTTACGGTCATTGGAAAGCCAGTTGGCGACAGAGGCAAGGTGCAGCATGGACTTAGCTCCTCAGTGCGTTGTTATCTGGGTCGAAAGGAGAGTCGGCTATGATTGTCGCTTTATGGCGAACCCCTAATATTGTTATCTCTAACTCTGTGCCAGGCACCGCCAAATCTGGCCGGACCATCGCAAGGGCAAGCGATTTTCCGACGCGCCAGCCATAGCCGCCCGATGTCACGCGACCGACAATATCATCTCCCTGATAAATCGGTTCTGACCCACGTGCGTCCGCATCGGTGACGTTATGTACCTCCATGGTCACCAAATGGTTCGCGCTGCCGCGTTCCTTCCACGCAAGCAGGGCTTCCCGTCCAAAAAATGACGGTTTTTTGAGGCTGATGAACCGGTCCAAGCCACTTTCATAAGCCGAATATTCAACCGACAATTCACGCGGGATGAGCTTATAACTTTTTTCCAGCGCCATCGACGTCATCGCGCGGATGCCAAATGGTTTGATGCCAAACGCCGCACCCGCCTCCATCAACTTGTCGAAAATATAGTTCTGCATTTCAATAGGATGGTGGATTTCCCAGCCCAGCTCACCAATGAAATTAACCCGCAACGCGTCTACAGGAGCCAGTCCTATACTCATTTTTTTGCCGGTCAGCCATGGGAAGGCCTCGTTTGACAAATCCGTATCGGTTAGTTTTGCCAGCACATCGCGTGACCGTGGACCAGCGAGCACAAGTACGCCCATTGCCGTTGTCAGTCGTTCGAAATTGACTGAACCATCTTTTGGCATGGCCTTTTTCAGATAATCATGGTCGTGCCGCTCATACGCGCCTGCCGAGACGAGATAATAACGCTGCGCCGCCGCCTTGTAGACCGTAAACTCGCTCCGCACGCCGCCGTTCTGCGTTAGCAGATAGGACAGCGTTACCCGCCCGACCTTTTTCGGAACCGCATTTGTCAGCAATTGGTCGAGCCAGCTTTCTGCCCCCAGCCCCGATATTTCGCATTTGGCAAAGGCGCTCATGTCCTGAATGCCCACATGCTTGGTCACATGCAGGCATTCATTGCCTACATGTTCGAAATAGTTGGAACGGCGGAATGACCATTTTTCACGAACAGGTTCGTCCGGCACGACGGGATGATTGTCGTTCAACAACACATCGGGCTTGTCGAGATCGGCTGCGCTTAATGCATAACCAGCGGGCGCAAACCAGTTAGGGCGCTCCCAACCAAACACGCTACCAAACACCCCGCCGAGCGCTTTCATCCGGTCATAGCATGGCGTGCGCCGCAATGCCCGCCCCGCTTCGCGCTCTTCATCAGGATAATGCACCGTGAAGACCTTGGCATAGGCCTCCTCATTCTTTTCAATCAGAAAGCCCCTGCCGGCATAATCGCCAAAGCGGCGTGGGTCGACTCCCATCATGTCGATGGTCGGTTCCCCCTCGACAATCCAATGCGCCAACTGCCAACCCGCGCCGCCTGCGGCAGTGATCCCAAAACTATGGCCTTCGTTGAGCCAAAAGTTTTTGAGCCCCCATGCCGGTCCGATTATCGGCGAGCCGTCGGGCGTATACGCAATGGCGCCGTTATAGACTTTCTTGATACCGACTTCGCCAAAGGCGGGCACGCGGTTCATCGCTGCGACAATATAGCGTTCAAGGCGCTCAAGCGCGTCAGGGAACAATTCGTATTCACTGTTCGCAGCTGGGCCATCAACGTAACAAGCCGGCGCGCCAACCTCATACGGCCCAAGCAACAGACCGCCGGCTTCCTCCCGCATGTAATAACTGGCATCGGATTCGCGCAACACACCCATTTCCGGCAGGCCAGCCTTTTTGCGCGCCATGATTTCGGGATGCTGCTCGGTGACCAGATATTGGTGCTCAACGGGTATGACCGGAATGTCCAATCCAACCATCGCCCCTGTTTGTCGCGCGAAGTTGCCTGAACAGGATATAACATGCTCGGCGGTAATCTCGCCCTGATCTGTCGAGATCCGCCATTCGCCATTCGGTTGCTGCGTGATGCCAGTAACCGTGGTGTTGCGGTAAATCGTTGCCCCACGCTGCCGCGCGCCTTTGGCGAGTGCTTGGGTAAGATCAGCGGGCTGTATATAGCCGTCATCGGGGTGCTGGATTGCGCCAATGACACCGTCCATATTCGCCAGTGGCCAGATGTCCTTGACCTGGTCCGGCGTCAGGAAATTGACATCGACGCCAATGGTTCGCGCAACACCCGCATAATAATGATACTCATCCATCCGGTCTTTGGTTGTCGCCAACCGGATGTTTGTGACCTGCGACAACCCCGCGTGCAGACCAGTTTCGGCTTCCAAGCTGGGGTACAAAGCTACCGAATATTGATGCAGCTTACCGACGGAATAGCTGAGATTGAAGAGAGGAAGCAACCCTGCCGCATGCCATGTCGAACCCGAGGTCAGTTCCTTGCGTTCCAGCAAGACGACATCGCTCCACCCCATTTTGGCAAGGTGATACAAGGTGCTAACGCCGACTACGCCGCCGCCAATAACCACCGCACGTGCCGTCGTTTTCATGCAAACCATCCTATTTTACGATTACCCCGATATGTCAGAACAACTGGCAATGCGGCAATTATATTGAGCAGCAAATCACAGGAATGTGATTTTTTAATGCTAACTATTAGTTAAATTACTATAAGATTAGCGGAGGTGTGTGCTTGTTTCAATGGAACAGTTCGAGCCGCCAAGGGGCTGGCGCTATGGCTTTGCAGCCCTTCGGGCATACAGGAGAGACCCAGAATTGTGTTGGCTGCTCCCTGCATGAATCCTCTACAGATTCATGCAGGGTAGCAGAGGCCTAACGAGTTGCTTTTGCAGCAAATCTGACCGTGTTTTGATTAAAACTTATAGCCGACCTCAACACCCATCAAGCGCCGCGCGCCCGGTGAGATGAAGGAACCGCCAAACTCAATAGCAGGGATCGCTTCGTTGATATATTTGCGGTCGAGCAAGTTGTCGGCGAACGCGGTTACGTTCCAGTTGTCACCTTCAAGGCCGACGCGCAGGTTGAGAACGCCGAATTGATCACGCTTGGCGACGCTGTAATTGGCATTGCCAACAAATCCGGGCAGCGCGAGCGCAGATATCGGCAGCAACTGACTGAAGATCGTGGCCCGTTTCTGATCCTGAACGGTGTGGAACCATGTCGCGCCGGTAATGCGATAATCGGCCCGCAGAACCAAACCGATATCGTCGCCAAGTGGCGCATCGATCTGGGTTCCAAGGTTAATCGTATAATCCGCGGTATACGGCGATTTGTTGCCTACGGTGTATGGACGCGAGGTATTTTTCTTGATTTCGCTATCGGTCAAGTTGAGCGAGCCAAACACCTTCCAGCCATCGATAATCTTGGCTGTGGAATTCAATTCGACACCCTTTACATCAACCTTGTCGATGTTCGATACAACGCGGAGCAAGCCGAACGATCCGACGAAGAATTCGAAGAACTGCATGTCAGAGATTTTGGTGTAATAACCGGCAAGGTCAAATGTCACGCGGTTGTCGAATAATGACCCCTTGATACCCGCTTCGAACGAGCTCGAGCGTTCCTTGCGGAACTGGTCATTAATTGTCACGCCCGCGCCGATTGCAGGAATGTTAAAGTTGGCATTCACCAAGGCAGACGACCCTGTGTTATTGAAACCACCTGATTTGAAACCGATACCCCAGTTGGCATAAATATTGGTCGAGCTGTTAGGTGTGAAGCTTAGCGTGACCTTTGGCTCCAGCTGTTTGAAGCTAGCAGATTTATCCGCAATTCCACCTGTTGCAGGCAGGCCCGGATTAATCTTAGCACCTGTTATTGGGTCGGATACATTGGGCACGAGGTTGGACGTTGTCCGGTCCTCAACGTCATAACGCAATGCAAAGCCGGCTTTGAACATATCAGACATTTTGTAGTCGACTGAGCCAAATGCAGCGTAGACGTCAGTTTTGAACGTATCGTTGAACAATTGCGATGTCGGGTTGCTGCTGCCCGGTGCATTATACAATGCCGCGCTAACACCTTGACCCAAATCAGCGCCAAGGCTCACGCCGACCGTTCGGTCGATGTGAAGACCGTAGACGCCCACCTGCCAATTCAGCGGCCCACCGTCATTCGACGCCAAGCGGATTTCTCCACTGATATCTTTTTGATTACGGATCTGCAACTGCGTGCCATCGCAGGTTGTCGGGCTGTAGGCACCAAACGTCGAGCCTGTTGCCGGTGCAAAAATGAACGGTACAGGGACCTGACCAATGAAGCCCGGTGCGTTGACTGGAAATCCGGTCAACGCCGCAGTCGCAGCAAAGCATTTGTTCTGGACAGCCAGATTGGTCGCATTGGAAGGCGCACCCAAAGCTGGTGAAATATAACGCGCGAAGTCTGCCGAAGTGCCGTCTGCGGTGAGGTTTTGGTCCACGTCGGAATACAGCGCCCATGCGGTCAGCCGCGTCGCCCCGAAGTCGTGATCAATCTTGGCTGAGAAATCGATCGTCCGCTGGTCGTTCGTTGGCCGAATATTGCTGTAATACCGCAATTCATGGGCATCAACATCTTCGAAGAATGCGCCACCAAACGCTTCGATATGGAACACCGAGTTGAAGTTGATCGACGCGCCAGACAGTTTTGAATAGCGTGCCTTAATATCAAGATCGGTTGCATCGCCCAATTGCGCCATGAAACGGCCGTCAATCGAATATACTTCCTGATCATCTACGACTTTACGGCCAAGATACAGGTTGCGGTAAAATCCGTCTGTTGTGCGATAGTTGCCTGAAAGCACAAAACCGGCAGTATCGCCCAACGGCGATGAAACATAAGCCGAACCCTCGATCGTCTGTTCATTTGCGTAGCTGATTTTGACAGCTCCTTCGAGCGTGTCACCTGGCTTGACCGTGGAGACAACAATCGCACCGGCAGCAGCGTTTCGGCCATAAATTGCGCCTTGCGGACCTTTCAGAATTTCAATCTGACGCAGCGTACCTTGGGTCTGGTTCAACTGCGCGGTGTTGGTTTTTAAAATGCCGTCAACCACGAGCGCAACGGAGCTCTCTGCGTCGCGCGCACCGTTGATGCCGCGAATGTTGATTTGGGTATCGCCAGCCTCGGCAGTGCCCGTCACGATTGTAACACCCGGCGTCAATTGGGCAAAGCCCTGCGCATTATCTGCACCGGTTCTTGCAAGTGCGGCGGCGTCTATAACGGTGATCGAAGCAGGTACATCAACTAGCCGTTCATTTTGGCGGCGTGCCGTTACAATGATTTCTTCCGCTTCTACGCCGTCTTCTGCTGCCTGCGCGAATGCCGTTGTAGGCAACAAAACGCTGACTGCTATCGATGAGAGGAGTGCACTTTTCCCGATACGCATGTAACTTATCCCCTGTTATACCCAATGTTGATTTGGCTACAGCTTATTGTATACAAATGCCATTCGTCAAGAGGAGCGTTAAAACCATGTCGCGGGCATCGGATCGTGCATATAATCATATTCGCAGCATGATTTTGTCTGGTGAGTTGCAGCCTGGATCGCAAATTCGCGAGGAGGCTTTGGCAGAATTGTGCGGTGTATCGCGCACTCCGGTGCGAGATTCTCTTCGGCGGCTTGAGACGGAAATGTTCGTTCGGCGTAACGAATCTCAACGAAGCTTTGTGACAAATTGGTCACTGGACGATCTAAAAGATGCGTTCGAGTTGCGCGCGATGCTGGAAGCGCACGCTGCAAAGCGGGCAGCTTTGCGCATTACGCGAGACCAGCTGGCGCGCATGCGGGGTCATAACGGCCAATTGAAGCAGGCGATTGATGCCAGTCGACCCGATGTGCCACGCTTCATCGACAGTAACCGGGTGTTTCACGCAACAATCCTTGAAGCGGCCGCGTCGGAGAGATTGGCGAACATGCTGATGCAGGTTACCGAACAACCGGTCATACTGCGCACGGCGCGACAATATGACCTCGAAAACCTACGCCGCTCGCACCATGAACATGATGAATTGATGATCGCTTTTGATAATCGCGACGGTGATTGGGCCGCGGCGGTAATGACGGCGCATATCCGGCGCGCATTCCATGCTTATGCCGAAGCGCACTCTACCGACACTGAAATCCGGAAAGCCAATTTAGCCGCATAATCCTATTTTATTTTGTATACAATTATGGCATCACTATCGGTGATGATTATTCCCAAGCATATTGAATTTGTCGAAGTTGGACCACGCGACGGCCTTCAAAATGAAGCTGTTCTGGTATCGGCTTACGATAAACTCGCCTTAATCAATCGCGCGATTGCGGCTGGCGCGCGCCGAATTGAGGTTACCAGCTTTGTGAACCCCAAACGCGTCCCGCAAATGGCGGACGCAGATGATGTTTGCGCAGGCCTACCGGATCGCAGCGATGTCACTTATATTGGCTTGGTCATGAACCTGCGCGGTGCAGAACGCGCCATCGCGACCGGGAAGATAAATCAACTTGGTGCCGTCGCGGTCGCAACGGATACATTCGCAATGGCCAATCAAGGGCAAAGCAGCAACGAATCTGTCGAGGCGGCGAAGGCCATTATTGCGCTCGCCAAAGCCGAAGGGCGCACCGCGCAATGCACCATAGCTGCATCTTTCGGTTGTCCATTTGAAGGTGAAGTGTCTGACCAGCGCATCATTGATATGGCCATGGCCATTGCCGAAGCTGGCCCAGTGGAAATTGCGCTTGCTGATACCATTGGCGTTGGAAACCCCGCTCAAGTAGCGCGGCTGGTCGAGCAGATAAAGAAAGCAGTAAATCCGCTGCCCGTTCGCGTGCATTTCCACAACACCCGCAACACCGGCTTGGCCAATGTTTGGGCCGCTGTAGGTGCGGGGGCGAGCGTTATCGATGCGTCGCTCGGCGGGCTAGGTGGATGTCCGTTTGCACCGGGTGCAGCGGGCAATGTGCCAAGCGAGGACGTTGTCTACATGCTCGAACGTGCACGCGTGTCCACGGGAATGAATTTGGATAGCCTTATTGAGGCTAGCCAATGGCTATCGGACATTATGGGCAGAAAACTACCCGGCATGGTGGCGCAGGCGCCAGCATTTCCGAAAATAGGTTGAGGGAGATATTAATGGGGTA
>NZ_JARXAI010000033.1 GCF_029865925.1 Sphingorhabdus sp.
ATGAATACGCGCTATCGGGCTGCTGAGACCAAAAGCAATGTGTTCGTCCATACGCTGAACGGCTCGGGACTTGCCGTAGTCCGCACGCTAGTCGCAGTCCTTGAAAATTATCAACAGGCGGATGGCAGTGTCATCATTCCGGATGCTTTGCTGCCTTACATGGGCGGTCTCACAAAATTGGAGGCAACAGCCTAATGCGTATATTGCTAACCAATGATGACGGGGTGAATGCGCCGGGTCTTAAGATGTTAGAGGCGATTGCCCGCACAATTAGTGATGATGTCTGGATTGTTGCGCCCGCCGAGGAAAATTCGGGTGCCGGCCATTCCCTTACCCTTACCAAGCCTGTGCGTATTCGCCAGCATGGGGATAAGCATTATTCGGTCGCGGGCACTCCCACGGATTCCGTTATGTTGGGCATTGGGGTCATCATGAAGGATATGAAGCCTGACCTGATTTTATCCGGCGTCAACCGGGGCGCCAATTTGGGGGATGACATCACCTATTCGGGAACGGTGTCTGCCGCGATGGAAGGGGCATTGGCAGGTATCCGGTCCATCGCGCTGAGCCAGGTGTATGGTAAAGAAGGCATGGCGGATGCTGTACCCTTTTCCGCGGCGGAGGCATGGGGCGAACGCGTGCTCCGGCCGCTGCTTGATATGCCATACACGCCGCGCACATTGACCAACATCAACTTCCCCCCGCTACTGCCGCAAGATGTAAAGGGTATCAAAGTCGCGCGCCAGGGTTTCCATGATTACAGTCGAGGGTCGATTGTTAAGGGTACTGATCCACGCGGCTATGATTATTATTGGTTTGGACTGCACGGCATGTTGCACACGCCGGGTCATAACACGGACCTCGAAGTACTGGAGGATGGCTATATAGCCGTTACGCCATTGCAACTTGATTTGACGCACCATGAATCTTTAGCCACATTGAATCAAATATATAGCGGCTAGGGGAGCGATCATGCGGTTACGGTTGATGGTGATAAGTTCAACCTTTGTATTAGCCGCTTGTGTTCCCCGCGCTGGCACTGATTATCGCGTGACCTCAGAGGTAGCGCCGGCCGCAGAGAGCAATTCGCAAATTGTTGCAGAACAGGATTTGGTTATTGAGCCTCCCAGTTGGGGCGCCGCAAATGTCGTGCGCAAAGCGCGGCTGCCATTATCGTTCTGTCCATTCAAATTCGGCGACGTGCATCGCGTTTGCCGTCGACCACCCTGTCTGAAATTCTGTGATTTGGCTACGCAGTGTATCTAACTGCGCGGGAAGCTGAGGCGGCAAAGGAACATGTGACGTTGCACACGCTGCCGCCGCGATCGCAATGAATGTTGCGTTGTCCGACGGAGGCCCCCATTGCTCAGCTTCAAAACATTCGACCAGACGTTCGGCCTGAAGCAGTTCAACTATATGTTGTTCGGGTTTCCCGGCGCGTGCAGCGCTCGCATGCCCCGCATTTTTTGCTATCGTCTGTATTTCTTCAAAGCCACATCTTTTGGCAATCATACCCCAAAAGGCATAATCCAAACCTAAGCCCTTCTCTACAAAGTAATGGATCGCATCATGTGAGGTAGGCCCCTTTTTCGGAAACACGGTTGCATTGGTTGAACCATTATCTCTGATGATGGACACGTTATCGTTCTGAAGATCTTTGGTGATTCTTATGATCATTGTTGTGCTTTATCGTGCGGCGTGGCGTTGTTCAATGCAGGCAATCCACACTGCCCGTGACAAGCCCGCCGAAACCCGCTATTCGGCCCGGCGTCATGGCAACAGTAATAAAAGCAGCGCCCAAGGTGGGCATGGTATCGCTTGGCTGCCCCAAGGCGCTGGTCGATAGCGAACGGATTCTCACGAAGCTGCGTGCTGACGGCTATGGCCTATCGCCAGATTATGCCGGCGCCGACGTTGTCCTAGTCAACACCTGTGGTTTTCTCGATTCTGCAAAGGAAGAGAGCCTGGAAGCAATTGGTGAGGCTATCGCTGAAAATGGCCGCGTTATAGTCACCGGTTGTATGGGAAATGAAGCTGATGTTATCCGCGCGCGCTTTCCTGATGTGCTGGCAATTACTGGCGCGCATCAATATGAAGCCGTTGTATCCGCCGTCCATGAAGCGGCGCCACCGACGCGCGGTGCGTTTGTAGATTTGGTTCCAGAAGGCGGATTAAAGCTCACGCCGCGGCATTACAGCTATCTCAAAATTTCCGAAGGCTGCAACCACAGCTGCGCCTTTTGTATCATTCCGTCGCTACGGGGAAAGCTTGCGAGCCGCCGGATAGATGCCGTATTGCGTGAAGCGGAAAAGCTTGTGTCTGCGGGCACCAAAGAGCTTCTGGTCATCTCACAAGACACCTCTGCTTATGGCGTCGACACGCGGCATGAACCGCGCGAGTGGAAGGGTCGCGAGGTACGTGCGCATATGACCGACTTGGCGCGCGAGCTCGGTAGTTTGCGAACCAGCGACGGTATAGCACCCTGGGTTCGACTGCATTATGTTTACCCTTATCCACATGTAGATAATGTCATTCCGCTGATGGCAGAGGGGTATTTGACGCCCTATCTGGACATTCCGTTCCAGCATGCTGCGCCCAATGTCCTGAAGGCGATGAAACGTCCCGCAAACGACGCCAAGGTGCTTGAGCGGATCCGCAACTGGCGCAGCATCGCGCCCAATATCGCGATCCGTTCAAGTTTTGTGGTCGGCTTTCCCGGCGAAACCGAAGCTGACTTTGAATATCTGCTCGATTGGCTTGATGAAGCGCAGCTTGATCGGGTGGGGGCGTTTCGCTTCGAACCTGTAGATGGGGCGCAGGCCAACAATTTGCCCAATCCAGTGCCGGAACAGGTCAAAGAAGAGCGGTTTCAACGCATCATGGCGAAAACCGCAGCGATCAGCGCGGCTAAGCTTGCCGCTAAGGTCGGACGCAGCATGCCTGTCATCATTGATGAAATTGGCGATCCTGACGAAGACAACAGCATTGGCGCCACCGGACGGTCGCAGGCTGATGCGCCCGAAATTGATGGCCATGTCTATCTGCGCGACGTCGCACCTTCATTGAAGGCCGGTGATATCGTCATGGTCAACATTGAAGATGCGGACCAACACGACCTTTTCGGGGTGGTTTCCTAATTATCTGCTTTTAGGCGGCAAGGGGAAAAAGCCCGATGTTCGCGCAACATAATCGGCATATTCGGGCCGTGTTTTCTTCATGCCTTTTTCCAGCAATGGCTTACCAGACCAGCGCGTAAGGGTGAAAGTCAGAAAGATCGGACCAATGATGCTGATCCATCCCGGCAGTCCGGTTTCGCAGGCGATGAGCCAAATACCCCACCACGTGCAAGCGTCGCCGAAATAATTGGGGTGGCGGGTGAAGCGCCACAATCCAGTATCAAGTACCTTACCTGTATTAGCCGGGTTAGCACGAAACGCATTGAGCTGGGCATCGCCGATGGTTTCGAACAATATGCCGATGATAGCGATGGTCGCGCCAAAAAATGCAAGCGGACCCAAAACAATACGGCTACCTTCGCTTGCCCAGATACCAAGCTGCGCCGGAAGGCAGGTGATGAACAGCAATGGGGCCTGTGTCAAAAACACCGACAGAAGCGATGTCTTACTCCAACTCCAACCCTTTTTCTCCATCACGCTGCCCATGATTTTTGCATAGCGCGGGTCCTCGCCATGCGCGCGCCAGCGCGTCCACAGATGCAGCGTGAGGCGAAGCCCCCACAAGGCGGTCAATCCAAGCAGTAAATGCGACCGTGCACCTGGGAACTCAGATTGCGCCCATGTTGCGCAGGCGAGAAGCACCATGCCAAATGCCCAAAATGCGTCAATGAATGACACATCCCTTATTTTGACCGAATAGGCCCACAACGCCAGTATGACGGCGAACAGCGCAGCCGCGTTTACAAGTATAGTCGAACCGAGATCAGTCATGCGTCATCGCTTGCAAATATCTCTGTCATGCCCTTTGCGGGGTGCTTTGGTCGCACTTTAGCGTATATTTTGGCGACCTCTGCCATATCCGCTTTATAATCGCCGGTAGGCCAGATGGCAGGTCCAAGCCCACCTGTTTTTGAACCATAATCCATCATGCCCAAGACTAAGGGCACGCCAGCGCCAACCGCGATATGGTAAAATCCTGTCTTCCAGGCTTTGACCGTTCCACGCGTGCCCTCTGGCGCGATGGTCAGCATGAATTCGTCGCGGCGGCCGAATTCTTCAATCATTTGCTGTACATAATTTTTGCTCGAAGTCCGGTCTACAGGAACACCGCCCATATCGAGCATGAAGTTTGTAAACGGCCAGCGGAAAAGGGATGTTTTCGCCATGAAATGCGGCTTGATACCTAAATCGTCGGTTAACCCAAGAAAATAGACAAAGTCCCAATTGCTGGAGTGCGGCGCTGCGATTAGGACGAATTTGCGTGGTTCTGGCACCACGCCATGCGCGCGCCACCCGCCGCTCTTATACATTCCGACCAGCACCCGCCTGAATAGCCGAGATAACCAGCTAGGCTGGCGTTCAGTCAACGACATTAGTATTTTCCTCCCCCATCCTAGCATAACGCCGTTGTAATGCATTTCAAACGGCTTGTTTCGCAAATACGCAACCGCTAGGCAATCGCTTGAACAAAAACCAACGCGGGAAATAACATGTCGCAACATGGGCACGGCGCCATTCCAGTCATCTCATCCACTGGATTGTTTACGCCATCTGATGTCATTACCAACGAAGAGCTGGTCACAAGCTTTAATGCCTATGCCGACCAATACAATGCAGCCAACCCCGACGCAGAACCACTGACGCATAGCTCAGTTGAGTTTGTGGAGAAGGCGAGTGGCATCAAGTCGCGGCACGTCATGGATAAACGCGCAATCGTAGACCCAGACATCATGGAGCCTCGTTATGCGGAGCGACCCAACGAGCAGATTTCGTTGATGGCCGAGATTGGTGTTGCTGCTTGTCGAGACGCCTTAGCACGTGCTGGTCGTGACATTGAGGATGTCGAAGCTGTGTTGTGCGCAGCGTCCAACATGCAACGGGCCTACCCGGCTATGGCGGTTGAAATCCAGCATGAATTGGGCATGCAGCGCGGCTTTGGCTTTGACATTAACGTGGCGTGCTCATCTGCTACCTTCGGTATTCAGACTGCTGCAGACTATATTCGCAGCGGAAACGCGCGCTCGGTTCTGGTGGTGAACCCTGAAATCACATCAGGGCATTTGAACTGGCGCGATCGGGATAGCCACTTCATTTTCGGTGATGTTGCAACTGCCATTTTGGTGGAAGCGAAGGACTTGGCGCCGGCTCAACATTGGGAAATTTTAGGCACGCGTTTGAAAACGCAGTTCTCGAACAATATCCGGAACAATTTCGGGTTCCTCAACCGCGCACATGGGCAGGGGGCGGTTGACCAAAGCGGACCGCGCAACGACAAGTTGTTTGTCCAGGAAGGCCGAAAAGTCTTCAAGGAAGTTGTGCCCATGGTTGGCCAAATGATACTGGAGCATGCTGAAAGCCTTGGGCTGTCGGGTTCAGATTTGCGCCGGCTGTGGTTGCATCAGGCGAACACGGGTATGAACCGGCTTATCGCCCAAAAAGTATTGGGGCATGAAGCGTGTGAGGACGAAAGCCCCACCGTGCTTGATACCTATGCCAACACCTCAAGTGCCGGGTCAATCATTGCGTTTCACAAGCATAATGAAGACCTTGCCGCAGGGGATGTTGGCTTAATATGCTCGTTCGGCGCGGGATATTCTGCGGGCTCGGTATTTGTGCGAAAAGTGGCTTAATCCATTGGGCTGCGGGTTTACGAGGTAAACCCGCTCGCCAGTTGACGTCAGTTACTAATTCTTTGCGCAAGCCGGTCTGGAATGGGTTGTTCAAGTCTATTTTGCTTACCCTACAAGTGCGCTGGCAGAGGCTTTGTGCTATTTAGTCGAGTATCATGGCCAGCAAGATATAAATCAGAATCGGCGAGCCAATACCAATAACCGTCGCGACGGCGAATATCAGGCGTATTATCAAGGCATCGATGCCTGTCCAGTTGGCAAGTCCTGCACATACGCCAAGAATTTTCTTGTTGCTTTTATCAAGTGTTAATCGTGACATTAAATTTCTCCCTAAGTTTCAAGCGCGGAACGTTAAGCAATGATCGCTGCATCAGGCGCAACAGCGGGTGCGACGCTAATGCCGATGGTGATGAAAGCGCAGATTATGGCTGCAAAAGCAGATAGAATTTGGGTGCGTGCATATTGGGACATCTTGAATTCCTTTTCGGGTTTCCGGACTACTCCGGCTATGCGGGGTACACTGCATGGAGCGTGCCAAAATGGACGCAACCCTTAAATATCGTATGTTATGGCATTTTTGATTGCTAACAAGCATTGGAATATTTTCACTTATTGGGAAATAACACTAATAATTGGGATGGGTAGATATCTATTACCGGCTTGACCAAAAATAGTCATGCTATAGCAGGCAAAGATTATGGCTTTGTCCCGACTTACTTTGCGTGATTTTCGCAATCATGGCATGCTAGAAATTCGTCCACAGGCCCAGTTTATCGCGCTTCATGGGGCCAATGGAGCCGGCAAAACGAATATTCTGGAGGCTATCTCACTTCTTGTGCCAGGTCGCGGGCTTCGCCGGGCCGCCATGTCTGATATGGTTAGAAATGCTGGACACGGGGGTTTTGCGATTGTCGCAGAGGTCGCCGGTAATATGATTGGTACCGGGGTCACCGCTGAGCAGCCTGAACGGCGCAAGGTGCGCGTGAATGAGAGCGATGCAGCAATTAACAGCCTTGGCGAGTGGTTGTCGGTGATTTGGCTAACGCCAACTATGGACAGACTGTTTGCAGATGGTGCTGCTGCAAGACGCAGGTTTTTCGACCGTTTGGTGCTCGCATTGATCCCCGACCATGCGCGACACAGCAGCCGCTATGAAAAGGCAATGCAGCAGCGGAACCGCCTCCTGTCGGGCGCTGTGCCGACCGATCCACTTTGGTTAGACGCCCTCGAAGCGCAAATGGCGGAGAGCGGGCGCGCTATTCAGGCTGCCCGCATTTGGGTTGTCCAAGCATTAAGCGAACAACTGCTTGCCACTCCATCCGGACCATTCGCTATGCCGCGGATTAATTTGGTCGATAAAGTTCCAACTGTAGACGGCGACCTGGGGTCTGTATGGCGCAAAGGACGCGGCCGTGATGCTGCTGCTGGGCGGACCTTGGCCGGTCCGCACCGTGCCGACTTAGAAGTCGTGCATAGCGCGTCAGGGCAGGTCGCTGAGCAATGCTCCACTGGCGAACAGAAAGCTTTGCTGCTGTCGCTTATATTGGCGCATGCGGCCCTTGTGTCCGCACAACGCGATGCACCGCCAATCTTGCTTTTGGATGAAATAGCGGCGCATCTGGACCCATCGAGACGGACCGCGCTTTTTGCCTTGCTGGAGGACACGGGCGCTCAGGTGTGGATGACGGGAACCGAGCCGGAATTGTTTCACGGCATCGGTCCATCCGCTCAGTTGCTTGCCATCGGGCAGTCTTAGGTCTTAACCGTCCTAACCAGCCTTGGTAACTTTTTTAGCCACGGCCTTTTTCTTTGGCGGTTTGGGTTTTACCGTCTTGGGAGCGGCAGGCGTAACCTCAAACGCCGGTTCATTGTCCTTGATACGCACGGCCACCTCGCCGCCATGCACAAGCTTGCCAAACAATAACTCTTCCGCAAGCGGCTGCTTGATCTTCTCTTGGATCAACCGACCCATCGGGCGCGCGCCGTATAGCTTGTCATAACCACGTTCCGTCAACCATGCCCGCGCTTCGTCATCGAGCTTGATGTGCACATTCTGGTCAGCAAGTTGCAGTTCCAGTTGCAGAATGAACTTATCGACAACGCGCGCAACAACTTCTGGCGGCAAATATGAAAATGGCACTGTCGCATCGAGACGATTGCGGAATTCTGGCGCAAACATCTTCTTGACGGCTTCGTCGCCGGCATCTTCCTTGCTGATGTTGTTGCCGAAACCGATGCCCTCTTTAGCCATATCGCTGGCACCTGCATTGGTGGTCATGATCAATATGACATTACGGAAGTCGACAGTCTTACCGTGATGGTCGGTTAGGCGGCCATTATCCATCACCTGCAACAATATGTTGAACAGATCAGGATGCGCTTTTTCGATTTCGTCGAGCAACAACACGCTGTGCGGGCTTTGGTCAACGGCATCGGTCAGAAGCCCGCCTTGGTCAAACCCAACATATCCCGGGGGGGCACCAATCAGGCGGCTGACGCTGTGGCGCTCCATATATTCCGACATATCAAAACGCTTCAGCGGAATGCCAAGTATGGATGCAAGTTGCCGTGCGACCTCGGTTTTGCCGACGCCTGTTGGGCCGCTGAACAAATAGCTGCCAATAGGCTTTTCGGTGTCACGCAGACCTGCACGGCTAAGCTTTATGGCGCTCGCCAATACACCAATGGCCTTGTCCTGCCCGAACACGACGCGCTTAAGGTCTGCTTCAAGTGTGCCAAGCGCAGTCTTGTCGTCGCTCGAGACCTGCTTTGGCGGGATTCGCGCGATAGTGGCAATAACAGCCTCGATTTCGCGCGCTGTAATCAGCTTGCGCCGCTTTGAAGGGGCAACAAGCATTTGCATGGCGCCAACCTCATCAATCACGTCGATGGCCTTATCTGGCTGCTTACGGTCGTTGATATAGCGAGAGGATAGCTCCACAGCGGCCTTGATAGCATCAGGAGTGTATTTTACCTTATGATGCGCTTCAAATGCACTGCGCAAACCAGCAAGGATTTTGATCGTGTCCTCAATGCTTGGTTCGTTGACATCAATCTTCTGGAAACGGCGCAGCAACGCGCGGTCCTTTTCGAAATGATTGCGGAATTCCTTATAGGTGGTCGACCCGATGCAACGGATAGTTCCGCCAGACAATGCAGGCTTCAGCAAGTTCGACGCGTCCATGGCCCCGCCGCTTGTGGCACCAGCGCCGATTACAGTGTGAATTTCGTCGATAAACAAAATCGCATCTGGCAATTTCTCAAGTTCGGAGACGACAGCTTTCAACCGTTCTTCGAAGTCACCACGATACCGTGTGCCCGCGAGCAACGCACCCATGTCGAGCGAGTAAATGACAGCAGGCAGTAAGACCTCAGGAACCTGGTTCTCAACGATGCGACGGGCCAAACCTTCTGCAATCGCGGTCTTACCGACGCCTGGTTCGCCAACATAAAGCGGGTTGTTCTTAGACCGACGGCACAGGATCTGAACCGTGCGGTCAACTTCGGCGGTGCGCCCGATCAACGGGTCAATGCGGCCCTGTTTCGCTTTTTCATTCAGGTTGACGGTGAACTGGTCAAGCGCGCCTTCCTTCTTATCCTTTTTCGACTTGGTGTCTTCAGGCTCTTCGCTCTTGGGTTCGGTGCCACTGACTTGGCGCGGTTCGGCCAGCTTGCCATCCTTGCCAATCCCGTGACTGATAAAAGAAACGGCATCGAGCCGGCTCATATCCTGCTGTTGCAGGAAATATACGGCATAGCTCTCGCGTTCGGAGAACAATGCGACCAGCACATTTGCGCCAGTAACGACATCCTTGCCCGAGCTTTGGACATGAAGAATGGCGCGCTGGACTACACGTTGGAACCCGCTTGTCGGCGACGGGTCGACCTTGCCTTCGACACGCAAGCTTTCCAGCTCAGTGTCCAGGTAAGTGATAATGATGTCCGAAAGCTCGCCCACATCGACACCGCAGGCCTGCATAACCTTGGCTGCATCGGCATCGTCTATCAGCGCCAAAAGGAGATGCTCGAGCGTCGCATATTCATGCGCGCGGTCGCCAGCATGTTTCAACGCGTTGTGAAGGGTTGCTTCCAGCGACTCCGCAAATGATGGCATATTTTCGTCTCCTTGGAATTGAGTCGCTGTATCGATTATTCTCTATATCGGGGCGGCCTTCAGTGCTTTCAAGCGTGTTAAGTTAGATAACGGTTCGGTGCCCAGCTTTGATAACATCGCTGCGCTATAATTCACTTCTTGAACAGCGCGTCAGCGACGCTGCGGTGCTTGCTTGCAAACGCAATTTTGCCTTCGCAACGGGCGATTTCAGCTCTCAGTGTCGCGATGCGGGCTTCGAGTTCCGCCACGGAAAGGGCGTCAATATCCTGTTTGACAATATTGGCCAAAGGGTCGTCGCGGCGGAGCGGCAAATTATCATCGATATCCATGCCGCATATTTTACCCAACAGCAGTTGCTGTCAATATGAAGCTTCCTTAGAAGGACCGAAATTCATCGGGGATATGTTGCGCATGGCAAAGCTACCAGAGTTAATGACTGCAATCGAAATTTCGACGCCAGGCGGACCCGAGGTGCTGATTGCATCGCATCGACCTTTGCCAGTGCCCCGCCCAAGAGAGGTGCTGTTGAAAGTAGCCTATGCCGGTGTAAACCGGCCGGACGTAATCCAACGCAAAGGGCTTTATCCTGCACCCGCCGGCGCGAGCGACCTACCCGGTCTTGAAGTGTCCGGCACAGTTGTGGCGGTTGGCGACGAAGTTGACCCGACTGTGATTGGTTCGCGTTATTGCGCTTTAGTATCGGGCGGTGGGTATGCGGAATATTGTCTGGCCCGCATGGACGTCTGTTTGCCGGTGCCAGCGGGTATGGAGATGGTGGAAGCAGCGGCGCTGCCTGAAACCCTGTTCACAGTGTGGCATAATGTCTTTGAGCGGGGTTTTGCTGCTCCTGGTGAAGCTATACTGGTTCACGGCGGCACCAGCGGCATTGGCACAATGGCCATAAAACTAGGTAAACTGTTCGGCCTAACTGTGATTGTGACCTGTGGTTCGGACGACAAATGTGTCGCTGCGATAAAAATCGGTGCCGATCACGCAATCAATTACAACAGTTCGGAATTTGTCGAGGGCGTCAAAGCAATCACTAATGGCGAGGGCGTTCACCTCGTGCTTGATATGGTCGCGGGCGGATATGTATCGCGTAACTTGCAATGCCTGCGTGAAGATGGGCGGCATGTGACCATCGCGGTGCAGGGCGGAATGACCGCCGAAATCAACATGGCCTATGTCATGTCCCGCCGTTTGATGCTCACGGGGTCAACGCTTCGTCCGCGGACGGCGGAGTTCAAGGCATTGCTGGCGCAAGAAATATCAGCAACGGTCTGGCCAATGGTTTGCGATGGCGCGCTTCGCCCGGAAATGGACAAAATTTTCCCGCTAGCCGAGGCGGCTGCTGCGCATAGCTATATGGAATCAGGTGCACATGTCGGGAAAATCATGCTGGCGGTTTAAGCCGAAGCGAGCACCTCACGACTGGGTCTTGTCCGATGGCAAGCCCTCCAGCCAAGCCTTTACATCAGCAGCGCTTTTCTCGGGAATCTCCTCCATCGGGATATGCCCAACTGCGGGGTAAATGATCAGCCTAGCTTGCGGCATGGCGTCCGCAAACCACTGGGCAGCACTTACTGGGATCAAATTGTCTTCAGCCCCCCATAAAATCAAAACCGGCACTTTGATTCCCGCAAGACGCTCTTTTGTGCCGGGCGTCATGCTCTTGAAGTTGGCGAACCGTTGCATCGTCGCTTCGCGGTTGCCGGGGTATCGGTTGAGTTCCGAGTATCGATCAATAAGCTTGTCATCAATTTTGGACTGCACGCTCATGGACGTTTTGACGCTTGATTCAAAAATGCTTCGTGGAGCGATGAAACGTGCGGCTTCTTTGAGAATTGGCATGCGCATCAGGCGAAAGCCAAGAGGCGTGTTCCCGGATTTTGCATAAGGTTGCCCGCTTGCATCGACGAGCAGCATGGCATCAATTTTTTCGGGATGCGTAAGTGTATACAGCCAAGTAACGCCGCCGCCCATCGAATTACCGCCGATGACGGCTTTATTGATTTTTAGTTTTACCAACAGGCGGTCAACCACGCTGACATAAGATGCATTGTCGTAGACGCCCGCTGGATTTTTGCCGGTCAGGCCGTGGCCCGGAAGATCCATTGAAATTACGCGATAATCCTTACCGAGAGTTTTGACCCATGGCTCCCATGTGTGCAACGATGCATTTGAACCGTGAATGAGGACGAGAACGCGCCCATCGGCTTTGCCTTCATCGCGATAATGCACACGCAGGCCAGGCTCTAACTCAGCAAAGCGCGACGCAGCGCTGCTATATTTACGCTCCATCTTTGCGGCATCTGTGTCGGGCGCATAACCCCAGACAAAGATCCCGGCGACTGCAGCCAGCAACAGGATGACAAGCCATTTGATTAGACGTTTCATATCTTCCCCCAAAACTCTTGCTCGGGAATGCACATGTGGCGGTAAGCGCGCAAGTCCCAATACGCATTGCCGCTTGCCGATGCAGCAAAGTTCGCCTAACAAAGCTCCCAACACATTCAGGCCGTTCCGTAAGGGGCGGCCCTTATTATTGGAGCAAATGACATGGCCACCCCTTTGATGCCACATGCGACCGCCGCTTGGCTGGTCGACAACACAGGTTTGAGCTTCTCACAAATTGCTGACTTTTGTGGAATTCATATCCTCGAAGTGCAGGCGATGGCCGACGAAATGACTGGCTCGAAATATACGGGTCGGGATCCCGTGCACGCCGGTGAATTGGCGATGGAAGAAATTGAAAAGGGACAGGCAGATGAGGATTATGTTCTCAAAATGTCGAAGGGTCCGGATCAGGTCCGTCGCACAAAGGGCCCGCGCTATACGCCAGTATCAAAGCGTCAGGACAAGCCAGACGGCATCGCTTGGCTTCTGCGCAACCACCCCGAAATTTCGGATGGCGCAATCTGCAAGTTGATCGGTACGACGCGCAATACAATTGCGGCCATTCGTGAACGTAGCCACTGGAACATCGCTGAAATTCAGGCGAAAGATCCGGTCACGCTTGGCCTAACTTCGCAGCGTGAGCTTGACGCCATTGTTAACCGTGCCGCGAAGAAGGCTGGTATCGATAACACTGCCGCTAATGATGCACGTCTTGGAACAGATCGCGATGCGTTGATCGAAGAACTCCGCGCTGAGCGTACTGAGGCTGCGCGTCGCGCCGAAGCTGCGTTGAATGGTGAAGACGAAAATGTGGGCAAGGCAGAATTGACCGCCGACACATTATTCAAAAAAGCAGGCGAATAATCGTCACGCCATCATTGCCTTAATTGGTTGATTAAGGCACGGCGGAGGGATGGCATCTAACACACCCCCCGCGTATGACGCGTCGCTAGCCGACCACGGATTTGAAGCAAAAGAGCTAAAAGGGCTTACATATCCTTTGGGCGAGCATGCCCCGCAATATGGTGAAATATACCCGATTGCGCCCGACATGGGCTGGACGCGTATGCCGGTTCCAGGCAATTTAGCACATATCAATCTATGGCTGCTGGATGAAGCCGATGGCGGATATGCCATTGCGGATACCGGGTTGTTCATGCCGCCAACCATCGAAATGTGGAAGGCGATGTTTGCAGGCGCATTGGCTGACCGAGAGCTAAAGCGAATCTTTGTGACGCACTTCCATCCCGATCATGTCGGTTGTGCTGGCTGGTTGGCGAACAAGTTCAAGGTTCCAATCTGGATGAACCGGACCGAATGGTTGATGGCGCGGATGTTGATCGCTGAACAGCTAGAGCATCCTCCAGAAGACGTCCTCAGCAACCGGCGATTCTCAGGCTATGACGAACAGCGTATCGACACGTTGCGTCAAGCTGGCTGGGGGGGTTTTGCGCGCGCAGTGTCGCGGCTGCCCACTGGACATGTGCGCATGGACGATGGGCAAGTCATTCGGGTCGGTCAACGCGATTGGACGGTAATGACGGGTGGTGGGCACACGCCCGAACATGCGAGCCTTGTGGATTTTACCAACAACATGATCATCGCGGGTGACCAGATTTTGCCGCGCATTACATCCAATGTGTCGGTCATGGATAGCGAGCCGGAGGCCGACCCGCTGGGTGAATGGCTGGCATCGATTGCAAAATTCCGGGAGGCGTTGCCTGCAGATATGCTCGTTTTACCAGCGCATGGGCAACCTTTTACGGGCGTGCATGTCCGATTGGACAAGCTTGCATCTGGACATCACGAACGACTTGACCGACTTGAGTTGGAACTGCGTACAACCGAAATGCGTGCCGTCGATACGTTCACTCTCTTATTCGAACGCGAAATTGACGATACTGTTTACGGGCTCGCGACAGGCGAGGCGCAAGCACATTTGCGGCATTTGCATTTTGCGGGACGGATAAAATGTGAAATCCACGATGGCGTTGGCTGGTATCACGCGGCATGATCTGGGCATGACGCAGAGTATCTGGAACCGTAATTATTTGCATCCCGTCAAATGGGATCAGCAATTTCCCGCATTGGCGCTGCACGATATGTTTTTCCAATCGGCAGAACGCATGGGCCGTGCGGCGATGGTAGATTTCATGGGCCGCAAATATAGCTATGCCGAAATGGCAGCAACTGTCCGGCGGGTTGCGCGCGGACTGCAAGACAAAGGTATTGGCAAGGGCGACCAAATTGGCCTCTTCCTGCCCAATGTGCCGCAATATATCGCGGCGTATTACGGGGCGCTGGCCGCAGGGGCGACGGTGGTCAATTTCTCACCGCTATACACAGTTGACGAACTGGCGCATCAGGTAGCCGACAGCGGCACGTCGATCCTGATCACGGTGTCGGCGGCTGCTTTGCTGCCTACCGCCATGAAGGTGTTAGACAATAGCAGCCTTAAAGAACTTATTGTAGGAAGCGTATCTGAGGCCCTGCCAAAGGCCAAAGGCTGGGCCTACCGGTTGTTCAAACGGAACGAAATTGCCGCGCTTCCTTCGGACAGCCGCGTTTCGTCCTATGCGGAATTGATAGCCAATATTGGCGATTATGCGGTTCAGCATTGCACGCCTGAAAAAGACATCGCGCAGTTGCAATATACCGGCGGAACCAAAGGCACGCCGAAAGGCGCCATGCTAAGCCATCAGAATATAACCGCCAACGCTCGGCAAATTAACATGCTTGACCCCTATAGCCGAAACAATCAGCCTAACGAACCATTGGACGACCGTATCCTTGGCGTGCTGCCTTTTTCCATGTTTTCGCAAATGCGACTGTTTTGAACCGTACAGTTGAAAATGGCGGCGAAATTGTGATGCTTCCCCGATTTGAGGCAAAAGCTGCTTTGGCGGCTATCACGCGGACTAATGTGACATCACTTCCGGGCGTGCCAACAATGTATCAGGCTTTGCTGGACTGCCCTGACCTCGGAAAAACTGACTTCACGAGTTTGCGCGCCTGCATATCTGGCGGCGCGCCATTGGCGGCTGAATTGAAAGAGCGATTTGAAAAGCTTACTGGAGCTGTAGTGATTGAAGGCTATGGCTTGACCGAAAGCTCTGGCGTCGTGTCCTGCAATCCATATGAAGGCAGAAACAAGATTGGCAGTATCGGGCAACCTGTGCCCGGAACCAATATCAAACTTGTCGATAAGGAAGACCCAAGCAAGCCGGCACCCAAAGGCGAACCCGGCGAACTAACATTTTCGGGTCCGCAGGTCATGTGCGGCTATTGGAACCGGCCTGATGCCGATGCTGAGGTGTTTCTTGGCACATATCTCCGCACGGGTGACGTTGCGATGATTGACGATGACGGCTTCATCCATATCGTAGACCGATTGAAGGATATGATTGCTGTCGGCGGGTTCAAGGTATTCCCAAGTCAGGTCGAAGACATTCTCTATAAGCATCCTGCGGTTAAGGAGGCCCTCGTCATTGGCGTCGCTGATGCATATCTCGGCGAGATACCGCGCGCGTTCGTTACTTTGCAGGACGGTGCTACCCAAGATGGCGCGGCGCTTGCCGTTTGGCTCAACCCGAAGCTTGGCAAGCATGAGCGTGTCCAAGGCGTCACTGTTATGGATAATTTGCCAAAAACGATGATCGGTAAGCTTGACCGTAAGGCGTTGCGGTTGGCGGTAGGGTCTTAAGCGTTCGGCGGCGATGGAAAGCGATCTCGCCGTCATCCGCAAGATTATCCATGTCGATATGGATGCGTTTTACGCCAGTGTGGAACAGCGCGATAACCCCGACCTGCGCGGTAAGCCGGTAGCTGTCGGTGGCTCGTCCAAACGTGGCGTTGTCGCCGCAGCGAGTTACGAGGCCCGGGCGTTTGGTGTGCGCTCAGCTATGCCTTCGGTGACAGCGCAGCGGCAGTGCCCCGACCTTATTTTCGTTAAACCAAGGTTTGAGGCTTACAAAGCTGTCTCGCAGCAAATCCGGGACATATTTGCGCGACACACGGACCTGATTCAACCGCTATCGCTTGATGAGGCTTATCTTGATGTTACCCATGACAAGCAAGGCATTGGATCGGCGGTGCAGGTGGCAAAGGCTATCCGCGCGGCTATTCGCGAAGAAACCGGCCTAACCGCCAGTGCGGGCGTAAGTTACAACAAATTTATCGCCAAGCTGGCGAGCGACCAGAATAAGCCAGATGGTATGTGCGTCATCCTGCCAGACCAGGGCGCGGACTTTGTTGCCAGCTTGCCGGTCCGCCGCTTCCATGGTGTCGGTCCCCGTACCGCCGAGAAAATGGCAAAGCTTGGCGTGAACAGCGGCGCTGACCTAGCGCAAAAGGATGAAGCTTGGCTGGCGCAGCATTTTGGCAGTTGGGGCAGCTATCTCTTCTGGGCAGCGCGGGGTGTCGATCATCGCCCGGTAAATGCAAACGCGGTGCGCAAATCCATCGGTGCAGAAAGTACGTATTCTGAAGATAAACGCAGTGAAACCGAACTTCGCGCTGCATTGGACGAAATTGTCGACATTGTTTGGGACCGCATCGATCGCCACCA
This sequence comes from Sphingorhabdus sp., assembly GCF_029865925.1. Lineage (GTDB taxonomy): Bacteria > Pseudomonadota > Alphaproteobacteria > Sphingomonadales > Sphingomonadaceae > Sphingorhabdus_B. The sequence goes on from NZ_JARXAI010000033.1 coordinate 16,885, forward strand.
GGTGCAGGGCCGGACTTTGGTGCTTAAGGCGCGCTATTCGGACTTTCGTACAGTGACCCGGTCGCGCACCACGGGCCAATTAATTGCGGACCGCAGAGCTGTTGCGCAGCTTGGCCATGTGCTGCTGAATCAGATTTTACCAGTTGAAATGGGGGTCCGGCTACTTGGCTTGACGCTGTATGGCCTCGTGGACCAAAACAATGCGGCCATTGATGGAACACCCCAAGGGCGCTTTACATTTGATTGAAAATTGAAATAATCTGTCATATATCATAAAACTGTTATGCACATGTAATACAGGAACTGATATGGCCCGCCCCCATACTGATATTGAAGCCGGACGAAATGCGCTGCTTGAGGTGGTAGACGATTTGGTCCGCAAGCGCGGCGCCGTAGACATCTCCATGACAGATTTGGCTGCGGCTGCAGGCATGTCTGCGTCCAACCTGTATCGATTTTTCGACAACAAAGAAGCTTTGCTTGAGGCTGTAGCCGAACGTTTCTTTGCCGAAAAAATACGGATCATGGTCGAAGTTACGGAATCCGACTTGCCGGTTCGCGACAAAATGTACCAATATTTTGCACGACGTTATCTGGCGAATGTCGAACAATATGAGTCGGAGCCTGACCTGCTGAAAAGTTACCTTGAAATTGGCCAACAATATTTTGAGGTTGTCCGCGGCTATGTGGATCTGGGAGATCATTATCTCTCCCTGATTGTCGCAGAAGCTATGGAGCAGGGTTATTTTGAAGGCCTTTCGATTGATGAGGCAGTGTCACTCATCAACCAGATGGTGCAGTGTTACACCAACCCGGACGCGCTTTTTTACGTTGGCACGATTAAGTTGAGGGTCGAGAAGCTTGCAACGATTGTTGAGACAATTTTTCTTGGGCTAGGCAAAAAATCGTCGGCGCAAAAGCTTGGTCAAACGCAAATCAAGATCGTTTCGTAACCGGGCAGATAGCTCTGCTGTCTGGCAAACGCCCACCTGTGCCGCAACAAAACTCAAGTCTAGCATGCCCCAAAAAGCCCGGCTAGATTTGTACCTACCTCTGAAGCGCATAATCACTTTTACAATGTCACAGCGCTGATTTAAGCACATGATTAAATCAGAGGGGAGAGAGCTGATCATGCGTGTAGACAATGCTATATTTCCATCAATGGCGCAGGCTACGTCATTTTTCGGCGGTCCAGAGAACGGGCCGTTTGTCATGGTGAATTTGCTGAAGTTCAAAGACAAGGCGGAATATGCCGATGGCAGCGATTCCGATCTTTCTGGTGCAGCGGCTTATGCCCGCTACGGTAAAGCTATTCAGGCTTGTTTGGCTGCCGTCGGTGGCCGCCAAATTTACGCCGGGATAGTTACTGGAATGATGATTGGTGAAGTTGAGGACGAATGGGACATGATCGCTTTGGTCGAATATCCGTCCCTTGCGGCCATGCAGAAAATGGTGTCTTCGCCTGAATATCAAGCCATTGAATCTCATCGTAAAGCTGGGCTTGCTGGCCAATTGAACATCCGCACTAGTCAGATTGGACATTGATATGAAACCGATGAAGAACCGCATGACCGACTTGCTCGGGGTCGAATATCCTATCATTCAGGCGCCAATGGGTTGGATTGCGCGGGCGCAACTGGCATCGGCGGTGTCAAACGCAGGCGGGCTTGGCATCATCGAAACATCCTCGGGGCAGTTGGATGAAGTGCGCGCCGAAATCATCAAAATGCGCGGACTTACCGATAAGCCCTTCGGGGTGAACATCGCACAAGCCTTTGTTCGCGACCCGGGCATTGTGGATTTTGTGGTCGACCAAGGCATCAAATTCGTAACAACATCTGCGGGCGACCCCAATAAATATTGCGGTCCGCTAAAGGCAGCGGGGCTTACAGTTTTTCACGTCGTGCCGACCCTCGCTGGCGCATTGAAAGCCATTGATGCCGGTGTTGACGGTCTTGTCGTCGAAGGCGGCGAGGGCGGTGGTTTCAAAAATCCGAAGGACGTTGCGCTGATGGTCCTGCTGCCGCTTATCCGGAGCAAAGTTGACGTGCCTATCGTCGCTGCTGGCGGCATTGTCTGCGGACGGACAATGGCAGCGGCATTTGCGCTTGGCGCAGAGGCCGTACAAATGGGCACACGGATGGTCAGCGCTGCGGAATCGCCTGTGCACCATAACTGGAAAGACGCCATCATCAACGCGAAGGAAACCGACACGCTGTTCCTCAATCGCCATGGGCCGGGGCCGGCATTACGTGCCTTGCGCACTGAACGAACAACAAAGCTGGACGTTGAACCAACGGACAATATCATGGGCGAAATGCGTGGTGTGCTTGATTTGTATTTCGGCGGTGACATGGAGGCTGCGATCGCTCTTTCCGGGCAAGTGGCCGGACGCATTGATGCGGTAAAACCCGCCAAGCAAATCATCGACGAGGTGATGGAGGAGTTTTATACCGTCATGAACGATTTGCGGCGTGACTATCTTTAGGATGTGAATTGGACCCTGTCCTCGAAGAATTTCTAAGCGATCCAGCGGCGGATGCTTCGGCGCTGCACGATGTTGCGCGGATCAAGGCCATACTGGAACAATGTGGGCGTGATGGCCGTGCGATCAGCTATTCCGAGCTTTTGTTGAATCTCGGCTTCCGCTTCACACGGCCCAAAATGCGCGCGGTCTGCAAGACGTTAGACAAGATAGACCAGATCACCGCCGACGAAGGCACCCCTGCGCTCGCGGTGCTTGTGGTGCGTGAAGGTGACGGCTTGCCTGGGCAGGGCTGGTGGACAGGGCGGACCGATTATCAGGGTGAATGGACAGGGCCGCAAGCGCATGCCCATATCCGAAAACTTTAGGACGATGTGTTCGCATATTGGCAAAACAAACCGCTTTGAATTTGAAACTGATCTGGGACGACGAAACTAATGCAACAGGCAACCGATTTTTTAGATGAAAGCAAGGCGTTATGCGCTTTGCTGACCTCGCTTTCCGAGGCAGATTTTGAAACGCCAACCCAGTTCAAGGGCTGGACCATCAACAACATCATCCGCCATTTGCACGTCTGGAATATCGCAGTCGACCTGTCGTTGCGTGACGAGGCGGCGTTTGGTGCGTTCGTCGCTGCGATGATGGCTGGCGTTCGCGGGGGTAAGTTGCCCGAGTTTGAGGCGAGCTATCTGGATGGTCTTTTGGGTCATGCATTGCGAAACGCGTGGATGGAGCGTGCAGAAGCCACTGCTGTTGCATTTGCTGCAGCGGATCCGAAGCTTCGTCTCAAATGGGTTGGCCCTGATATGAGCGCGCTAAGTTCAATCACGGCGCGGCTCATGGAAACTTGGGCACATGGGCAGGCGGTTTACGATGTGCTTGGCGTGGCGCGGCAAGACACTGACCGGATTGGAAATATCGCACGGCTTGGCGTCAATACATGGGGCTTTACTTGGAAAAATCGCCGCACCGAGCCGCCCGGCCCGATGCCGAAATTGCGCCTGTTCGCTCCATCCGGCGCGGTTTGGGAATATGGCGAGCCCTCCGAAAGCGGTATGATTTCCGGCAGCGCGACGGAGTTTTGTCAGGTTGTCACCCAATGCCGGAACATTGCGGACACTGCGCTTGAAGTCACAGGCGAAGTCGCGCATCAATGGATGCGTATTGCACAATGTTTTGCCGGGCCACCACAAGACCCGCCAACAAAAGGCTCGCGGCATTGCGCCGACAATGCCCACGGTAAATGGCTATCTTGAGCGGCTTGCGGCAAACCCCATAGTGGACATCACGACATTAAAAGCCGTGCGTTTCGTTATGAAGGATGGGCGGTTTTTAAGGCCGAATGATTATGCCCTTTTGCGGGTCTGTCCGGCCTTGAAGCGTTTCTACAAAGGCGGTTTCGGCGGCCTTCAGTCCTGCACGAATTTCGATGTCCACCACGCCATCGGCTGCAGTTAGAAAGCTTTTCCAACTGCGGCCGACGGCTTCGCCAAAACCCTTTGGTCCTAGTTCCTGAATTGTCGCGACCGCGTGATCGGGGGCGAAAAATAGAACTGGTTTTGGTCCAGGCATTTCGCCGCCACTTGCGCCAGCACTGTTTGGGCCTCGCGCGTCAACATGGGTGGCTCCGACCAAGCAGCTATATTTTAAATGGCTAACCAACCTCTCGTGAATAGCACGGAGCAGCCGCGAGTTGCCGGCAAAATCGACGCATACCGACGCGGTCTCGGGCAGTGCGTCGACTTCATCATAGGCCATGACGCCGTCGTACAGGCCAGTCCCGAGGACAAAGTCCACATTGCCCTTTGAAGTCAGGCCTATGCGCTTTATGCTGGGCGATAAATCCTTCGCCACGCTTGCAAGACCCATCGCCGTTTTGGATGAAGCGCTGGTAATGAGCAGGTTTTCTGAGCCAAACCAGCCTTCTCGGCGGAGCATGGCTTCAATCAGGAAGCCGGTTTTGAATAAAGGCCCAAACAACATACGCTCCGCCTCTTTTGCGGGGTCATGTTCCGGGTCGGCGGCAAGACGGCTATATTGGTTATAAATTGGGCTCATTGGCTGCCGGTGTGCGGCCATATCGGTGAAACCACCGGCGCTCACTTTGCCAGGCACGACATCGAGATGCGTCCCCATCGGTAAATAGCCATAGACGCGTTCGCCAACCGCGATATCGGGGCAATGTGATTCTTCAACGACTGCATGGCCCCACATTGGCACGACGCCAAAATCGCCCTCCGCTGGAAAGAAGTTCCAATAGCCGAACTGGTCCCCGATGACGGCATAAGTGATGTTATTAGCCGTGGCGGAGAAGCTCTCGATACGCAAACGAACCGCTTCTTCGCCGAGCGGGTGCAATGCGGCTTCATACACCTGCGTTTGTGTCAGCGCCTGTTTGTTTACCCAGATTGTCGATGCCATATTTGGCCCTCCTTGCGATGGCATAACCGCCTGAACTTATCCATTCAATGAAAGACTAGAGACTCCATTGATCACATTGATGTGAATATGTACTTTGACAATCACACTACAATGTGAAAAAGACGAATCATGAGCACTCAACTGATCAATAAACTTCGTAGCCTCGTCAACGACGGTGGCTTGTCACGGTCTGGCCTAGCCCGTGCTGCTGGCCTTCATGCAAATACTTTGCGCGACTTGGATGAGCCGGGCTGGAACCCCACCGCTGAAACGTTGCGTAAGTTGGAAAGCTATTTGTTCTCCAACGACGAGACGCCTACGCTCGTGCCGATTGAGGAAATCATTGAAGAGGCGCGCAATGGTCGAATGTATATTCTCGTTGATGATGAGGACCGGGAGAATGAGGGCGACCTGATCATTCCAGCGCAAATGGCGACGCCAGACGCGATCAATTTCATGGCAACGCATGGCCGTGGGCTAATCTGTTTGACCATGACCAAAGCGCGTTGCGAACAGCTTGGCCTGACGCCGATGGCGCGCGAAAACCGCGAGAGCATGCAAACAGCCTTCACGGTGTCCATAGAAGCCCGTGAGGGCGTCACGACGGGCATCAGTGCTGCTGACCGGGCCCGAACCATTTCCGTTGCTGTGGACGCCTCTATGGGGCCTGATGACATTGTTTCGCCGGGCCATGTCTTTCCGCTCACCGCGCGCGATGGTGGCGTTCTGGTGCGTGCGGGCCATACAGAGGCCGCTGTCGACATCAGCAGGCTTGCTGGCCTCAACCCGTCGGGCGTGATTTGTGAAATCATGAAGGATGATGGCACAATGGCGCGGATGGACGATCTTGTCGCCTTCGCGCGTATGCATAATTTGAAAATGGGGACGATCCGCGATTTGATCGCCTATCGCCGCAAGCACGACCATTTGGTCGAAAAGCGCGCGGAGATGAAGTTCAACAGCCGCTGGGGCGGCGATTGGGCAGCCATGACCTTCTACAACAAGGCGACGGGCGATGAGACCATCGCTTTGGTCAAGGGCCACATTGACCCTGAAAAACCGACATTGGTACGTATGCATACCATGTCGATGTTCGTTGATGTGTTTGGGGAGGATAGTGAGCGTTCTGGCCTGCTGTCCCGCTCGATGGAGGCCATTGCGGCTGAAGGTGCTGGTGTTATCGTGGTTATCAACAAGCCAATGAAAAACGTCGTTTCCCGCTTCATGCAACTGCGCGCGGAGGGCAAGCAAGCTGGCGCACCCGAGATAGAAGAACTGCGCGACTATGGCGGCGGCGCACAAATCCTGACCGAACTAGGCGTGCACGACATGATATTGCTGACCAACACGCACCACGCGCTGGTTGGCCTTGAAGGCTATGGCCTTTCCATTTTAGGCGAGCGGTCTATTCCCGGCACCGGAGGCGAGTAATGGCAAAGTTTCTGATAGTTGAAGCACGGTTTTATGACCATCTGAACGACATGCTTGTTGCCGGCGCGAAGGCGGCGTTGAAGGCCAAGGGGCATGAGGTGGAGGTAATCACTGTGCCCGGCGCGCTCGAAATTCCAGGTACAATTGCGATGGCCGCGGAGGCGCAAATATATGATGGCTTTGTCGCCATTGGCGTCGTCATTCGCGGGGAAACCTATCATTTTGAAATCGTTGCTGGCGAAAGCGCGCGTGGTATCATGGCGTTGACGATGGACGGCATTGCCATCGGTAATGGTATATTGACCGTTGAGAATGAAGCACAAGCCATAGTGCGCGCCGATCCCAAGCAAAAGGACAAGGGCGGGGAGGCAGCTATTGCCGCGATGGCCTTGCTAAATCTGCAAAATCGTTTCAACTGAAACGATGAGCGCACCGACTTTAACGACACAAATCAACGCTGACTCCGAAGAGTTTAAGGCGCGCAGTGCGCACAACCGAGGATTGCGCGATGAACTTTGGGCCAAAGTCGCCGAGGCGGCGTTGGGCGGTAATGAAAAGTCGCGTGAGCGCCATACGTCGCGCGGCAAATTGCTGCCTCGTGAGCGCGTCGAACGCCTGCTGGATAGCGGTTCGCCTTTCCTAGAAATCGGCCAGCTTGCAGCGTGCGACCTGTATGATAGCGAAATTCCCGCCGCTGGCCTAATCACGGGAATTGGCCGCGTTTCGGGCCGGCAGTGCATGATTGTTTGTAATGACGCGACGGTAAAGGGTGGCACTTATTACCCGATGACGGTCAAAAAGCATTTACGGGCGCAAGAAATCGCCGAGGCGAACCATTTGCCATGCATCTATCTGGTCGACAGCGGCGGTGCGAATTTGCCGCATCAGGACGAGGTTTTTCCCGACCGTGACCATTTCGGGCGCATCTTCTTCAATCAAGCAAATATGAGCGCCAAAGGCATCCCGCAAATCGCCTGTGTCATGGGAAGCTGCACCGCGGGCGGCGCTTATGTGCCCGCCATGTCAGACGAGAGCGTCATCGTCCGCAACCAAGGCACGATCTTCTTGGCAGGCCCACCTTTGGTAAAGGCTGCGACAGGCGAAGAAATCAGCGCCGAGGATCTGGGCGGCGGCGACTTGCATGGCCGGAAATCGGGCGTGGTCGATCATGTGGCCGAGAATGACGAACACGCGCTGACGATCGTGCGCGATATTATTTCGCACCTTGGCCCCATCCACAAACCGAACATTGATCTAAAAGAACCACGCCCGACAAAATTCGACACCGAAGAGCTTTTCGGCGTCATCCCCGACGATGTCCGTGCGCCTTACGATGTGCACGAAGTTATCGCGCGCCTTGTCGACGGCAGCGAATTTCATGAGTTCAAGGCGCTGTATGGCACGACCTTAGTCTGCGGCTTTGCACATATCTGGGGCATGCCTGTCGCGATCCTCGCCAATAACGGCGTATTGTTCAGCGAAAGCGCAGTCAAAGGCGCGCATTTTATTGAACTTGCCTGCCAACGCCGGATCCCGTTGCTGTTCCTGCAGAATATCAGCGGCTTCATGGTCGGCGGCAAATATGAGGCGGAGGGCATTGCCAAGCACGGCGCGAAACTCGTGACCGCCGTTGCCACCGCCAGCGTACCCAAGATCACTGTGCTGATCGGCGGCAGCTTTGGCGCAGGAAATTACGGCATGTGCGGACGGGCTTATTCGCCGCGTTTCCTGTTCACTTGGCCCAATGCGCGCATTTCGGTGATGGGTGGGGAGCAAGCCGCTTCGGTGCTCGCCACCGTCCACCGCGATGCGGAAAAATGGACGCCGGAGGAAGCCGAAGCCTTCAAGTCCCCAATCCGTCAGAAATATGAGGATGAAGGCAACCCCTATTACGCGACCTCGCGGCTTTGGGATGATGGTATCATTGACCCGGCGCAGACGAGGGATGTGCTTGGATTGGCGTTTGCGGCCGCACTAAACGCACCCGTCGAGGAGGCACCCCGCTTTGGGGTGTTCCGGATGTGACCCAGATGATCCAATCTCTCCTCATTGCCAATCGCGGCGAGATCGCCTGCCGGATTATCCGCACGGCGCAGGCCATGGGCATTCGCACCGTCGCGGTTTATTCTGATGCCGATGCCAAGGCATTGCATTTGCAGGAAGCCGATGAGGCTGTACATATTGGGTCGTCTCCGGCGCGTGAGAGCTATTTGGTCGGTGAGAAGATTATCGCTGCTGCCAAAGCCACGGGAGCAGAAGCAATCCATCCAGGCTATGGCTTCCTCTCCGAAAATGCGGAATTCGCGCAAGCGGTGATTGACGCAGGGCTGATCTGGGTCGGGCCAGCGCCCGCTAGCATCACCGCGATGGGGCTGAAGGATGCGGCCAAGACACTGATGGCCGAAGCCGGTGTGCCCGTTACCCCTGGCTATATGGGCGAGAATCAGGACCCGGCGTTCCTTGCTGAACGTGCCACCGAAATCGGCTATCCCGTGCTCATCAAGGCGGTCGCAGGCGGCGGCGGGAAGGGAATGCGCAAGGTCGACGATGCAGCTGACTTCATCGACGCGCTCGCCTCTTGCCAGCGTGAGGCCAGCGCCTCATTCGGCAATGCGCATGTGTTGATCGAGAAATATATTCAGCGCCCGCGCCACATTGAGGTGCAGGTGTTTGGCGACACCCATGGCAACATCGTTCATTTGTTTGAACGCGATTGTTCGTTGCAACGCCGTCACCAAAAGGTAATCGAGGAAGCCCCCGCGCAGGGCATGGACGAAGCCACACGCGCACAGCTTTGCGCGGTAGCGGTAAAGGCGGCCAAAGCAGTCAACTATGTCGGCGCGGGCACAATCGAATTCATTGCAGATGCGTCTGAGGGTCTCCGCGCCGATCGTATCTGGTTCATGGAAATGAATACGCGGCTGCAGGTCGAACACCCGGTGACTGAAGAAATCACGGGCGTTGACCTTGTCGAATGGCAGTTGCGTGTGGCGAGCGGGGCGGCTTTGCCAATGCGGCAGGAAGAGTTGCGTATTAATGGTTGGGCGATGGAAGCCCGGCTCTATGCGGAAAATCCCGCGACGGGCTTCTTGCCCTCCATTGGTTCACTCGACCATTTGGAGTTTCCCGAAGAACTGCGTGTTGATACAGGCGTGCAACAAGGCGGCGAAGTGTCACCATTCTACGACCCCATGATCGCCAAGCTGATTGCTTGGGGCGCAACGCGTGAAGAAGCGATTGACCGCTTACGTGACGGTATCGACGGCACTGAAGTATGGCCTGTCAAAACCAACGCAGGATTTTTGGGCCGTTTGCTTGATCTGGACGACTTCGGACTTGGCGATGTTGATACGGGCCTTATCGCGCGGGAAGTTGATGACCTCGTATATCCATCTGGTCCAGAGCCCGAAGAGCTTGCAGAAGCTGCGGCATTGCTATGCGCTAGCCCCGGTAACGGACCTGTTAGTGCCATTCTGGGCTTCCGATTGAACGCACCGCCACGTGCTGAGGCGCGCCTAATGGACGACGCTGGCAACCTTTATGTGGTTCCGTTTGACGAAGTCGAGGCTGACGAGCCGACCGCTGATGTACTTGCCTTTACCGATGGTTTTGCGTGTCGCTATGTCTTGGATGAACCGCGCGGGTCGGGGCATAGTGCTGTAAGCGACGGCGCAATATTGTCGCCCATGCCTGGCCGCATCATTGCGGTCGAGGTTGCGGCGGGCGATAGCGTCACCAGGGGCCAGAAGCTCCTCACGCTTGAAGCCATGAAGATGGAGCACAGCCTCACCGCGCCGTTCGACGGTGTGGTGGCGGAGTTGAATGCCGAGGTTGGTGCCCAAGTGCAGGTTGAGGCGTTGTTAGTGCGGATAGAGATGGTGGAAGTGTAATGGCAGGCAAATATTTCAACCAATGGCAAATCGGCGACAGCATCATTCACGAAATTCGCCGGACGGTAACCGAGACGGATAATCTGCTTTTTTCGGTCATGACCCATAATCCGCAACCGCTGCATATCGACGCGGAGGCGGCGAAGGCTAGTGAGTTCGGGCAAATCCTCGTAAACGGCACCTTCACTTTTGCGCTTATGGTCGGATTGTCGGTGGGCGACACGACGCTGGGCACGTTGGTTGCGAACCTTGGTTATGACAAGTTGGTGATGCCAAAACCGGTGTTTATTGGTGATACGCTGCGTGCGGAAACCGAGGTCATTGCGCTGAAGGAAAGCAAGTCACGGCCAGATGCTGGCGTTGTGACTTTCCTTCACCGTTGCATCAACCAGCGCGACGAAATTGTATGCCAGTCCGAGCGCGCAGCGTTGCTGAAGAAGGCTTAGATTGCCATAACGTCGGGCGTGGAGCATAATAAGGGCATGAAACTGCGCTCGCTCCTTTTCGTCCCGGGTGACCGGCCTGACCGTTTTGCAAAGGCCGCTGACAGCGGCGCTGATGCGATCATCATTGATCTTGAAGACTCGGTTGCTGTCAATCGGAAGATTGTAGCGCGCGAGGCGACGGCTGAATATCTGTCGGGCGACCGCCCCATTCCAGTGTTCGTGCGCGTCAATCCGCAGGATAGCCAAATGACGCATGACGATCTCGCGTCAGTGTTGCCCTACATGCCCGATGGCATCGTGTTGCCCAAGGCGGAAGGCGCGCGCTCAGTCAACTGGCTACGCGCGGAGGCAGCGGCGGTGGCGGACAGTCAGGATGGCGAAGCCCCGCCGATTTTGCCGATAGCGACTGAAACCCCCGGAGCAGTGTTTGACCTTGGCACCTTGCGTGAGGTCGCCCATTATCTGGTTGGCGTGAGCTGGGGGGCAGAGGACCTGCCCGCCGCGATAGGAGCCGCAACCGCGCGCGAAGCGGATGGCCGTTACACTGCGCCGTTTGAAATGGTGCGGTCGCTTACGCTTTTTGCCGCGCATGCCGCGGGTGTTGCGGCAATCGACACTGTCTTCCCAGGCATCAGCGACGAGGCGGGGCTTGCCGCTTATGTCGGCCGCGCCGCGCGCGACGGCTTCAGTGGCATGCTTGCCATTCACCCGTCGCAGGTGGGAGCAATCAACGCAGGTTTTACGCCTTCCGCTGAACAGCTTGCGCATGCGCAATCAGTTGTAAATGCCTTCGCGGCCAACCCCGGAGCAGGGGTGCTGCAAATGGACGGTAAAATGATCGATGCGCCGCATTTGAAAGCGGC
>NZ_JARXAI010000049.1 GCF_029865925.1 Sphingorhabdus sp.
GCGCACTTTCTCAAATCAAATCCTACGTCCCAAGCCAGTGTCTCATCCGGATGGACCGGAGCAAGGCAACTGGCCTGAAGCCGACGTTTATCGAACGGTTACCGTCACCGCACGGCGGTTCTGGGCCCAGGACTGTTCGTCTGAACCCAATGCAGATGGCCGCTCCTTGCCATAGCTGACGGTCTGGATACGGCTCGCGTCGACACCGATGGAGGTCAGATAGTTTTTGGCCGAGTTGGCACGGCGCTCACCCAGCGCGAGGTTGTAGTCACGCGTGCCGCGTTCGTCCGCATGACCTTCGACGATGGCGCGTGTATTGGGATATTGGGCCAACCATTGCGCCTGACGCTGCAACACGGCTTGGTCCTCGGCATCAACATTGAAACGGTCGGTTTCAAACAGGATGCGGTCGCCGAATGCGCCAACCTGTTGCAGGAAATCTTCCTGACTGCCCGGTACGATCTGACCGGTACCGGCATTGGGATCAGCAGCGTTCTGGCCATAATCAGTGCCTTCTGCAGCTGGGGGCAGAGCCTCGACCTTTTTCTTGCCGCAGCCTGCGACAAGCGCGGTCGATACCATTAATATGGCTGCCATTTTGATCGTATTTGTCCTCATGATATTCTCCTTCGACTTGGCCCGAATGCGGTTCGAGTTTTTTATAAGAGTTAAACGTCTTTAAGGCAACACGGGTCCCCATGCCGGGTCTGAACCATCGATTGGCGTGGGCAATTGCCGTTCGTTGGAGCCGGTAAGGTCTACTTGCCAGATGCTTGTTTTACCACTTCCTTTTGCCGTGCGAAAGAACTGAATGACGCGGCCATTTGGCGCCCATGTCGGTCCTTCGTCCTGCCAGCTATCGGTGAGCAAGCGTTCGCCGGAGCCATCTGGACGCATCGTGCCAACGCGAAAGTCGCCCGCGATGCGGGTGAAGGCAATAAGGTCAGCGCGCGGGCTCCATTCCGGCGTCGCATAGCGGCCAGAACCAAAGCTGATGCGGCGTTGATTGCTGCCGTCGGCGTTCATCACATAGACTTGCTGGCTGCCCGAACGGTCGCTTTCAAACACGATCTGGCGGCCATCGGGTGAAAAGCTACCGCCGACATCAATACCGGGCGAGCTGGTCAGCTTTACAGGCGTACCATTGCCGCTGGCTGCAATTTTATAGACGTCGGTATTTCCCGACACGGCCATTGAGTACAATATTGTCTGGCCATCGGGCGACCAACGCGGCGCGAAAGTGGGGCTTGTTGACTGGGTAATCAGGCGCTGACGTCCGGCATCAATATCATAGACGTAAATACGCGGGTTTCCGTCGACATAGGACAGATATAAGATCGATTTGTAATTGGGCGAGAAGCGCGGTGTAAGCGCCGTCGACTGGCCATTGGTGATGAAGCGGTGGTTTGCGCCATCCGAATCCATGATCGCAAGCCGCTTTGTCCGTTTATTCTTTGGCCCACTTTCGGCGATATAGGCGATGCGGCTATCGAAAAAGGGAAGCTCACCCGTCAGCCGCGAATAGATCGCATCGGCACATTTATGTGCAGCTCTGCGCCATTCGCGCGGCGGCACGTTAAAGCCAAGGCGCGTGGTTTCATTGCCAAAACCGACATCATATAAATAACAGCCAACGGTTAGGTTGCCATCGCCACCAACACGGACAAAGCCCTGCACCAATTGTTCAACCGGGCGCGATTTCCAATAGTCAAATTGTGGTGTTGCGACCTCAGGCACGGTGATGGCCCGCAATCCATTTGGCCCCTGCGTTTCAAAGACGCCCGATGCGCGCAAGTCTGACGAGATTACTTCGGCGATCTGGCGGCCAAGCGCCACGCTGTTGCCCGCTGCCGTGTCGGCAGGCGCGGGCGCGACCAAAGCGGGCACCGCGATGGAGCGGGTTTTGGAGGTGTCGAATTCGACCAATTCGGGTTCATCCGATGCAGGCGCAGCGGGCGGCGTCGTTTGCGCGATGGCGGTTTGCGTGCCCAAGATGAAAAGCAGGAAAAACGCCAGTTTCCGGTTGCGTGCGAAGAGTGACATATATCTCATTCCTTTATCCCGTAGCGCGCAAACGTAGCGCGTGGGTTTTCCAAACGTCATAATATTCTGGGTCAAGCCCGTTATAAGGCGATGCTGCACGCACCGCTTGCAAGATGCAATCTTTCAAAGGACCTGCTTGCGGCTGGTTGCTGGCGTTTTTACCATCCTGCTTGTCAAAGCGGACCGAGGTCAGTTTGCCGGTCGGTTCAAGGTTCAATGTCACAAAGGTCTCGATTTTATTGATGTCGATGCCCGATGGCGCACAAGCGCGCACGCGGCTGCGGATTTGGCCAGCGATGCTGATACTGACCGAGCGGCGCACTTCGGCAGCGGTTTTGGCAGCAGGTGTACCCACGGCCTTGCCCGCGCCGGGGGCCTTGCCAATATTGTTGATGCTGTCGAGAAAGCTTCGGCTTAGCCCGCCGGGCTTCGCAGGCGTTGTGCTCTTGCCGCTGACTGCTGCTGCCTTGGTAGGGGGCTGCTTCACAGGCTTCGAGATAGGTTTGGCCTGCGGCTTCTCCATCGGCTTTGCGATTTGCATTACTTGTGTCGGTGCAGGCGGCGGCTCTGCCGGCGCAGCGTCACCTGGGGCAGGTGGCGCAGAATCCTCTTGAATCGCATCGGGCGCGGTGGAGATATCGGCAATCTCGCCCACCAAGGATACGGAAATAGACTCTTGCTTAGGCCCGGTCTTTGCAGATGCCAGCAGGCCAAGCGCAAATGCGCACAGCAAGAGGGCATGGCCGCCAACCGCCACGCCAAGTCCCAATTTCTCCGTCCGATCCATTGCCATCTTGTTAGCTGTCGTTTGCTGAACCGGTGGTGACTAGGCTCACGCTGTTCAATCCAGCGCGGTTCAATTCGCCCATGACGCGCATCATCTGGCCATAGCTGATTGCCGTATCGCCGCGTAGCATGATCTGGCGCGGGGCGTCGGGTGTCTGCGCAGCGGCGATTTCTTCCAACCGCGGCGCAAGCTCTGCGGGCGCAACTTCTGTGCCGTCGATAAAGGTCGCGCCATCGCGGTCGATTGCAATTTCAATGGGTTCATCCTTTTGATCCAGCGCGTTGGCGCGGCTTTCTGGAAGCTCGACAGGCACGCCTGTCACGAGCAAGGGTGCGGTGACCATGAAGATGATGAGCAAGACCAGCATGACGTCGACAAAGGGCGTGACGTTGATGTCTGCCATCGGCGCGCGCCTGCTCCCCCGCCTGCGCCCGCGTCCGCCACCACCGTTTGATGATGTGTTCATTGCCATGTTTAAACCTCAAGCTCCAATTCGCGGCTCAACGTGCCGTGAAAGCCGTCGGCAAAGCGCCCCATGCGGGCCTCATATTGGTTTAGCCGGTGCGAGAATCGGTTATAGGCGATGACCGCGGGGATGGCGGCGAACAGGCCGATTGCGGTGGCAAACAACGCTTCGGCAATGCCCGGTGCCACAACCGCAAGGCTGGAATTCTGCTCCGCCGCAATCGCCGCAAAGCTGCGCATAATGCCCCAGACGGTTCCGAACAGGCCAACAAATGGCGCAACCGATCCCGTGGTCGCAAGGAAGTTCAAACGATTAGCAAGGCGGTCGGTTTCTGCGGCAATGGTCGCATCCATTGCGGTGGCGAGCCGCTCGCGCGTTCCGGAACGGTCAATGCTTTTGCCATTGGTCGATAGCCGCCATTCGGCCATGCCTGCGGCAAACACCTTGGCCACGGGCAGGTCGTTCTGGCTATGCGTTTTGGCGAAGGCTGCGATGTCGGAACTGCCCCAAAATTCGCGCTCAAATGTGTCGCTCTTCTTGTTAATACCGGACATTTTTACGGTGAAGCTAAGGATGATCGTCCATACCCAGACGCTGGCCAGCGCGAGGCCAATGATGACCGACTTGACCACCAAATCGGCATCCATAAACAGTTTTATTGGTGAAAAACCCACATCTTGGGTCGCGGTGAGCAAGTCCATGAATATCCTATTCTACGTGTCTGTTTATAATAAGCTGGAACGCCGCAACCCAGTGCGCAGGTTGCCGGCGCGGTTTGCCGTCTGGTGAAACAAAGGCCGCAGTTACCTGGGCCTCGGTGAGTATGTCGTCGCCGCGCATGACGGTTTGATGAATGTCGCAACTGGCTGCGCGCACCGCTTCGACGGTGCTGATGACCACCAAGGCATCGTCAAAATGCGCAGGGCGGCGATATTTGATATGCATTTGCGTGACCGCATAGGCGCCTTGGCCCGCCGCATGCACCGTGCGCTGGTCAATGCCAACGCAGGCGAGCATGTCCGACCGTGCGCGCTCCATGAAGTGCAGATAGCGCGCATGGTAGACGACGCCCGAAAAGTCGGTGTCCTCAAAATAAACCCGCACAGCAAACAGGTGCCGCGCGCCGTCAAAATGGCCTTGATAGGGAGTAGGGACGGTCATCAATGAAATGCTTAACCGTTGTCGAGTCCGGCGGGAAGAGTTTTTAGTTTGCGTGCGCTCAATTGGTCGCTTGAAGTGCTCCGCACAACGTTATGCGTCAAATAATCCGTCCTGTGATCCGGCTGGCGGATTGAGGCCAAGATGCTTCCAGCCCGGCGCATTGAGGCAACGACCCCGCGCCGTGCGCGCGATCAGGCCCAATTGCAGCAGATAAGGCTCAACCACGTCCTCGATTGTGTCGCGCGGTTCCGATAGGCCAGCGGCAAGCGCCTCAACGCCAACAGGGCCACCGCGATAGATATCTGCGATCATGTGCAAATAGCGCCGGTCCATCGCATCAAGGCCAAGCGCGTCCACTTCAAGCCGGTTGAGCGCGCCATCCGCGATCTTGGCGGTCACAATGGGCTCACCTGCAACATTGGCAAAGTCGCGCACGCGGCGGAGCAATCGTCCGGCAATACGCGGGGTACCGCGCGCGCGCTTGGCAATCTCGTTCGCGCCATCGGGGGCAATGCCCAGATCCAGCAACCGCGCCGCGCGGGTGACAACCAGTTCAAGCTCTGCATGCGTGTAGAAATTGAGCCGCACCGGAATGCCGAAGCGGTCGCGCAATGGCGTGGTCAACAATCCCTGCCGCGTGGTTGCGCCAACAAGGGTGAACGCCGGCAAATCAATCCGCACCGACCGCGCCGAGGGGCCTTCGCCGATCATGATATCCAGCGCACGGTCCTCCATTGCGGGATACAGAATTTCCTCGACCACGGGGCTTAAGCGGTGGATCTCGTCAATGAACAGGACGTCGCCATCTTCCAAATTGGTCAATAAAGCCGCCAAGTCGCCGGATTTTGCAATGACTGGGCCGGACGTCGCGCGGAAACCTACGCCCATTTCCTTGGCCACAATCTGCGCCAATGTCGTCTTGCCAAGCCCTGGTGGGCCAAAGAACAACACATGGTCCAACGGCTGGCCACGGCCCTTCGCCGCCTCAATAAACACCCGCAAATTGTCCCGCGCCGCAGCCTGACCGATGAACTCGGCAAGCGTCTTGGGCCGCAAGGCAGCGTCGATATCTTCTGGCCGTTTGTCCGGCGTGGTGATGCGGTCTTCGCTCACCGCGACGCCCGCTTCAACGCCAGTCGGACCAACGCATCAAGCGTCGCATCTGGGCCAAGCTCTTCAACCGCTAGCGCCACGGCATTGCCTGCCTCACCGGGCTTGAAGCCCAGATTGCCAAGTGCAGACATGGCGTCTTGTGCGTGGTTGCTGGCCGCAGCGCCGGTTGCCATCAGCTTCGCGCCGCCGCCGATGCCGGCGAGTGCGCCGACCTTATCCTTCAATTCATTGACGATGCGGCTGGCAAGTTTTGGGCCGACACCATTGGCGCGCGCGACCATGGCAGCGTCACCGCTGCCGATCGCAAGGGCCAAGTCCTGAGGTTCAATCGCGGACAATATCGCCAGCCCGACCTTGCCGCCTACGCCCTGCACGCCCGTCAGCAGGCGGAACCAGTCGCGTTCTTCGCGTGTGGCAAAGCCGATGAGGCGCATGTCATTTTCCGACACCTGCATTTCGGTAAAGACGGTGGCAAAATCATCCGTCTTGCCCAATGCCGATAATGTCCGCGCGCTGGCCTGCACCAGATAGCCGACGCCATTGACGTCGATTACCAGATGGTCAACGCCCGTTTCGTCAATGCGGCCATATAGCTTTGCAATCATTCTGGCGGGTTAGCTGTTCGTTACCAAATCGGCAAGCAAAAGAGAACATCGTGGGAACAGGGGCAACAAATCTCTGTTAACCCATTAACCCCTGATATGATGCGCGTGCGTGATCGCAACGGCCAACGCGTCCGCCGCATCTGGCCCGGCAAGTTTCAGCCCCGGCAACAGGATACGCAGCATCGCCTGCACCTGCTCCTTTTCCGCTTTGCCTGTGCCAACAACGGATTTCTTCACCAGCCGCGCGGCATATTCGGTCACGGGCGTGTGGTTGCGCGCTGCACCCAAAAGCACCACGCCGCGCGCCTGCCCAAGCTTCAGCGTCGATTGTGGGTTTTTGTTGACGAACACTTCTTCGACCGCGGCATAATCGGGGCGAAAATGGTCTAGCACGGCCCGCAGTTTCTCGTCGAGCAGCACCAGCCGGCTCGCCAATGGCATTTTGGCGTCGGTTTCAATTTCACCATTGTCGATATGCGACAGGCGGTTGCCTTCCTTACGGATTACGCCCCAGCCAGTGGTCCCAAGGCCGGGGTCGAGACCCAAAATAATCATGACGACATGATCATCCCAGTTTCGCCATCACCTCGTCGGACACGTCGAAATTGCCCCAGACGGTCTGGACATCATCGTCATCTTCCAGAGCGTCGATCATTTTTAGCAGGGTCGCGGCATTGGCTTCGTCCACCTCAACCAGAACTTGCGGTTTCCACGCGAGCTTTGCGCTTTCGGCCTCGCCAAGCGTCGCCTCGAGCGCCTTAGCGACTTCATGCAGGCTATCCATCGCAGTCCAGATGCTGTGTTCGTCTTCGCTGGATTCCACATCTTCCGCGCCAGCTTCCAACGCGGCTTCAAACACGCTGTCGGCGTCGCCTGCATTGATTGGATAGCTAATCAGGCCCATCCGGTCGAACCCATGGCTCACCGCGCCCGATGCGCCAAGATTGCCGCCATTTTTGCTGAATGCGGTGCGCACATTGGTCGCGGTGCGGTTGCGGTTGTCGGTCAATGCCTCAACGATGATCGCAACGCCGCCGGGGCCATAGCCTTCATAGCGCATTTCATCGTAGCTTTCCGCGTCGCCGCCCGCTGCCTTGTCGATCGCACGCTGGATATTATCCTTGGGCATCGATTGTGCCTTGGCTGCGTTGACCGCAAGGCGCAGACGCGGGTTCATGTCGGGGTCGGGCATGCCCATTTTCGCCGCCACGGTTATTTCGCGCGAAAGTTTGGAAAACTGCGCCGAACGTTTCTTGTCCTGCGCACCTTTACGATGCTGGATATTCTTGAATTTGCTATGGCCTGCCATGGCTCTACTCTTCTCTGGCTAAAGGATAGGATGTCGCGCCCTTACATCAGGCGCACGCCATTGGGCAAGCCATGTGCTTTAATGCAACTTCACCGCAGTCGCTGACAACGTTGCCATCGTCACGCCCTGATCAAGACGGTGACGGCGTGCTGGTGCGGCGTTACGCGAGACCAAGCGCCGATTTATAGGTGTCGAGGATCGCTTCCATTTCCTGACGATCGTCTTGGGTCATTTTGCGCAAGCGCACGATCTGGCGCATGATTTTCGCGTCATAGCCTTGGCTCTTGGCTTCGGAGTACACATCGCGGATGTCGTCGGCGATGCCCTTTTTCTCTTCTTCCAAACGCTCGATGCGCTCAATGAAAAGACGCAGTTGATCGGCTGCGATATTGCCTTCGGCCATGATGTTCTCCCTGTGGTGTTGGTTGGGGCAGAGGCCCCGAATCAAGATGACAGCGCCTTAATGCGATGGGGCGTTTTTCGCCACGCTTTCCTGCATCCGTTGCAATTGCGCGGGCGTTGCGTCGCTTTGATACTTTGCTTTCCACTCTGCGGCGGGCATGCCGTGGATAAGCGTTCGCGCTTCATCCTTGGTGAGCTGCCCGTCTGCTTCCATCACCCAGTCGGCCAGGCAATTGCGGCAAAAGCCGGCTAGGCCCATCAAATCGATGTTCTGTGCATCATGCCGGTGTTGCAAATGTGCGACGAGGCGGCGAAATGCCGCGGCGGCGGCGGCCTCTGAAATGTGCGTGTCCTGTTGCATAGCTATGCGCCCTTTGCGTTGTTGATGTGCCGCGTTATGGGGAAGGTGAACGTCAAAATCCATATCGCGGAGCCAATTTCATGCAATATCACAAGCCACGCATGCGCAAGGTCCGCATATTGGCGACATTGGGCCCGGCGAGTGACACGCCTGAAATGATCGAAAAGCTGTTCCGTGCAGGCGCAGATGCTTTCCGCGTCAATATGAGCCATGGCGAGCAAGCGGATAAAGCGCAGTTGATTGCCAATATCCGCGCGCTGGAAAAGGCGTATAACCGGCCAACAACTATCCTGGTTGATCTGCAAGGTCCCAAATTGCGTGTGGGAAGCTTTGTCGAGGGCAAGGTTGAACTCCACAAGGGCGACAGCTTCCGGTTGGATACGGACCCGACGCCGGGGGATGCGCAGCGTGTGCATTTGCCCCACCCCGAAATTTTCGCAGCGTTGGAAATCAATGCGCGGCTGTTGCTGGACGATGGCAAGTTGGTGTTGCGGGTAACCGAGATTGGCCCGGACCATATTGTAACGAAGGTCGAGGTTGGCGGGATGTTGTCGAACCGCAAGGGCCTGAATGTGCCGGACGTTGTGATCCCGATTGCCGCGTTGACCGAAAAGGACCGCTCGGATCTCGCCTTTGCATTAGAACAAGGGGTGGACTGGATCGCGATGTCCTTTGTCCAACGGCCAGAAGATGTCGCCGAAGGCAAGAAGCTGATTGGCAATAAGGCGGCTTTGCTGGCCAAGATTGAAAAGCCTGCGGCTATCGGACGGTTGGAAGAAATCATCGAGTTGGCCGACGGCGTGATGGTTGCCCGCGGCGATCTGGGCGTTGAAATGCGCCCTGAAAAAGTGCCGCCCTTGCAGAAGAAGATTGTGTCGACAGCACGGCGCATGGGCAAACCGGTGGTTGTGGCAACGCAAATGCTGGAATCGATGATCGTCTCGCCATCACCCACCCGCGCCGAGGTGTCGGACGTTGCGACGGCAATTTACGACGGCGCCGATGCCGTTATGCTGTCGGCGGAAACTGCGGCCGGGGCATGGCCGATTGAGGCGGTGTCTATCATGGACCGCATCGCGCAGGAGGTTGAAGGCGACCCTGATTTCTTCAAGCGCATCCATTTTACCGAAACGCCAGCAGATGGCACCACTGCCGATGCCTTGGCCGAGGCCAGCGGGCGGATTGTCGACACGGTGGAGACCAGCGCGATCGTCTGCTTCACCTCATCGGGCTCCACTGCCCGCCGGATATCGCGCGAACGCCCCTCTGTGCCGCTTCTGGTGCTGACGGCAAGTCAGTCGACCGCGCGCCGCCTGGGTTTGCTGTGGGGCGCCTTCGCCGTGCGGACCAAGGACATTGGGTCGTTCGAAGAAATGGTCGCCAAGGGTAAGCGCATGGCGCTGCGTTATCATTTGGGTGTCGCAGGTGGCCGTATCATTATAATGGCAGGCGTGCCTTTCGGGACGCCGGGATCAACCAATGTGCTGCATATCGTGCGCCTGACAGGTGACGAATTGAAGGACCATTGAGACTGTGCGCCTTGGCTAAGGCAACAAAAGGCTGCTGTCGCCATAGCTATAGAACCGATATTCGTTAGCGATGGCATACGCATAAGCCGCTTGCATTGTCTCGCGGCCTATAAACGCGCTGACCAGCATGAACAGGGTTGATTTCGGCAGATGGAAATTGGTCATTAGGCCGCCAATCGCCTTGAATCGGTAGCCCGGCGTTATGAAGATGTCGGTGTCGCCTTCGAACGAGTGTACGAGGCCATGTGCATCCGCTGCGCTCTCAACCAAACGGAGCGACGTTGTGCCAACCGCGATCAACCGCCCGCCTGCTGCGCGCACATTGTTCAACCGTTTGGCCGTTTCGGTGTCAATGCTGCCCCACTCGCTGTGCATCCGATGTGCGTCAGTGTCGTCGGCCTTAACGGGCAGGAATGTGCCTGCACCCACATGCAGCGTCAGCGTCGCCGTTTCGATACCTGCCGCTTGGACTGCGTGCATCAATTCCGGCGTGAAGTGCAAAGAGGCCGTGGGCGCGGCAACGGCGCCATCCTTTTGCGCGAACATCGTCTGATAATCTTGCGCATCGCGTGCGTCTGTCGGGCGCTTGCCTGCGATATAGGGTGGCAAGGGCATGGTCCCTGCACGTTGCAGCAGGGTTTCGACAGGTTCATCGCCTTCGAAATGCAGGGTGAAGCGGCCGTCGGCATGGCGTTCTTCGGCCGTCGCGCTAACGTTATGACCAAACTCAATGCTGTCGCCGGGGTGCAGGCGTTTGGCGTTGCGGATAAACGCCTGCCACCGCCGCAGGTCGATCCTTTTGTGCAGCGTCGCACCTATGGCCGCATCCCCGCGCCGCCCCTGAAGCTGCGCCGGAATAACCCGCGTATCGTTGAAGATGAGGCAATCGCCCTTGCGCAACATTGCCGGCAGGTCACGTATGGTCTGGTCGCTTAGGTCGCCCCCAGCGCCAACGCGCAGCATCCGCGCCGAATCCCGGGGCGCAACGGGGCGCAGGGCAATCCGCTCGGGCGGAAGCTCGAAATCAAATAAATCAACACGCATGGAGAGCTATGTCCGATTAAGTTCCGCTGAGCCGGTCTAAGGTAATCGTTGCTTCAGGCGCCACAGCAGCGACCGGCGCAGCAAAGGCTGGCGCCGCGACATTGTCAGACGCTATCGATGCTTGAATGACTGTGCTTGGGTTCACTGGCGGCTCACCGCGCTCAATTGCGTCTACAAACTGCATGCCCGATGTTACGCGGCCAAAGACGGTGTATTTTTTGTCAAGGCTGAAGCGGGGTTGGAAGCAAATGAAGAATTGGCTGTTGGCTGTGTCGGGTTCATTCGTGCGCGCCATCGATACGGTGCCGCGCAAATGCGGCGTGTCGTTAAATTCTGCCTTAAGGTCGGGAAGCTCGGATCCACCCTGGCCGGTACCCTTGGGGTCACCCGTTTGCGCCATGAAGCCATCGATCACGCGGTGAAAGATAACGCCGTTATAAAAACCTTGCCGCGTCAATGTCTTGATGCGCTCGACATGCGTCGGGGCGACAGCGGGAAACATTTGAATGGTTACGCGGCCGCCAGTGGACAAATCTAGCACCAGCATGTTTTCGAGATCCGGCGTGGTTGGCGCTGATACAGGCGCGGTAGTTTGGGCAATGGCCGGAGACAGTGCCGCAGCAACGATGCCGAGCAAGAGAATAGACAGCTTTGAAAATATCGAACGAAGGGACATGAATTGCGTGCCTCAGAGAACTGGATGCCCATCCTTTAACCAACGAGGCTGTCGCTGTCATGAACCATTTTCAATGGCGTGCGGGTGCAGAAGCAAGCGACATCAAATAGGCTTTAATCCTACTGTTGCATAAAAGTGACATTATTGAAATATATTTGTAACTTGGCTGCAATTTGTTGCGTGGACTATGAACATTTGGCAAGGCGCACTCAATCCGGATGCGATCCATCGCGTTGCCGGCGCCGTTTGTGCGCCTTGCGTTCATGGAAAAGCAAGGGAGTTGTAAAGCCAATGGGCCGGCAGCTATGCTGCTAAGCCACGGCGTTAATTAAGGGGTAATACCGTGAAAAATACACGTATCAGCAATTTGAAATATGCAGCGGCACCGCTTGCACTGGGTCTGGCGTTGATCTCGACGCCGTCATTCGCTCAGGATGCAGCTGCCGAAGAAGAAAACGGCACCGAAATTATCGTTACGGGTTCGCTCATTACCAATCCAAACCTGGAGCGATCGGCTCCGGTTAACTCAACTTCTTCGGAAGAAATGGAACTTCTGCAGTCCAATCTGGCAGAAGAACTCCTTCGTGAAATCCCAGGCGTTGTCGCCTCGATCGGTTCTGCCGTCAATAACGGTAACGGCGGCGCTTCCTACGTGAACTTACGCGGCATTGGTTCAAACCGCAACGTCGTCTTGCTTGACGGTGATCGGATCGTTCCTGCGGGCTTCGGCGGTCAGGTCGATTTGAACAACATTCCGCTCGCTCTGGTTGAGCGCGTTGACGTTCTAACCGGCGGTGCATCGACGACTTATGGCGCTGACGCCGTTGGTGGTGTTGTTAACTTCATTTTGAAGAATGATTTCTCCGGCTTGGAAGCTCAGGTTTCGGAGCAGCTCACCGAAAAAGGTGACGGTAACGTTGCCCGTGCTGACTTAACAATTGGCGCAAACTTCGATGACGGCCGCGGTAACGCCGTATTCGGCATTGGCTACCAGCAAGCAGATCCAGTGTATCAGGGTGCGCGCGATGTGTCGCTCACTACCCTTGATACCTACAGCGGAACGGCTATTGGTTCGGGCACATCAGACCCGGCGCGCTTCGGGGGTGGTCGCCTGGTCAGCGGTACAGGCAATGGCGGTACCAACCAGATAAACGCAGCTGGACAGCTTGTTCCGACCTTCCAAACGTTTAACTTCAACCCATATAACGTCTTTCAGACGCCGTTCGAGCGTTACAACATGTTTGGCCAGGCGCGCTACGAAGTTAGCGATGCAGTCGAAGTATATTCGCGTGGTTTGTTCTCCAAGAACACGGTAAACACGATCATCGCTCCATCGGGCGCGTTCAGCATCGCCGTGAACATTCCTTTGAATAACCCGTTCTTGCCTGCCGCTGCGCGTAACCAGTTCTGCGCATTCGACGTGAACCCAAGCGCGGCGGTTTATACCCCACGCTTCACACAAGCGCAGTGCGATGCCGCAGCTGTCTCAACCTTGCGTCCTGGACAGGCCGGTTATCTTGAAGTCGGTACTGGCGGTGCTTCTGCAACTGCTGGGACGTCCGGCGACGGGTTTCCCGTAGCTCAACCATGGCAGCCGTTCGACCTTAACGGCAACGGTGTGCTTGAGGCAGGGGAAGGCTATAACCCTAATCCGCAGTCACTTTTTTCCCGTCGCGCTGTTGAAGCTGGCCCACGTATTTCGGAATATGTCACGACAGTATTCGATTACCGCTTGGGTGCGCGTGGTTCGATGACCGACTCAATCGACTGGGATATCACAGGTGCCTATGGCGAAAGCGAAAACATTCAGACGATTAAGGGCTATACCTTAAACTCGCGTTTCCGTCAGTCGCTTCGCGCAGGTGGAACAGCGGCGGCGCCGGTCTGTTTTGTCACTACAAACAACTGCGTTGCAGCAAATGTGTTTGGCACCATCCAGCAAGCAGCAATTCCGTTTTTGGTTCAGGAAAGCTCCGCCTTTACGAAAACCTCGCTTGCACAGGTCAAGGGAACCATCACCGGCGATGCAGGCGTTACTAGCCCATTTGCTGAAGAGCCCGTGGCATTTGCAGTCGGCGGTGAATTTCGTAAATATACCGCACGTCAGGGCGCTGATGCCCTTGCCAAGGGCGGCGACCTTGGCGGCGCCGGCGGCGCAACACCAGACATCAAAGGTGGCTTCGACGTGTATGAAGCCTTTGGTGAAGTTGTTGTGCCAGTGGCCAGCGACAAGCCATTCTTGAACAGCCTGACTGTTGAAGGCGGCCTTCGTTATTCGTCATACACAGTCGACGCACCAGGTAACCCATCGTACAACACCACAACTTTTAAGGCTGGTGGTACTTGGGAGCCAGTCGAAGGTCTCGCGGTTCGGGGTAACTTTGCGCGTGCCGTTCGTGCACCGAACATTGGTGAATTGTTCTCGCCAGTGAACACTGGATTGACCAACCTTGGCACTGATCCGTGTGCGACGGTGAACACGGCTGGCGCTGTGTTGCCAGGACGTCCAGCCACTGGCCCAACCGGTGAGCTTCGTGCCGTCTGCTTGGCGCAAGGTGCCAATGTGGGCAACATCAACTCGATCCCCCAGCCTAACGCAGGCCAGGTGAACTCGACTGGTGGTGGTAATGTGAACGTTAAGCCTGAAACGTCGG
Source organism: Sphingorhabdus sp. (assembly GCF_029865925.1). Taxonomy (GTDB): domain Bacteria; phylum Pseudomonadota; class Alphaproteobacteria; order Sphingomonadales; family Sphingomonadaceae; genus Sphingorhabdus_B. Next base: position 14,151 of record NZ_JARXAI010000049.1, read on the forward strand.
ACAGCTTCACTATTGGTGCGATATTCCAGCCAGCCATTATCCCAGGCTTCACTGCATCGCTCGATTATTACAAAATCAAGGTAACGGGTGCGATTTCGTCGCCTACCCCTGGCGACATAATTGCAGCTTGCTTTGGTACGAGCGTATTTAGCCCAGCTGCTGGCGCATCGACCTCGGCAGCTTGCACCAGCATTCGCCGTAGCCCTTCCGATGGCAGCTTGAGCGGTGACCCGAGCACTTTTACTGGCCTGCCTTCGGTTCTGTCGAACGCGGGTGCCATTGAAACTGACGGCATCGACTTGATCGTGAACTACAAGACGGATCTTACCGACAAAATCGGTTTGGCCCTGTCGTTCAACGGTAACTACACGTTCAATTCGGCGTTCAACGCGTTCGTGGCGAACCCAGAATCTGTCAATCGCGATTGTACTGGATATGTCAGCTCCAACTGTGGTTCACTACAGCCAGACTTCTCATGGTCGCAGCGTACAACATTGTCGTACGGAAAGGTTGATGTGTCGTTGTTGTGGCGTCATCTGTCTGCGATCGAGCAAGAGCCACTTGACGTGGAAGACGGTGGAGCGTTCTTTAGCGGAACGATCCCTGCGTCAGTCTTGGGCCTTGGCGGTCAGACACTTAACTTCGGCAAGATCAAAGCCTATGACTATTTCGATCTTTCGGCGCGTATCAATGCCAGCGAAAATCTGACCTTCACCGTTTCGGCTCAGAACTTGCTGGACAAGGATCCGCCGGTGACCGGCAACAATGCTGGTTCGACATCGTACAACAGTGGCAACACCTTCCCGTCGACATATGACGCGTTGGGACGTCGCTATGCTGTAACGGCAAAGCTGCGCTTCTAATTTGAAAAGCACTTAAAGAAACAAGGGGGCGGGCAGCAATGTCCGCCCCCTTTGTTTTGCCAAACCAAGACGCCGAACCAAGGCGCTAAAGCATGATCCGCAAGATTGGGTTATGTTAATTTGGGTAAAGCGCGGCCCCCAAGAGGTATAGCCGACCGCTTCAAAAGCGAAGCGCATGCTCCAACGTCAGCGGGACGTTGGCAGATTGCGCGACTGCTTCGGCCCAAATCAGGACCTTTTCAATTTCGTCGCCATGCGCGGTCTGTGCCAATGCATACTCCGCGCGCCGGTCCTCTGTCCGGAAACTACCGCCGAACTTGCTATGCGTGCCAAATGCGGGATGCGCTGCGTTGGCTGCGGCATGATCACCCAGTCCAAAGTGGGACGCGGCAGCCAACAGAGCCTTGTCCGGATTTGCTGTCAGCCGTTCACTGTCCAAAGTCGCAATGCGTTCAGCTCCGAGCTTTCGCGCAATGTCATGAAACAGCTTTTGCTGCGCCAACCAGCCGACCGCGGCCACTTGCAAATCGGTCTGCCGGAAAAAATCACTCGGCTCGAAACCAAGCTCCACTATGCCGTCTGCAATTTGCCCCTCCAATAACTCGCGACACCATAGTCGGCACCACAGACCCTTGCGGGCCACCGACAAAAGGAACACCGAAAGTGGGGCATGCACGAGAATGGCTTTGCTGGAAGGTCGCATGGCCAGCGATGCGGGGGCAAGTGCATTGAAGATATTGGACGGTTTTACAACAACCGCTAAATCGTCGGCAAAGGGACGCGCGAGCATATCTAGTGCATCGCCCAATCGTTCAGCGACCGCCACAGGTGGCGCGCCGCGACGGCGAAAGCCGACAATGTCGTTCAACAAAACGGGTTCCTTCAGGCCCATCGATAGGCCCGGAAGATCAAACCCGTTGGCGAACATGGTCGACGCACAAAAGGCCGAATGCAAAATAAAATGCAGGTTAGCGTTTTCAGCATTGGTCGCCCTGGCTTCGCTGCGCGATAGGACGATCGGGTGTGGTTCCACGCCAAGATATTCATCGGTGAGGAAGGTCGCGGCATTGTGCGCAGAACGGCTTACATGACGCAGATGAAAGACATCTGCCGACGCGTCATAGCGATGCGCAAGCCACGCGCCGTCGTTCCAAATGTCGCTATTATTAATCGCCATGACATCATCGACCTTGCCGTTTCTAACGGTAAATGGCAAGCATTCGCCTTATGAACAATAGCGCACCACCGGCGGAAGCGGCCCAACTGAACAGCCAAGGCATGCTTGCACTGCGCGCCGGAAGCTATGCCGAGGCGGAGCGCCTGTTCATGGCGGCGGTTATGCATGACACTATGTCGAGCGCGCTGTGGCGAAATGTTGCAACCGCACGGCGCGCGCAAGGTGATGACGAAGGTGAAATGCAGGCGCTGGACGCCGCAATTAACATCGACCGCCGGGACTTCATGGGTTGGCTCCGTAAGGCCGAACTGCATGAACGCACAGGTGCAAAGGCGCAAGCGCTGGTCGCTTGGAGTGGCGTGCTTCAAATGGCGGCGCATGTATCAGACCTATCTCCGGATATTGCAGCGGCATTGCAAAGGGGACAGGCGTTTGTTTCGCAAGCGACGCTTCAGATTGCGGATGCGGTTAGCACGGAACTGGCGCCATTATCTGCTGCCATGGATGAAACAGAACTGCGCCGCAGTCAGGCATTCGTCGATGTGGCATTGGGGCGTCGGCGGACCTATGTAAACACATGTGACGGCCTATATTACCCCTTCCTTCCGGCAGATGAATTCTTCGACAGGCATCATTTCCCATGGATGCCTGCCATTGAGGCTGCCACAGACGAAATACGCAAAGAATTAGAGGCGCTGCTTGCCGATCCGGGCGACGCGTTGCGGCCTTATGTTAAGATGGATTCGGGTACCCCTGAGAATAAATGGTCAGCTCTCGACCGGTCACTTGACTGGGGTGCATGCTTTTTGTGGGAATATGGGCAACCAAATAAACCCGTTTTAGACCGCTGCCCGCATACGGCGGCGGCCTTGGCCAGCCTACCGACCGCAGCCCTTCCCGGTCGTGCACCTAGTGCGTTTTTCTCCATATTGAAGCCGCATACCCGAATTCCGCCACATACAGGTGTGACGAATACCCGTGCGATTGTTCATTTGCCGTTGATAGTGCCCGAGAATTGTGGTTTCCGCGTTGGTGGCGAAACCCGCGAATGGCAGGTGGGGAAGGCTTTTGCCTTTGATGATACCATCGAACATGAAGCTTGGAATGATAGCAATCACAATCGTGCGGTTCTTATCTTTGACGTGTGGAACCCTCATTTAACCGTTGCAGAACAAAACGTCATCGCCCGTTATTATACTGCGGCTGACGCAACAGGCTTTAAGCTTGCGCGTTGAGGGCTCCCTTGAGATGTGTTAGTCAGCAGAAATAATCAGGGAATATTTTTATGCGGTCTCTCTTACTTGCAATGTTGGCTATCGGCTCAATGTCATCGGCTTCGGCCCAAGCACCAGTTCAGGTATCGGCAGCCGAAAAGGCCTCCAACGCACCCAGCAACAAAGTTTCCGACCCTGACCAAGCCACGCGGTGTCGCACCGTTAGGGTGACAGGGTCACTGGTGAAAAAAGGGAAGGTTTGCAAGACATTGGCGCAGTGGCGCCAGATAACAGAATCTGGTAATGAACTCGCCCGTCGCTTGGTGGAGGACGGAACTTCACGCCCAGGCGGTCAGTAAAGCTACTTTCCCCGGCTATATCCCGGAAATCAATTTGAAACCTTCAAAAGCTGTTGCATGACTATTCTATAACATTCTGGTTACGGGCACTTAGCTCCGCAATCAGAATGTTCTCGGCGCAAAGTGCTCCCCTATACCACAAACTTCAAAGCCCCATCACCTTCGTCAACCGCAACCGTGCTGCTATCCGGAATTTCACCGCGTAACAGCATGTCGGCCAGAGGGTCCTGAACATATCGCTGAATAGCGCGCTTAAGCGGGCGTGCGCCGTAGACCGGATCATATCCCACACGGCCAAGCCACGTTTTTGCCTCTTCGGTCAGCGACAGCGTAATCTTTCGATCCTTCAGTAGATCCTGCACGCGCTGGACCTGAATATCGACAATCGGCGCCATATGATCGGGGCCCAAGCGGTGGAACAATATGACCTCGTCCAACCGGTTCAGGAATTCCGGCCTGAAATGTCCGCGCACGATGTCCATAACTTGCGGCTCGACCTCTTGCACGTCCTGCCCGTCTTCCAGCGCGGCGAGATGCTGGCTGCCCAGGTTGGACGTCAAAATGATCAGCGTATTCGAGAAGTCGACGGTGCGGCCTTGGCCATCGGTCAGGCGGCCATCGTCCAACACCTGAAGCAGGATGTTGAACACGTCGGAATGCGCTTTTTCGACCTCGTCAAATAGGACGACTTGATAGGGCCGACGACGTACGGCTTCGGTGAGCACACCGCCCTCCTCATATCCGACATAGCCCGGAGGCGCGCCGACGAGCCGCGCGACGCTATGCTTTTCCATAAACTCGGACATATCGATGCGGACCATCGCATTGTCATCGTCGAACAGGAACGAAGCGAGCGCCTTCGTCAATTCAGTCTTGCCGACGCCCGTTGGCCCAAGGAACAGGAATGAACCAAGTGGGCGGTTCGGGTCCTGAAGCCCGGCGCGGGAACGACGGACGGCCTTCGACACCGCCGCGACCGCATCCTTCTGGCCAATCACGCGCGCGCCGATAAGCTGTTCCATGTTGAGCAATTTATCGCGTTCGCCCTCAAGCATTTTGTCGACCGGAATGCCGGTCCAGCGGCTCACCACGCCTGCGATATCCTGTGCGGTCACTTCTTCGCGCAGCATCGCGTTGCCTGCTGCGGCCTCGGCTACCTCCAGTTGCTTTTCCAAGCCCGGTAGCGTGCCATATTGCAGCTCGCCCGCCTTGGCGAGGTCGCCCGAACGCTGCGCTTGTTCCAACTCGATGCGCGCACCATCCAGACATTCTTTGATCTTCGCTTCAGCGGAAATCTTGTCTTTCTCCGCCTGCCAACGCTGCGTCAGTTCAAGCGATTGCTGTTCCAGATTGGCAAGCTCGCCCTCCAGATTGGCCAAACGATCCTTGGACGCTGCGTCGCTTTCCTTGCCAAGCGCTTCGCGTTCGATCTTAAGCTGGATGATGCGTCGGTCGAGCGTTTCAATCTCTTCAGGCTTTGATTCCACTTCCATCCGCAAACGCGATGCCGCCTCGTCCATGAGGTCGATGGCCTTATCGGGTAGAAATCGGTCTGAAATATAGCGATGCGATAAGGTCGCGGCGCTTACCAACGCGCCGTCGGTGATCCGCACGCCATGATGCAATTCGTATTTTTCCTTCAACCCGCGCAAAATCGAGATCGTGTCCTCGACCGTCGGCTCGCCCACAAAAATGGGCTGAAACCGGCGCTGCAGTGCGGGGTCTTTTTCGACATGTTTTTGATATTCATCGAGTGTCGTTGCACCAATGCAGTGCAGTTCCCCGCGCGACAAGGCCGGCTTGATGAGGTTGGCGGCGTCCATCGCGCCCTCGCCTTTGCCAGCGCCCACAAGCGTATGCATTTCGTCGATGAACAGGATGATGTCGCCCTGTGCCTGCTTGACCTCATCAAGCACGCCTTTCAACCGCTCTTCAAACTCGCCACGATATTTTGCCCCTGCAATCAGCGCGCCCATATCGAGCGACAGCAATTTGCGGTGCTTCAAGCTATCAGGCACGTCACCATTGGCGATGCGCAATGCCAGCCCCTCGGCAATTGCGGTCTTGCCAACGCCGGGCTCGCCGATCAGCACGGGGTTATTCTTGGTACGGCGGGCAAGGATTTGGATCGTACGGCGGATTTCTTCGTCGCGGCCAATGACGGGGTCAAGTTTACCCGCGCGCGCGACTTCGGTCAGGTCGCGTGCAAATTTCTTGAGCGCGTCGTAACGGTCTTCGGCGCCAGCGGTGTCAGCAGAGCGGCCACCCCGCAGGTCGTTGATTGCGGCGTTAAGGCCCTCGGCGGTAATGGCTGCTGCTGCCAACGCCTTGCCTGCGGTGGTGGTCTTGGCGAGCGCAAGCGCAAGCAACAAGCGTTCGACGGTGACATAGCTGTCGCCAGCCTTTTGCGCGACCTGTTCGGCGGCATCGAGCACGCGCACTGCGTCATTGTCGAGGCCGGGCGTTTGTTGTGCGCCGCCGCCGGACACCGCGGGTACCTTTGCCAATGCCGCGTCGGTCTCGCGCAAGGCCGTTGCCGCATCCCCGCCAGCGGCCTTGATAAGGCCCGACGCCATACCCTGCTCGTCCTCCAGCAGAGCTTTCAAGAGATGCTCAGGCCCAATTCGCTGATGGCTCATGCGAATGGCAACGGTCTGCGCGCTTTGCAGAAAACCCTTGGCGCGGTCCGTGAATTTTTCGAGGTTCATGCGCTATTTCCTAAAATGCCGACGGAGCCTTTGTCACAAAGGCTTCATGTCCACACAGAATGTAGTGCGGCATTTTCGCAACACAAGTATGGGCACAAATGCTTGGTCGCGCGTTTGCGCGCAGAGGTCTTCCCTTTCGCAAAGACTTGGCTATGCGGTTTACGAGACAATCGGGCCGACAGGTAATGTCTGGTCGCGGGGGGAGAGAGTGATGCGGAAATTTTTGTGGGCGTCTTTGGCGGTTTTTGGATTGGTTGGGGGTGCCGGCGCGTTTTGGGAACCGCTGGCGGCAACGGGATATGAAGCGCAGACAGGGACATATGATGTCGAAATTGTGCGCGACGAATTTGGGGTGCCGCATATCAATGGCAAGACCGATGCCGACACCGCTTACGGCCTTGCTTACGCCCATGCCGAAGATGATTTTTCAACCATAGAAGATGTCGTAGCCATGACGCGTGGTCGCTATGGTGCGCTCGTCGGCTCAGATGGCGCGAAGGTCGATTATGTCATGCACCTGCTCGGTGCGCGCGAAACGGCCGAAAATCATTATATGGAATTGTCGCCTGAGGTTCGGGCGGTCTGTGAAGCCTATGCCGCTGGTTTGAACTATTATGTGTCCAAGCATCCGGGCGAAGTGCGGTTGTCGAAGCTGTTTCCTGTGACCGGAAAAGACATCGTCACGGGCTTTGTTCTGCGCGCGCCCTTCTTTTACGGGCTGGACGGGACAATCGCGGCACTTACCGAAGGCAAGCCGCAGCCGAAAGACAACGCTGCGCCTATGACGCCGATTGGCCGCGATCCAGATTTGAACGGCTCCAATGCATTTGCGATTGCGCCAAAGCGCATGGCCGATGGCAAGACGTGGCTGATATCCAACTCGCATCAGCCCTATGAAGGGCAAGTTGCATGGTATGAGGCGGTTACACATTCGGGCGAAGGGCTGGATATGGCGGGCGCTTTATTCCCGGGATCGCCTTTCGTGTTGCTTGGCCATAACCGCAATCTTGGGTGGACCAACACCGTCAACCGCCCCGACCTTACCGATGTCTACAAATTGGTGATGAATAAGGCCGGTGACAAATATCGGTATGACGGCAAATGGCTGTCCCTGACAACGACGCGCGTCTGGCTGCCCGTCAAAATGGGGCCATTCGCTTTGCCCGTGCCGCAGACTGTGTATAGTTCGATCCACGGGCCAGTAATCAAAAACGACAAGGGCTATTTCGCTATCCGCTATGCCGGCATCGACAGCGTTAAAGCCGTTGAGCAATATTATCGTAACACAAAGGCGACCAATTGGGACGAGTGGAGCAAATCCATGTCGATTGGCGGCGTCCCCGCCACAAACTTTATCTACGCCGACAAAACGGGCCGTGTTGCCTATATCTACAATGCGCTCTTTCCCGACCGCAAACCGGGCTATGATTATACTAAGCTGCTGCCGGGCGACACATCCGCAGTCATGTGGGCCGGGCCGGTTGGCTTTGACCGATATCCCAAGATTGTGGATCCAGCATCTGGCTTTGTCCAGAACGCCAACAACACACCGTTTCTGGCGGCTGGGCCCGGCTCCGAAATGGACCCGTCAGCCTATTCCCCTTATTTGGGCATCGAACTTGGCATGACCAACCGGGGCTTGCGCGCAACCGAGTTGCTGGCCGCCGATACGTCGATCACGCCAGACGAGTTGCTCACGATCAAGATGGACATGACCTACAGCAAACAAAGCTGGGTAGGGGCATGGATGGCGTCCTTTGCGGTGCTTGACCTGAAAGATACGCCGGAGCTTGCCAAAGCGCAAAAGCTTCTGGCCGGTTGGGACTGGACAAGCGATGGCAAAGGTAGTGCCGACGCTTTTGCCGAGCGCATTATCCGCTTTGGCGCACGCCCGCACTGGCGCGGCGACACAATGCCCGATGCGCGCAGTACGCTTCGGGAGGCGGTGACTGAGTTCACAAGCCGCTTTGGACGCATTGATCCACCGCTCGGCGATATTCAGCGGTTGCGGCGTGGAAACGTCGATGTGCCGATGCTTGGCGGAACCGATGCCCTGCGTGCGACAACCGCGTGGGATGCGGATCAAGCCGATGGCAAAATGCGCGTGAAACATGGCGACAGCTTCATCATGCTGGTGCGTTGGGACAAGGCTGGAAATGTGTTGTCCGAATCCATTCAACCTTATGGCGCGGCGACAACGCGGCCCGAATCGCTGCATTACACCGACCAGATGAAATTGTTCGTGGCGGGCAAATATAAGCCAGTTCATTTCGAATGGGCCGACGCCGTGAAGCACGCCAAACGTCGCTATCGGCCATAAGCGCCGTTCGTCGAAAATTTTAGGCAGTTACGTTGCGTTTGCCGGCTTTGTCACTATCTCTGACGGTAATGGTTTTTAACTTTAGGAGCAAAATATGATCCGGAAATTGACCCTCGCGCTTTTGATGTCAGGCTCGGCACTTACCGCGCAGGCCCCCGCCTTGGCACAGACGCCGGCACCTGTTTCGAAACTCGTAGACGCGGTCAACATTCCGCATGAGAAATTTACGCTCGACAACGGCCTGACTGTTTTGGTGCATGAAGATCGCAAGGCGCCCATTGTTGCTGTGTCGATCTGGTATGGCGTTGGGTCAAAGAACGAGCCAGAGGGCAAAACGGGCTACGCACATTTGTTTGAGCATATCATGTTCAATGGCAGCGAAAACGCACCGGGTGATTATTTCGAATATACCAAGAAAATCGGCGCGACCGACCTGAACGGTACCACATGGCTGGACCGCACCAATTATTTCCAGACCGTACCGACCACGGCGCTGGAATCTGCATTGTTCCTCGAAAGCGACCGTATGGGCTATCTGCTCAATGCCGTGACGAAGGAAAAGCTTGATAACCAGATTGGCGTTGTTTCGAATGAAAAGCGTCAGGGTGACAATCAGCCATTTGGCTTGGTCAGTTACAAGCAGTCAGGGACATTATTCCCCGTTGGGCACCCTTATCATCATAGCACGATCGGCAGCCTTGAAGACCTATCGGCGGCTTCGCTCGATGATATGAAAAACTGGTTCATCGACCATTATGGCCCAAATAATGCGATTTTGGTTCTGGCCGGTGACATCAATGCGGCCCAAGCGAAGCCTTTGGTGGAAAAATGGTTCGGCAAGATTAAGCG
>NZ_JARXAI010000043.1 GCF_029865925.1 Sphingorhabdus sp.
ATAAGGCCACACATAGCTCCCAGAACGCCCTGTGTGGCGCAGTCGTCGCAATCATCGGGGTCATGCGCGTCACCCACAAAACAGCGGTAGCAGGGGGCATCTTCGTGCCATCCAGTGAACGTTCCGATCTGTCCATGAAACTGGCCAATGGCGGCGCTGACCAAAGGCACTTTGGCGGCAAGGCACAGGTCGTTCACGATAAGGCGGGTTGCAAAGTTGTCGCAACCGTCAATGACGACATCGACGCCTGTTAGAATGTCTGCCGAGGTGGAGCGGTCGATACGCTGCTTGATTCCATGGAAGGTCACGTCGGGGTTTAACCGCGCCACGGCGGCGCCCGCGGCATCGACTTTCTCCGTCCCAATATCGTTTTCGCTGTAAAGCATTTGCCGTTGAAGATTGGACAAGGACACAACATCATCATCAACGACGCTAATCGTTCCGACGCCAGCGCCCGCAAGATATTGGATGGCGGGACAACCTATGCCGCCCGCACCAATCAGCAACACATGGCTCGACAGCAATTTGGATTGTCCTGCGCCGCCGATGTCGCGCAGCACGATGTGCCGAGCGTAACGGTCAAGTTGCTGGTCGCTAAGCGTCATACCCCGGTGGAACCAAAACCCCCGGTGCCGCGCGCGGTGTCGTCAAGCGTGTCCACTTCAATCATCTCACCTTGGGTGACGGGCGCAACGACGATCTGCGCGATCCGGTCGCCTTTGGTGATGAAGAAATCATCTTCGCCCAAATTCGCAAGGATAACCTTCACTTCGCCGCGATAGTCACTGTCGATAGTGCCGGGTGTATTCAGGCAGGTGATGCCATGCTTCAGCGCGAGGCCCGAGCGCGGGCGCACCTGCACTTCATATCCGTTGGGAATGGCAAAGGCAAAGCCGGTGGCTACCGCGTGGCGTTTGCCCACACGCAGGGTCATGCTCTCGGCGGCGCAAATGTCCATGCCCGCGGCGCCAGTTGTTGCATATGCTGGCAGCGCCAGGCCTGCGCCATGATTCAGGCGCAAAACGCGAACTTCAACCTTTTGCGAGGTCATGGGCAACCTTCTCCATCAATTTGCGGGCAATGACATCTTTGGGGCTTTCGGGCCAGCTATCGACGCCATCTTTGGTGACAATGTGAAAGGCGTTATTTTCGCCGCCCATCACATCGCCGGACACGTCATTGGCGACAATCCAGTCGCAGCCTTTTTTGGCCAGCTTTGCCTGCGCATGTTCGCGTATTTTTTCGGTTTCCGCCGCAAATCCAATCAGCAGCTTTGGGCGGTGCTTATGGGTGGCAAGGCTTGCCAATATGTCAGGATTCTCGGTTAAGACGAGGGCTGGTATCGCGTCGCCATCCTTCTTGATTTTCTGGTCAGGAGCTTGCGCCGTCCGCCAATCGGCTACAGCGGCCACCATGATTGCGGCGTCGACGGGCAGAGCTTTTTCTACCTCGGCCTGCATTTCAAGCGCGGTTTCGACATTAATCCGGACAACGCCTGGCGGTGTTTCCAGATGGACAGGTCCAGCAATGAGCGTGACTTCAGCGCCCAGATCAGCTGCTGCTGCGGCAATGGCAAAACCCTGTCGCCCCGACGAACGGTTGGCGATGTAGCGCACAGGATCAATCGCCTCATGGGTTGGACCAGCGGTAACCAATATGCGCCGACCGACCAAAGGGCGGCGGTTCATGTTCGCAAAATCCGGCTGCGCTGCAAGCGGCGCAGCGCTCGGAACGGTCGTTGGCGAACGCCCAGCGGTTAACGCAGTGTTGAAAGTCTGTCCCAACATCGCGCAAATCTGTTCTGCGACGGCAGGCGGTTCAGGCAGACGGCCGGGACCAAATTCGCCGCATGCCATTGCGCCTTCGTCGGGTGCCATGATGTGCACACCATCGGCGCGCAATTGCGTCAGATTTCGTTGAGTTGCCCGATGGTTCCACATACGCACATTCATGGCAGGAACCGCAAGTACGGGCTTGTCAGTGGCCAGCAGGATCGTGGTGGCGAGGTCGTCGGCAATTCCTGTCGCCATTTTTGCCATGATATTGGCAGTCGCGGGGCAGACAACTATCAGATCGGCCTGACGGCTCAACTGGATATGCCCAATCTCGCTTTCCTCTTTCAGGTCGAACATATGACCATACACCTGATCCTCGGTCATCACCGCCATGGACAATGGTGTGACGAACTCCGCCGCACTTTTGGTCATCACCGCCCGCACAGGGATGCCCTGCCGCTTCAGCAACCTCACAAGCTCAAGTGATTTGTAGGCAGCTATACCGCCGGTTACGATCAAGAGTATACGTTTGTCTGACATTAGCTCAATCCTGTCGCCCACATGGCTGCTGCCCCAAAGGCCCCCGCAAGTGCCGCCACGAGGAGATAGCGGCCAGCGTTACCCTTGCCCTTGCGTTCCCAGATGAGTTGAACAGACGGCAAAGGCGGCGGTTCGGGCGCGCCGCCTTTGCGCGGCAGCTGTTCATCCAGACGGCGGATAAGGTCGGGGATCATCTTCAGCGTATCGGCTTGTTTGCGCAAACCATCCGCCAGCATAGCCTCAGGGCCAAGCTCTCCGCGGATCCAGTCGCGCACATAAGGTGCGGCGACATCCCACATATTGATGCTTGGGTTCAACGAGGTTGCAATGCCTTCAACCATGACCATCGTTTTTTGCAGCAACAACAAATGCGGCTGGGTCTGCATGTCGAAATCACGCGTGATCGCAAACAGGCTGTCGAGCATTTGCCCTACTGACAATTCGCTGACTGGTTTGCCGCGCGTGGGTTCGCCTACGGCACGCAGTGCGGTCGCGAATTCGTCGACATTGTGATAGCTTGGAACATATTGCGCCTCAAAATGAATTTCGGCGACGCGTTTGTAATTGCCCGTTGTTAATCCGTAGAGAATTTCGGCCAACCAAAACCGCGCTTGCCGGTTGATGCGGCCCATGATGCCGAAATCAATGGCTACAATGGTGCTATCGGCGCGGACAAACAAATTGCCTTGATGCATATCGGCGTGGAAAAAGCCTTCCGAAATGGCCTGGCGCAAAAAGGTAAGGACAAGTTTTTCAGCTATTTTTTTGAGGTCATGGCCAGCCGCCTTGAGCGCGTCGATATCGGAAATCTTGACGCCGTCGACCCACTCGAGCGTCAGGACGCGGCCAGAAGTCCGATCCCAGTCAATCGTCGGGATCGTATAGCCTTCGACAGCTACCATTGCGTCTTTCAGTTCGGACGCGCTTGCCGCTTCACGGCGCAAGTCCAACTCGCGCAAGGTCCAGCGTTTCAAGTTGGCGATGACCAGTTGCGGACGCAAACGCGCCGCTTCGCCGCCAAGTGCTTCCAAATGCGCAGCGGCCCATTCATAAGTTTCAATGTCGCGGGCAAATTGTTCGCGGATACCGGGGCGAAGCACTTTTATCGCAACATCCTTGCCTTCGGACGTCCGCGCGCGGTGGACCTGCGCGATCGAAGCTGCGCCAACCGGCACCGGATCGATATATTCGAACAAAGCGGCCGCTGGCTTATTCAGGCTGGTGTCGATCTGCGCATAGACAAGGTCGAAGGGCGCCGGGGGCAATTGGTCCTGAAGCATTAGCAGATTGTGCACGGCTTCTTCGCCAATGATGTCGGGCCGTGTCGCAAGTGTCTGCCCAAGCTTAATCGCCGCAGGGCCAATGGCACGAAACGCCCCGGCATAATCCGGCACTTTGGGTTGGATCGTGCCAAATCGCGCAATACGGAGAAGGCGCTTTACTTGCGGCGGGGTGTCACGATCAGCCTCAATGGCGCGCAATGCCCCGTGGCGCGCAAGAATACGGCCCCATTTGAGCAAGCGAAAAATATGTGTAGCTGGACGGGTCATCTGGTGCGGCGTTAAACCTTCCAGCCGCTGTGGATCGCGACCAGTCCGCCCAATATAGGCTCGACTTTGGTTTGCACAAAACCAGCCTCACCAATCATGCGCTTGAAATTCTGCATATCTGGGAAACGACGAATGGATTCGACGAGATAACGATAGCTGTCTTCGTCTCCTGCAATTGCCTTGCCAAGCTTTGGCACCAGCTTGTCCGAGTAGACATCGTAAATTTGCGCAAGACCAGGCCATTCGACCGTGGAAAATTCAAGGCAGAAGAAACGGCCGCCAAAACGCAGGACGCGATGGGCCTCACGCAGTGCCTTGGGAATGTCGGTGACGTTGCGGATGCCAAAGGCGATCGTGTAGGCATCAAAATGTGCATCGGGAAAGGTCAGCGTCTCAGCATTTTGTGCGGACCAGATGAGGCTATCGATGCCGCGCTTCATCGCACGTTCCATGCCCACATCCAGCATGTCTTCGTTGATGTCAGAGACGGTTACCTGCGCACCGGATTTTTCCATGCGGAAGGCAATGTCGCCCGTTCCCCCTGCCATGTCGAGAATATCCTCGCCAGCACGCGGTTTTACCCGACGGACAAAGCTGTCTTTCCACAATCGGTGCGTGCCGCCCGACATTGCGTCGTTCATAATGTCATATTTGCGCGCGACATTGGAAAAGACGTCGCCTACGCGCTGCGTCTTTTCTTCGGGGCTTACTTGCTCATAGCCAAAGGATGCGGTGTCATTCATTGTGTAGTCCCCTAGCGGATTGTTGCGCCAGCCGCAAAGGCTGTTAGGTGAAAATCATATGCCCGAATTACCTGAAGTGGAAACGACTGTCTCCGGCCTGCGGTCGGTCCTTGAAGGCGAACTGATTGTTCGTGCGGAACCGCGCCGTGCAGACCTGCGTTGGCCAATCCCACCCGATTTGCGCCAGCGGCTGACGGGCGCACGGATAGAGACGCTGGGGCGCCGCGCCAAATATGGCCTGATCTATACCGACCGGCAGGACGTGCTGATATTTCATTTGGGGATGTCTGGTCGTTGGCGTGTTGACCCGGCGGAAATCGAAAAGCACGATCATTTCATTCTGGAAACGGCGAGCGGGCGGGTAGTCGCGTTGAATGACCATCGCCGCTTCGGTTCGTTGGACATTACCGATTCGGACAAACTAGACGCATACCGCTTCTTTGCAACAATGGGACCGGAGCCACTGTCAGACGCATTCGATGCATCTGTTTTGCAAAAGGCGCTGCATGGCCGAAAGGCACCAATCAAGGCGATGCTGCTGAACCAGAATGTCGTCGCGGGCCTGGGGAATATCTATGTGTGCGAAGCGCTCCATATGGCCGGCATTGACCCAATTTCCGCCGCATCAAGCATCAGCAAGCCGCGATTAAGCCGATTGGTGGTCGCGATTAAAGAAGTCCTTACTGCCGCGATCGCCGCTGGTGGATCGACGCTACGCGATTTTGCAGCCCCTGACGGTGCGCTTGGCTATTTCGCCAAGGACTGGCGCGTCTATGGCCGCGCGGGGGAACCGTGCGGCTGCGGTGCTACCATATTGCGGCGCGTCGATTCGGGACGGTCGACCTTCTACTGCCCGAAATGCCAGCGATAATGCGGCAATATCAGGTTGACGAATCTGTTAGGCAGGGTTAAGGGCCGCTCCTTAAACGCGTGTACCGCATGGGTATGCCTTTTCAAATATGGAAATTCGAGGACAAAAATGGCCAATACGCCGCAAGCAAAAAAGCGTATCCGTCGCAACGCGCGTCGCACTGAAGTAAATGGCGCACGCGTCAGCCGCATCCGTACTTTCATCAAGAAAGTCGAATCGGCGATCGCACTTGGCGACAAGACTGCTGCAGCCGCAGCGCTTGCAGCAGCGCAGCCTGAATTGGCGCGTGGCGTATCTAAGGGTGTCTTCCACAAAAACACAGCTTCGCGCAAATTTGGCCGCCTCACAAAGGCGGTCGGCGGTCTCGCTTAAACGGAACTGACTGTGCCGGATCGTCCGGCTGCTAAAATTCAAAACCCGCCGCGATCACGGCGGGTTTTTCTTTGGTCCATGTAATATTATTGAAATATGAGGATTTCCCGCGATTCGGGAGAGATGTCCGTAGTTGCGGGTTAAAATAACCATTAAAATCAATAGTATAGATATTAGTTAACGCATTTGCTGACGTCTTACCGAGTCAATGGCATTTATTTCATTTTTTTTTAAGTGCGGCTCTTGATCGACTCGATTTTAGGGGTCTAAGAATAGAGCGTTCAGCAACGCATGACGACAGTCAGGCAATGCCCTACATGGAGAATATAATCGCAGCACCCGCTGCATTTGGCAACAAATGCGCAGCTATGCTCCTGTTGATCCGTGTCCGGTAGATAGCCCGCGGTTGTGTAGTACTGGACGGGGTGGGAAATCGGGGGCAGCCAAGTTGGCCGAAGGTAATTCAGTATCGCATATAGATTCGGGTCAAGCAGGAAGCGCAAATGATGCTTCAATGCTAAACTTACGTTTTGACGCCGATTGGCATAATATTTCTTCAGGATTGCGACGCGATCTTGGCGCGCAAATTTATGGGCAATGGATTCGTTCCATAAGCCTTGGCGATTTTTGCGACCTGACAGGCACGCTGGAGCTTTTGTTGCCGTCGGATTTCTCTGCCAGCTGGGTTTCGGACCATTATGCCGACCGTTTGCGTCTGGCTTGGTCAATTACCAATAGCAGCGTCAAGCAGCTAAAAATCCGGACCCGTCCTGGCGCGCCACGTGTGGAGTTGCTCCGCGCTTCCAACAATGCGGAACGTGCAGTGGCGCAGGAGGCAAGTGAGGCTCTTGCGCCGCGTTCCGCGCTTGATCCGCGGATGACTTTTGCGAATTTCGTTAAGGGCCAAACCAATGTTCTTGCCCTCAGCGCAGCAGAACGCGTCGCGTCCAAAGACAAGCCACTTTTCAACCCGCTGTATCTTCAGGCTGCGACCGGCCAAGGCAAGACGCACTTAATGCATGCCATTGGCCATGCATATTCTGAGGTCAATCCAGACGCACAGATCCTGTATATGTCGGCTGAAAAGTTCATGATGGAATTTGTGACCGCTATGCGGCGCAAGGAAGTTATGGAGTTTAAGGCGCGGTTGCGTGCCGTTGATGTTCTTCTGATTGACGATATCCAGTTCATCATTGGCAAGGTATCAACGCAGGAAGAGTTTCTGCACACGATCGACGCCATCATTGGTGCTGGCAAGCGCTTGGTCGTTTCCGCTGACCGCGCACCACAAGCGCTGGACGGTGTTGACCAGCGCATCTTGTCGCGCTTGTCGATGGGTTTGGTCGCCGACATTCAGCCTGCTGATCTTGAACTGCGTCGTTTGATTTTGGAGCAACGCCTCGCTAACATGCCGGAAGCGCAAGTCGGTGAGGATGTTGTAGAGTTTCTCGCCCGCACCATCAGCCGCAATGTCCGCGAATTGGAAGGCGGATTGAACAAGCTGCTCGCTTACGCACAATTGACCGGCAAGCCGATTACCCGGACGCTCGCGGAAGAACAGCTCAAAGATATCTTAAGTGCATGCCGCCGCCGCATCACTATTGACGAAATCCAGCGTGCGGTGTGCGAATATTATCGCATTGATCGCAGCGAAATGTCGTCCAAGCGTCGCGCCCGCGCCGTGGTTCGTCCACGCCAAGTGGCCATGTATCTGGCAAAGGTCATGACGCCGCGTAGCTATCCTGAAATCGGTCGCAAATTCGGTGGCCGCGATCACTCGACGGTCATTCATGCTGTGCGCTTGGTCGAAGGCCTTCGTCAGCAGGACAGCGAAATGGATAATGACGTCCGCGCCTTGCTGCGCCAATTGGAAGCTTGAGTTTTACTTTTCCACCCCTTTTCAACAGCCTTTCCTGCGCTTATTCCCCGAGATTGAATCGGAGGGAATCGGATGAACAAAGTTTGCGGATCATGTGGAGCAGCTGCGGCCAATAATGCTGCTTTTTGCGCAAGTTGCGGGCATGCATTACAGCGCGCCGCTGCTTCCACAAAAGGCGCTGCGGCCCCAAAGAAACGCCGGTGGGGAGTTCCTACAGTCTTTGTGCTGGGCATTTTGGCCATGGCTGCCTTGTATTTTTGGCTATTCATTGCGGATGATTTGCGCCCCGATGATGCTGCGCCCGCGATTGCGTCGCAATCCGACGATCGTGCCGAAGCGCAGATTTTCTTCGCGATGACTGAAGCCAATATTCGCGACAAGCCAGCAATGACCGGCAGTGTTATCTTGGGCAAAATGCCCCGCGGCTCGCAGTTGACTGGCATCGTTCGGTCCGATGCCGATCCCAGCGTTGCGTGGCTTGAACTGAGCGATGGTAATGGCTTCGTGGCGCTGGCTAACCTCTCGCAAGTCAAACCGCCGGTTCTTGTTAAGTCCTTGGATGACCAGATTTGGGCAGCTGACGGCGCGCTTGATGTGTGGGCAACCACGCTGCCGGACAGCAACTTGTTGGACCGGGTTGGCGAGGGAACACAGCTGACGCTGGTTGGAACAACCGAAGATAACTTTATCGAGGTTAAGCTCTCTGGTGATCGTTATGGCTATCTGAATGACGCCCAAGCGATCATCGCGCGCCTTGGCGGTAAGCCCATTATGATTGCGTTCAACCCACAAACCTGCGCGTTTTCGGGCGAGATTGGGGCTGAATTTGCCAAAATTGGCGCGCAGCAGCAGGCGAAATGGCAGGCATTAGAAGCAAAAGAATTTGCGGACGAAGCGGCGCGTGACAAGGCTTATGCGGCGGTCGAAGGCAAAAGCAAATATATGAAGCTCCGCCGTTCTTTTGAAGGATTGTCGCTGACAGGAATTGGCCAGCATTATGAGTCGCAATCATTATATTTCAACGAACCACCTGCCCAGGTCATAGCGGTATTTCGCGCACAAGGGTTCAACATCGGGCGCGATGGGCTTTTTCCATCAACCGACCTTTACGCAGGGATATCCGCGACGCGCGGTGAGAGCGCTGCTTACGGAAAAACCGAGCTCAGTTGCGGCGTGTAACGCGCCGCAACCTTATTCTTACTTAGCGTTTTTCCTCTGGCGCAACCGATATGCGCACTGTTTCACCACCATTGCCAGGGAAGCCGGTGAACATGGCTTCGATCAGGTTCGGCACCAGATGCGGCAATTTGTTTGAACGCGACTTTGCTTCGGCTTTGCCTTCAAATAGGCGTTTTCCGTCATTGTTGCGATCAATCTTCATATCAAGATTGGCGGTGTACACCGTAAAGCTGTCGACGTCATATGGACGGTTGAAGCCACTGTACAGGAACGGGTCATAATAACCGACGACATAGCGCGCGCCCTGCCGTGTGCGGACGACATAGGGACGGTAGAAGCTGCCAAAGCCCCAGTACGGATCATAAAATGGGTCCCGCCGAACGACATTGCGCTCCTTACCCTCATCAACCGCATAATCGAGCACCACCGTCATATCGGCGTTTGGACCTGATGCGGGTACATAGCCGACTTCCTGAAGCTCGGTAGCGACCAAAGCCGCATATTGTCCGAATTCAATACCACCCGCATTAGCTGGGTTTGCCGCCCGAATGACAAAGGTTTGACCTTGCGGGGCAGGCAGTTCTTGAAAGCGCGACACCTCCGCGTTGAAGGGCGTGGCGCAGGCGCCAAGCGTAAGCAACGCTAAGGGAGCTAGAAACATTACGACCTTTTTCATCAGTTCATATTCCTTCAAAATCGGCCAAATGCCAAATACCATATAACCGTCGAAAACTAAGTTAGTTTCAATGAACTGCGGTTGAACAACATTGTGGTCCTGTTTACCGCAGCAGTCCAAGCGCAGCATAGGCTGCCTTTAAAGTTGGCGCGCTCAATTCGCGCGCCCTTGCGGCTCCTTTGGCCAGCGCGGCGTCAATCTGTTCGTGATCGTCTTTCAACGCTGTGAAGCGTTCGGAAATCGGACGAAGATGCTCAGCCACAATTTCTGCCAATGCTGGCTTGAACGCACCAAAGCCTTGCCCGCCAAAACGCGTCAAAGTGTCCTCAACGGTCTCATTGGCAAAGGCGGCATAAATACCGACCAAGTTTTTGGCTTCGGGGCGGCCCTCAAGGCCGTCTGGTTCCGAAGGCAATGGCTCAGGATCGGTTTTGGCTTTCTTGATTTTGCTTAAGATCGTGTCCGCGTCATCGGTGAGGTTGATGCGGCTCATATCGCTTGGGTCAGACTTCGACATTTTCGCTCTGCCGTCCCGTAAGCTCATAATGCGCGCGGTCGCCTTGGGAATGATCGGGTCAGGCAAGGTGAAAATATCAGTGCCATTGCCGAAATCCGTATTGAATTTCTGCGCGATGTCGCGCGCAAGTTCCAAATGCTGTTTCTGGTCTTCGCCCACAGGTACATGTGTTGCCTGATATAATAAAACATCAGCAGCTTGCAGGACGGGGTAGGTAAACAAAGCAATGCTGGCGCCTTCGCGGTTCTTACCGGACTTGTCCTTGAACTGAGTCATCCGGTTTAACCAACCCATCCGCGCTGTCCCAGTCAGCAACCATTGCAATTCGGCATGGGCTGGAACCTGCGCCTGATTGAACAGTATCGCCTTGTTGATATCCAGCCCGCAAGCCAGCAGCGCTGCTGCCATCTCGCGGGTATTTGCGGTGAGTTCTGAAGGAACATGCGGCATCGAAATCGCATGCAAATCCGCAAGAAAATACAGGCATTCCATTTCATCCTGCATTTTGACCCAATTTCTGATTGCGCCCAAATAATTGCCCAGATGAAGGTTGCCAGTTGGCTGAATGCCGGAAACGACGCGCATGTGTGTTACTCGCTTGCAGGAGCCGCAGGCGTGACTGCACGCCGACGGAGAAGAGATTTCAATTCGCTGATTCGGTAAGCCCCTAACACCAAGATTGCTAGCGCATATACCGCGCCGCCCGCGCTCACCAATATCGACAGAACGGCAATGCGCCGCCACAATCCAGTGCCAAGCTGATCTTCGATGAGTTCATTACCGAAATAGAGCGCAACGCCCATAATGACTGCCGCCAAGACGATCCGCCACGCCTTGCGCTTTAACCGATCATCCACCGCGACATGGCCGCGTTTGCGCAAGGTAAACCACAACAACGCAACATTGACCCAAGCCGATAGGGCGGTTGCCACACCGACACCAATATGCGCCAGTGGCCAAATGAGGATGAGGTTCCCGATTAGGTTTACCAGCATTGCCCATAATGCGAGCCGCAACGGCGTTTTTGTGTCGCTGCGTGCGTAGAATCCCGGGGTCAGTACCTTGATCAGCACATAAGCCGGGACGCCAGCCGAAAACGCCATCAGCACCGCCGCCGTGCCGCGCGTGTCGGCGGAGGTAAAGGCGCCATGTTCGAATATGCCATGCACGATCGGAATTGCGGACACGATGAGCGCCGCGGTTGCCGGCATCGCAAAGAACAACGCCAGCTCAACAGCGCGATTCTGTGTATCGGAAGCTGCTTTGCTATCCGCGCCTGAAATCTGTCGGGACAGCGCTGGCAAAATAGCTGTGCCAATAGCAATGCCGATCAGGCCAAGTGGTAACTGGTTCAGGCGGTCGGCATAATAGAGCCAAGATACCGACCCTTCGGGTAGAAATCTTGCCGCAAGTGAGGTGGAGATCAGCAGGTTGAACTGGATGGCCCCTTGCCCGATGGCGGCTGGCGCGATCAAGGCGAGCATCAATTTTACGTCCGGGGTAAGGCGCGGCAATGTAAGTTTGAGATTAACGCCAGCTGTGTGACATGCCCACATTAGCCACAGCAATTGCAGCGCGCCGGATACGGTAACCGCAATCGCTTGGTTTGCTGCCGTTTCTATCGGAGTGTCGCCGCGGAAGAATATCAGTGCGATAATCATGCAGATATTCAGCAATATGGGTGCCGCGGCGTTTACCCAGAAGCGGTTCAGCGAATTCAATATTCCCCCAAGCAACGAGACCAAAGATATCAGCGCCAGATAAGGGAAGGTAATGATCGAGAGGTGCCGGGCCAGCGCAAATTTCTCGGGCCCGCCATCGGGAAAGCCGCCGGTCATTGCCCAGACAATGGGACCAGCGGCCAGCATCATGATAATCGTAAACAGCACCAGAAACGGGAACAGCACCGAAAGCACCTGACTAGCGAATGTGCGCGCGGCGATCAGGCCGCGGCCAGCCTCCTCGCGTTCGGCCTCCGTCATTTTCTTGTTAAATAGCGGAACGAAAACCGCTGCAAAAGCGCCCTCGGCAAAAAGCGCACGGAACAGGTTTGGTAAGCGCCACGCGATTAAAAACGCATCGGAGGCAAGGCCCGCACCAACATAGCGCGCCATAAGCATATCGCGCACAAGGCCAAGCACGCGGCTGACTAATGTCAGCCCCCCTATGGTTATGCTGTTACGAACCAGGCTCATATGTGCACCTGGCGCAACCGGCTTCAGGCTTCGCCGGCAGGCTGCGTCTCTGCCATTTGCTGGGCTTGCGCCAACTGCTGGACGTACAGCGCGTTAAAATCAATCGGTTCAAGCACCAGTGGCGGGTAGCCCGCGTCGCGGACGGCGTCGGCAACGATTCTGCGTGCAAATGGGAACATCAACCGAGGTGCTTCGCCAAACAAAAACGGATGTGCCTGCTCTTCGGTTACATTGCGCAAACCGAACAAGGTGCCGTAATCAAGCTCGACGGAGAAATGCACGCCATTGTCGCTCTCTGCTTTGACAGCAAGCTTCAGGGTAATTTCATGAACTTCATCGGTGATTGCATCGGCTTGAATGTTAACTTGAACGTCAATCTGTGGCGCGCCATCCCAGTTAAAACTGTGCGGAGCGTGCGGATTTTCAACCGACAAGTCCTTGATATACTGGTTTAACATTCCGACGGCGGGTGCGGTGTCTTCGCCATTGGCTTTTACATTTTCGGAAACGATGGTGCCTGTTTCGTCAGCCATGATATATCGTGCTTTCTTATTTGTTGAACTGGTCAATAAAATGCGACTGTTAATGGCCGTGGCGCCTAGCAGGCGTACTGTCAAAGGGCAATGATACTTGCACGCGCCGCGAACCGCAATTTTCTTTGGGGAAAGCCCTTTGAAACCCGCATCATTAATGCTTATATGATTTTCATGCAGCGCCAAGCGGACGCCTTCGTACAGCGCATGCCTTTAGATTTTTGCCGGATGGAGACGTCGTGACGTTCACTATTGTATTGCTAGCTCTTGTTGCAGCTTTCTTGGGCCTTCGTCTGTACTCCGTGCTTGGAAAACGTACAGGCCATGAACAAGAGCCAGTGGCGCGCCGTCCCATTGAAACGGCGAATCCGCCACTTGTGCGCCAGCCATCTGCAGGTGGTGACAGTGCTTTGGCTTTGCCGTCACTGGATGCAACAAATGCTGATACGGCAGCGCAAAGCGGCCTGAAGGCAATCGCCAATGCTGATCGCAGCTTTGATCTTGGACTTTTTGTCGAAGGATCAAAGTCGGCTTATAAGATGATATTGGAAGCCTATTGGAAGGGCGATAAAGAATCGTTGCGCGATTTGTGCGATGACGATGTTTATGACAGCTTTGCCGAAGCGATCGACGGGCGCAGCACGCGCGGTGAAACGCTTCAGAACCGTCTGGTACGCATTGACGATATCCGAATTGTTGATGCCCGCTACGACCATCCCATGGCCCGCGTGTCGGTCCGTTTTGATGCTGACATCGCTGCTTTGGTCAAAGATGCCGATGGAAATATCATTGGCGGCTCGATGACTGATGCCGTTGAAACGCACGATATTTGGACATTCATGCGCGATGTAAAGTCGTCTAGCCGCAATTGGAAGCTTGACGAAACCGACTCGGTCTGATTCATCCGGGCGATGAAACGCGCCCTTTTAGCTCTCGGTTTATCCGCACTTACTCTGTCTGCTTGTTCAAGCGGGATCATTCCTAAAGGCGGTCCCGCAACATCGTCGGGTTCCCCGACTTTAGCGCGTCCCGCAGAAGATAAGCCTGCCAAACCAATCCCATCGACTCCCGAAGCGACATTGCCGCCGCCTGTGCAAACAGGTGATGGAACTAACGCTGCGGCTCTAGGCGCAGTGCGCGGGCCGCAAATTGGTGCTTTGCAAGTGGATGTGCGCCAGGCGAACCTTGCCATGGACAGTTTTAAGACAAGCTGCCCCGGCCTTGTGCGGCGCAACGACAATAGCGGTCTTACGCAGGGAAGTGATTGGATACCTGCCTGTGATGCAGTGAAAACATGGACGGGTGATGCCATATCCTTCTTTGCCGCGCACATGGATGCGGTGCAGGTCGGCAATGGCAAGGCATTTGCTACGGGCTATTATGAGCCCGAGATCGCGGGCTGCCGCACACCGCAAGCGGCATGTACTGTTCCGATCTACAAACGACCCGCTGACCTTATCGACGTTGACCTTGGGCAATTCTCTGACGATCTTAAAGGCAAGAGCATAAGGGGCAAGGTAACTGGCACAAAGCTGGTTCAATATGATGACCGGGCCGCCATCGACAACGGCGCGCTGGCGGGACGCGGTCTCGAGATCGCTTACGCGGTGGACCCTATCGAGTTCTTCTTTTTGCAAATCCAAGGATCGGGCCGGCTTAAGCTTCCCGATGGCGGGGTTATGCGCATCGGGTATGAAAGCCAGAACGGGCGCGCATATACTGGCATCGGGCGCTTGATGAAGGATCGCGGCTTGATAACCGACGGATCGATGCAGGGCATTGTGGCCTATCTGCAAGCCAATCCTGATGAAGGGCGCAAAATCATGCAGGAAAATAAAAGCTATGTGTTTTTCCGCGAACTGACCGGCGCTGGTCCTTTGGGGGCAATGGGCTATCCTGTCGTGGGTGAAGCAAGCATTGCGGTCGATGTGAAATATATACCGCTGGGTGCGCCCGTGTGGTTGTCCATGGATCGGGCGGAACCCAATGGCATTTGGATCGCGCAAGACACGGGCGGCGCCATCAAGGGCGCCAATCGCGTGGATACATTCTGGGGAGCAGGTGACCGCGCCCGTGCCATTGCCGGCGGCATGGCGGCGCGCGGCGCGGCGCTCATTTTCTTGCCAAAGGCTGCGGTCGCGCGGCTCGGGCTATAAAGCTGTCATGGCGCGGCATCTCGACAGGACGGAAAAATCCCTTTGGGGCAAGGTTATTGCGACAGTAAAACCCATGCACGGCGGTAAGGCAAAGCCTATTCCTGTTGCAACGCCATCTGCTGACAAGGCTGCATTGGCAAAGTTTTTGAGTGTAAAGCCAAAGCCCGCCCCAGCCGATTCAAAACCAAGACATGTGCCCGTACAGGCTAAAATCGCGCCTGTTCCGCATAATCTTGACGGGCATTGGGACAGACGCATCACACGGGGCAGTATCCTCCCCGATGTCAGCATTGATTTGCATGACGCGTCCTTATCATTGGCGTACAACCGGCTGGATGGCGCGCTGGAACAGGCAATTTCGCAACGTATGAAAGTGGTATTGCTGGTAACAGGCAAACCACGCGCGCATGATCGTGCAAGTGGTGAGGGCAGAGGCGCAATTGCCGCTGTTGTCCGCGACTGGCTCGCGGCATCGCGTCACGCGCAGCATATTTCGGCGGTGCGCAATGCCCACCCCCGCCACGGCGGCGCAGGCGCGCTGTATATCATGTTGAAAAGCTAAGCCGCTAGCAATTTGAGCGCAACGCGCCGGTAAATTTCGGTCAGTGCTGACAAGTCGGTTATAGCCACGGCTTCATCCAATTTATGCATTGTCGCATTGCACAGGCCAAACTCCACTACCGGGCATATTTTGGTCAGGAACCGAGCGTCCGACGTGCCACCGGTTGTCGATGGTTCGGGTGCGATACCGACCACTGCCTCAACTGCCTCTGATATAGCGTCTGAAAACGCGCCAGGAGGGGTGAGGAAGGCCTCCCCGGATATCATGGCGGTCAGAATACCCCCACGGGCCTCAACGCGTTCACGGACGCGCGCAACGAGCGCCTCGCCATTGTGCAAATCGTTGAACCGAATGGAAAGCCGCGCTTCGGCTTTTGCCGGGATGACGTTGGTCGCCTTGTTCCCGACATTAAGGTCCGTGATCTCGATATTGCTCGCTTGGAACCAGTCCGTGCCTTCGTCGAGGGTGATCGCTTCGATCTCTGTCAGAATGGCAATAAGCTTAGGGATAGGGTTATCCGCAAGATGCGGGTAAGCGACATGGCCCTGCGTTCCAGCCACCGAAATCCACATATTGACGGATCCGCGCCGACCAATTTTCATCATGTCGCCAAGCCGGTTTACGCTTGTTGGCTCACCGACAAGACATGCATCGGGAATACTGCCGCGTGCCTGCATATGCGTGATCAACGCCCGCGTGCCGTGAATCGCCGGCCCTTCTTCATCACCGGTGATAATCATGCTGATCGTGCCAGCGTCCTTCGGAATATCATGAAGCGCAGCGACAAAGGCGGCGATGCTGCCCTTCATGTCGACGGCGCCACGCCCATGCAAAAAGTCGCCTTTTATCTCAGGCACGAAAGGATTGCTGGTCCAGCCATCGCCGGACGGCACAACGTCAACATGACCGGCAAAAGCAAAATGTCGTCCACCTGATTCACGGATTGCGAATAGATTTTCAACGGGCGCGCCATGGGCAGGGTTGTCGTCGTCTTCGCCCGAAATGAAGCGTTCGACCGTAAAGCCAAGCGGCACGAGCATATCTTCAAGCGCGACAAATACCCCGCCACTGGCGGGTGTGACGCTTTCGCAAGCGATCAATCGTTGGGCATAAGCTAGTGCAAGGGCGTCAGTCATTAAGCGGCAGCGTTACGGATTAATGCGCGCCAAAACAAGTCAGACATCGGCGTTACCATAAGCCCTTTTTTCAGCGCATCATTGCAGAACGCGGGCGAGTGCATTCGCCCAGCCTGCCAAGCGGGCCTCACGGGCGGCGGCGTCAAGCATCGGCGCAAAACGCGTGACCCCGCCTCGCATGCTGGCCGCATCCTCTAAGGTGGGGAATAGTCCGCAACCCACCGCCGCGAGCATCGCTGCGCCAAGCGCGGTTGTTTCGACAAAGGCAGGGCGTTCGACATCAATCGCCAACATGTCCGCAAGATCCTGCGCCATCCAGTCATTCGCCACCATCCCGCCATCAATGCGCAATTCGGCCCAATCTGCACCATCGGCGGCAAAGGCAGTTTTGAGGTCATAGGTTTGATGCGCCATCGCCTCCAACGCAGCACGGGCAACATGCGCCTTTGTCGCGGCAAAGCTCAACCCGCTAATCGTTGCGCGGGCGTCAGGTCGCCAATGCGGCGCGCCAAGGCCCGAAAGCGCAGGCACCAGATAGACGCCACCATTATCGGGCACGCTGCGCGCAAGCGGCTCAGTTTCGGCGGCATGCGCGATGAGCCCCAAATCATCGCGCAGCCATTGGACAAGGCTTCCGGCGACAAATACCGACCCTTCAAGCGCATAATGCCGCTCGCCATGTAATTGATACAATATCGTCGACAGCAAGCGGTGGCGCGATTGGCGCAATGTGGTTCCGGTTTGCGTCAGCACAAACGCGCCGGTGCCAAAGGTCGCCTTGGTCTGCCCAACGGCAAAGCAACCTTGCCCGATGGTCGCGGCTTGTTGGTCCCCCGCCATGCCCGATATGCGGATCGCGCCGCCGAAATGTTCGGGCAAGGTCTTGCCAAGGTCGCCTGCGCAATCGGTGATTTCCGGCAAGATGTCGCGTGGGACGCCAAACAGGTCCATCAACCCGTCATTCCATCCGCCGCTACCAATCGCCATGAGCCCGGTGCGCGCGGCATTGCTGGCGTCGCTGATATGGCTTCCGCCCGTCAGCCGATAGACAAGGTAGCTTTCGACCGTGCCCACCGCGAGATGTGCGCCCGCGTCCTTCAACTGCCGCCAATTTTTCAATGCCCAACCGATTTTTGATCCCGAGAAATACGGATCAAGCAACAATCCGGTTTTCGCTTGAACCACCGGCTCTTCGCCCTTCGCCTTCATCGCGGCGCAAATGTCTGCCGTCCTGCGGTCTTGCCATACAATAGCAGGGGCAAGCGGTTTGCCGGTGCGTTTGTCCCAGAACACCACGGTCTCGCGCTGATTAGTTATGCCAATGCTCACAATCCGGTCAGCGCCACCCGCCTTGGCTACCATCGCCTGGGCGCATGTAAGCGTTAAGTTCCAGATTTCCTCGGCATCATGTTCGACAAGGCCAGGTTGCGGATAATGCTGCGTTAGCGGGCGCTGGCAACTGTACACAGCGGTGCCGTCTGCTGCAAATAATACGGCGCGCGTCGATGTCGTGCCTTCGTCAATGACCAATAAATATTCGCTCATGCCTCTGCCGCGCGTAATGCGCGCCCCTCCCTTGAAAATATGAATATCGCGCGGTTGCCGAAAACCAGACGGTTGACTGCAAGCGCCATCGGCACCGAACTAACCAGCACAAAGACCATCACGTCAATATAATGCAGCCATGGCAGGTCAAAATGCTGAAAAATGTTTCGCCTGCATATAGCGTGCCCGGACGGTACAACACAAAATTCTGAACGCTGCCCGCGCATCAACATAATAAAACAGTAGCCCTGCGATTGGTTTACATCGTCCTTGCTGCACCCCATACTGGGTCTCAGAAAAGGACCGACATAATCTCCCGCACCGCCGCCCAACATTGGATAGAAACACATGCGCATGGCATTTATGTCAAGCCAGCGGACATGTGGATTGACCCATCGCGTCCTGCCGAACGTGCGTTGGTGACGCATGGTCATGCCGACCATGCGCGCAGTGACCATGGGGCCGTCTGGGCCACGCCAGAGACGCTTGCGATCATGGCGCTGCGTTATGGTACAGAGATGGGTACGCCGATCGCTTATGGTGATGGCTTTGAGGCCAATGGCGTGAAGATCAGCTTTCATCCGGCAGGACATGTTTTGGGTTCTGCGCAAATCCTGCTTGAGCATGCGGGCGAGCGGGTGGTGGTGACGGGGGATTATAAGCGGCGTTTCGACCCCACCTGCGCGCCGTTCGAAGCGGTGGCTTGCGATGTTTTGATTACCGAGGCGACCTTTGGCCTACCCGTGTTCACGCATCCACCTATCGAGGACGAGATTGCCAAATTGCTCGCCGCGCGCGAAGCCAATGCGGACGGCTGTATCGTTGTTGGAGCGTACGCGCTTGGCAAGGCACAGCGTATTATAGCTGAACTGCGCCGCGCTGGCTTCGACGCGCCCATTTACATTCACGGCGCGATGCAGAAAATGTGCGATTTATACGCGGCGCACAATGTACCTTTGGGTGAACTCATTTTGGCAACCGGACTTGCCAAGGCCGAGATGAAAGGCGCAATTGTCGTCGCGCCACCCTCGGCGATGCATGACCGCTGGGCCCAAAGGCTGCCCTATCCGATCACCGCTATGGCGTCTGGCTGGATGCGGGTGCGGCAACGCGCGCGGCAACGCAATGTCGAACTGCCGCTCGTTATTTCCGACCATGCCGATTGGACTGAACTGACCGACACTTTATTGGAGCTTCGGCCTGCCGAAACATGGATTACCCATGGCCGCACCGACGCGCTTGGGCGGTGGTGTGAATTACACCAGTTGAAGGCGCGCGCACTCGACCTCGTCGGCCGTGAAGAAGAGGATGAGAGCTGATGCATGCATTTGCGGCGCTCATCGATGGGCTAATTTATACGCGGTCGCGCGACCATAAGGTCAAGCTGATTGCTGATTATCTGCGCACGACGCCCGACGCCGATCGTGGCTGGGCGCTTGCGGCCCTTGCGGGCACGCTCAGCATATCAACGGTAAAAGCTGCGGCAATTCGGGCCATGGCGGAAGAACGGTTCGACCCGATGCTGTTCCGCATGAGCCGGGACTATGTCGGTGATACAGCGGAAACTGTGGCCCTGATGTGGCCAGACGTCAGCCAAGACGTTGTCGCACCGACGGCATCTGAAGTCATTGACATGCTGAGCGGCACAAGCCGCGCGCGTGCCCCTGCAGTGCTGGCGGAATTGATGGATAGGCTTGATGCCAATGGCCGTTATGCGCTGCTCAAATTGGCGACTGGCGGCATGCGTGTTGGCATATCCGCGCGCCTCGCCAAAACCGCCTTTGGGCAAGCCTTTGGCCTTTCCGTGGATGATGTCGAAGAGGTATGGCACGCGCTTCGTCCACCTTATGCCGAACTGTTTGCGTGGGGCGAGGGCAAATCCGAACGTCCCGACCCTGCCGATAGCGCGTTCTTTCGGCCCTTCATGCTTGCCCATCCGTTGGAGGATGGCAATGTAAATCTTGATGATTTTGTCGCCGAATGGAAATGGGATGGCATCCGCATCCAGATCGCGTCAACCGGCGGTGAAACCCGGTTGTTCAGCCGTGGCGGTGATGAAGTCACGGGCGCATTTCCCGAAATAGCTGCAGCCTTTAACGGCATCGGCGTGGTGGATGGCGAATTGCTTGTACGCGGCGATGTTCAAGGCGGCGAGGCTGCAAGCTTCAACGCCTTACAACAGCGACTGGGACGCAAGAATGTGACCGCAGCGATGCAGGCGGAATATCCAGTATTTGTGCGTCTATATGACATATTGTTCGACGGGACGGAGGATGTGCGCGCGCTGCCTTGGACAATGCGGCGCAACCGGCTTGAGATGTTCGTGGCCAAACTTGATGCGGTGCGCTTTGATCTGTCCGTTATCATTCAAGCACGCGATTTTGACCATCTGGCGGAAATGCGCGCGGCTGCGCGTGCGGTGGCGATTGAGGGCGTCATGCTCAAACGGCGTGAGTCGCCGTATTTGGCGGGCCGCAAGGTTGGCCTTTGGTACAAATGGAAACGTGAACCACTCGTGGCCGATTGCGTGATGATGTACGCGCAGCGCGGTAGCGGGAAACGCTCTTCGTTTTATTCAGACTATACCTTCGGCTGCTGGACGCCGGATGGCGCTTTGTTGCCCGTGGGTAAGGCCTATTCAGGGTTCAGCGATGAAGAATTGAAGTGGCTTGATCGCTTTGTGCGCAACAACACGGTCGCGCGTTTTGGTCCCGTGCGCGAAGTCGAAAAATCATTGGTGCTTGAGGTGGCTTTTGACGCGGTGCACGAATCCAAGCGGCACAAATCCGGCATCGCCATGCGCTTCCCGCGTATCTCGCGCTTGCGCCGGGACAAGCCCGCAGACGAGGCCGATACGATTGCTGCGTTGCGTGCGATGATTGGTTAGGGTCAGGACCCTACAGAAACGCCCTGACATCGGCCATGAAGCGGTCAAACTGGTCATGGTGTAGCCAGTGGCCGGCATTTTCATATTCCACGACCTTTGCCGTTGGGAAATGCGCTATGCGGCCATCCTTTTCGGGGTTGGATGCCCAGCTGTTGGCCCCATACATCATCAGCATCGGACAGGTGATGGACTGCCATATGGCCATCAAATCCTCACGCGGCATGTCGAATATCGCCCAGATATTGAGGTAGTTGTCGAACTTCCAGCTCCAGCTGCCGTCTTCGTTGCGGCTTATGCCATGGACCGTCAGGTGACGCGCTTGTTCGTCGGTCAAATAGCTGTTTTCGGTCTTCATCCGTTCATAAGCAGCTTCGATATTGGGGTAGCGTTTGGGCGAGCGACCGGCGGCGTTGCGTTTATCCTCAATCCATTGCCGGAAACGCTTTTGGATGCCGATCGCGTCGCGTTCGGCCTGCATCTTTGGCGACAGGCCCAATCCCTCGATATTGACCATTTTCCGGACATTTTCAGGGAACAGACCAGCATAGCGTGTCGCAATATTGCCGCCCATTGAGTGGGCGATGATGCTGACAGGTGCAAGGTTCAGCTGATGGATCAATTGCGCCATGTCATAAACAAATGTCGACATTTCATAGCTGCCATCTGGTGACCATGCGCTGTCACCATGGCCACGCAAGTCAGGTGCAATGATACGCCAATCATTGCGCAATTCCTCAGCAACCCAATCCCAACTGCGCGCGTGGTCGCGGCCGCCATGGACCAAAAGTAGCGGTGGCGCATCGGGGTTGCCCCAATCGACATAGTTCAGCCGAAGGCGTTGCGAAATAAAGCTGTTGGTGATGGGGCCATGAAAAGTCATTCTGCGGCCAGTAATTGCTCTGCGCCCCCAAGGTCAACCGATACCAGTCGGCTGATGCCCTGTTCGACCATTGTTACGCCAAACAAACGGTGCATCCGGCTCATCGTCACGGCATTGTGGGTGACGATGAGGTAGCGCGTATCGGTCTCACGCGTCATCGCGTCGAGCAAGTCGCAGAAGCGTTCGATATTGGCGTCGTCAAGTGGCGCGTCGACTTCGTCGAGCACGCAAATGGGTGCAGGGTTGGTGAGGAACAAACCAAAGATAAGCGCAACCGCCGTGAGCGCCTGTTCTCCGCCCGATAGCAAGGTTAGCGACTGAAGTTTTTTGCCCGGTGGTTGCGCGAAAATTTCGAGGCCAGCTTCCAAAGGGTCATCGCTGTCAATCAAGGCCAGATGCGCTTGTCCGCCATTGAACAACGTCGCAAACAGGCGGCGAAAGTGGCCGTCGACAGCTTCAAATGCGGTAAGCAACCGCGCGCGGCCTTCGCGGTTCAAGCTGCCGATGGATCCGCGCAGACGATTGATGGCGAGGGTAAGCTCTTCGCTTTCGGCAACGCTGGCCCCTTGCTGTGTTTCCAGTTCGGCGAGCTCATCAGCGGCGATGAGGTTGACTGGCCCGATCCGCTCCCGCTCATTTTGCAAGCGGTCGAGCCGGTTAGACTCGACGGCCGCATCGTCCATCGCATCTTCATCAAAGTTCAGCTTTTCGGGAAGGACAGGCGGCGGACATTCGAACCGTTCTCCCGAAATGCGGCCCATTTCAACGCGGCGCTGTTCCTGATTTTCGGCGCGCGCATTGGCGCCAGCGCGGGCCTCGCGGGCAACCGACAGGCGCTCCGCAGCTGCTGCCAATTCGCTTTCCAGCGCGCGCAACGTCGCTTCATGGGCCGTCTCGGCAGTTTGCAGGCCAGCGAGTTTCTCGGCCAGCTCATCTTTGTCTGCCCGCAAAGTAGCAATGTCACGCGCTAGGATTTCCGGCCTTCCCGCCATTGCCTCTTGCTCAGTAAAGATATCCGCGCTGCGTGTGTTCATTTCAGCAATCCGGCGTTCGGCTTCGCCGGCGCGTTCCTGCCAGCTGCGAATTTCGGCCATCGTCACGGCACGCCGTTCGCGGCTTTGCGCGATGCGTTGTTCCAGCGCGGACAG
This sequence comes from Sphingorhabdus sp., assembly GCF_029865925.1. Taxonomy (GTDB): domain Bacteria; phylum Pseudomonadota; class Alphaproteobacteria; order Sphingomonadales; family Sphingomonadaceae; genus Sphingorhabdus_B. Next base: position 23,145 of record NZ_JARXAI010000043.1, read on the forward strand.
GTCTGCCTGATTGCGGGCCATTAAATCGCGGGTTGCCTCATGCGCGGTGGCAAGGCTTTGCACGAGGTCCGCATGATGGGACCCGTCGGGCAGGGCGTTGCGTGCCGTCTCGGCCGCTTTGCGTTCCGCTTGCGCCTCGGCCAAATCTTGCTCGGTTGCGGCCATTCTGTCGCCAAGCGCGGCCTTTGCAGACTTCAACCGCGTCAACGCATCCTCGGCTTGATCGACGGCGCGCAGTGCTTGCCGCAACTGGCCTTCAGTCCCCACACGCGCCGCGGCCGTCGTCCGGACCGCGTCCTGCGCAGCTTCAATCTTATCCGTCATCTGCAACAGGCTTTGCGCCTGTGCATCCAGTGCGACCTGCGCAGGCATGATCAGCAAATCGAGTTCCGCAAGGCGGTTGGCGCGGACCAATTGTTCTGCGATTGTGGCACCATCCCCATCGGTCGCAAAGCCATCCCAACGTCGCAGTTTTCCGGCCAACGTTACCACGCGTTCGCCAGATGCAAGCGCTTTGCCATCGTCCGTTTCCACGACACGAACCATTGACAGCCGCGCGGCCAGTTCTGGCGGTGCATCCACAAATTGGATCAGCGCATCATTGGCCAGCTTGCTCATGGGTGCGGTCCCGCCAAGCCAGCGGCGCCCCGTTTCTCCGCCAATGCTTGCATCTGCATCGTCGCCCAACGCCGCAGCCAAAGCGCGTTCATAGCCGGGCTTAACCGAAATGCGGTCAATGGCCTTGTCGCCTTGGCCCTTGGTCAAGCAGCGCTGCAGCGCGCTTTGTTCAGTTAGCAATGCGGCAAGTTCGGCCTTGGCGCTCGCGATAGCTATCTGGGCGACGTCGCGGGCAGATATCAACTCGGTCCGACGAGAGTCGGCGGCGTCATGTGCAGCAACGTCATTCTGCAATTGCGTCTGCAACGCTTGGACGCTGGCATTTGCTTCGCCTTTGGTGGCGGTATACGCGGTCTCATCTCCCAAAACGTCGCGTTCGGCGGACATGCGCTCGCACGCTTGCTCTGCCCGTTGAACCCGCGTTGACGCCGCCGCCAACGCGGCATTTGCCACGCGCGATTCGGCATCGGCGCGCGCTTGCTCGGCGGACGCATTGGCCAAAGCAATCTCGCTTTCACGCGCCTGCCGCCCGGCATTTTCTGCAGTGCGCAACAACGCGGGGCGCTCCTCCTCCTGCGCCTTAATCTGGTCTGCAAGCGTTACGCTTTCCGCCTGTAACCGCGTGAGCGCATCCGCCGCATCATGCGTCAACTTGCCTTCGCGCGCACCATCTTCGGCCATGCGCGCCGCTTGAGCTGCTAGGTCGGATTGGCGCTGGATTATGCGTTCGTGCTCGCCCGTCAACTGCACAAGCCTGTTTGAAAGGTCGTTGGCGGCATCGCGCGCAGCCATCGCGACCGCGCGGGCGTCGGCGAGTTGCTGGACCGCATCTTGCTGCTTGTCCGTCAGGACGCGCTGCGCAACCGCTGCGTCTTCGACGGCACCGGAAGCAGTATTTGCTTCAGCGCGGGCAATATCGGCCGCTGCTTTCGCCTCACGCCAGCGTACAAATATTAAACGGGCCTCGGCCTGCAGAATGTCTTTGGTCAGCGTGCGATAGCGCTCAGCTTGCTTGGCCTGACGGCGTAATTGGCCGGCCCGCGCATCCATGTCCGCAAGAATAGTTGCCAGCCGCGCAAGATTGGCCTCGGCGGCGCGCAGCTTTTGTTCGGCATCCTTCCGGCGCACGTGCAGGCCAGAGATGCCCGCCGCTTCCTCAAGCATTTGGCGGCGTTCCTGCGGCTTGTCGGAGATGATTGCGCCAATGCGGCCTTGGCTCACCAGTGCGGGCGAATGTGCGCCGGTTGCAGCATCGGCAAAAATAAGTGCAACATCCTTCGCGCGGACATCGCGGCCATTTGATCGATAAGCGGAGCCCGCCCCGCGCTCGATCCGGCGGGTGACTTCCAACTCCTCATCGGCATCGTTCTCGCCGCCTTCGTCGCTGCGCTCGGCCAATATGGTTACTTCAGCGAAATCGCGTGGCGGACGCGACGCGGTTCCGGCAAAGATCACATCTTCCATGCCCGCGCCACGCATTGACTTGGCGCTGCTTTCGCCCATTACCCAGCGAATGGCCTCAAGTAAGTTGGATTTGCCGCAACCATTGGGCCCGACAATGCCCGTGAGCCCGCTCTCAATCCTCAGTTCAGCGGGCTCGACAAAGCTTTTGAAGCCAACGAGTTTCAGCTTCTTTATCCGCAACGGGCTGTCTCCATCGCGGTTTTGGTGCTGTTATGCCCCCCCCGAGCCATATTTAGCGTGCGCCGGCCTCGACCAGCTTGCCCTTGATCTGGTTCCAAGCACCACCGTCAAGCTTCGCGCCGTTCAACAGGAACGAAGGCGTACCCGATATGCCATCATCCTTGGTTCCACGCTCTGTCATTTTGATGAGATTATCAATCGCAGCTTTATCCGACAGGCATGATTTGGCTTGGTCTTCGCTGATACCGCGTGACTTCACAAATTCAATCAGGCCCATCTTGGTGCCAAGCAAGGTTGCAATCTGCTCAGGCGCCATTTTCTGCATCGCCTGCTGATCTGCCTCCGTCACGGTGCTGAGTTTGCCAAGCCAGATTGCCTGTTCAGCGTATAGCTGTTCAGTCAGCGGGAAGAATGCCTCCGGGCCACTGCATTGCGCCAGAAGGAAACCAGGAATGTCCTGAATGCCATGCACGAGGAATGGGCGATATTCAAAGGACACAGTGCCATCATTAACGATCTTGTTAAGTTCTTCGGTCGATTGCACCGAGAATTGTGCGCAGCCTGGACAGCTGATGGCGCCATATTCGATAAGCTTCAATTTCGCGCTTGGATTGCCCATTTGATAGCCGCCAAATTCGGTTTTGGACACCACGTCGATCCACGCCTTGCCAGCAGGCGATGCGACCTTAGCAATGGGTTCACCCTTTGGCGGGCCTGCGGTGTCGCTGCTGCCGCAGGCTGCCAGTGCAAATGCGGCAGCAGTTGTGATGATGAATGTCTTAATGCGCATAGGAAATCCTTCAGTCTGGGATGTTGGTTTATTTTAAGAGAGCCGCCAGTTCGGCAGCACTGTGCACATGATCTTGCAAAACGCCGTTGATGAGGAATGACGGAGTGCCGCGCACACCAAGCTTAGCTCCAGCGTCAGTCATGCCCACGACTGCATTGAACGCAGCCTTATCCGCTAAGCAAGCCTTCGCTTGTGCTGGCGTGATCCCGCGCTGTTGCATGATGGGACCAAGACCGATTTCATCAAAGGTCCCAATCATGAACCCAGAAAAATCTTGGGCCTTCAGTTTTGCTTGTGTGGCTGCACTGATATTTTTGGTTTTGCCAAGCCATACAGATTGCGTGGATAAGAGCTGCTTATGGTTTCCAAAAAAATTGCCCTTTCCGCCGCATCGCGCAAGCACGGCGGCAGTCAGGTCAACAGGGTTTAGCACCATGTTTCGGATTTCAAGGCTGGCCTTACCGGTCGATACAAATTGTGCCTTGAATGCTGGCGATTCATTGGCTTCAAAATCTGCACAATGCCCGCAGGTGTAGCTGAGATACTCCACCACCTTTTTCGGGGCGGCAGGGTTGCCGAGGACATGGGCGCCTTTGGCCGTTACCGTGACGGTCGACAGCCATTTATTGGGTGCAGGCGCGGCGAGCAGCCCGGCCGAGATTGCCGTCACACTTACAAAAGCAGCAGCCAGGTATTTTTTTAACGGCAACATAACTGTGAGCCTCAGTCTTGAAAAACTATCTTGCGCATCTGGTATTACTCGCCGCCTTTGGCAAGGCTTTTTGCAAGGCTTTCCAGAACGGCAAACAGCTCTGGGTCGCCAATTTCACGCAAGGATTCGCCGAGCTCCATGGGTACAGGTTTCAGCATGGGCGGGGGTGATGGCTGCCGAGGCTTCGGTTTGGACACGGGGCCTTGCCGAACCTTGACGCGAGCGACTGCGCCATAGCCGAAAAAACGGTTCACCCGGTCCATGATTTCAGGAAGGACATGCTGGATCATGGTGGCGTGCGCACCTTCCACGGTCAGTTCAAGTGTACCGTCGGATTTCTTGCCCACCGGAAAACGGATGGCTTCTGGCGCGGATACAGCGGCATAGCGCGCGCCAACAATTTCATCCCAGCGGCTAACGACCGAGCTTTGCACAAAACCGAACCGGCGAAATGCCGCACGACCAATATCGGGCATCAGCGCGGATACGGCGCGTGCCTCTCCACCGCGCGGACGCTGAAATGTTTTGGGCGTCAGTGCCTTTTTGGTGCCTATTGGCGGTGTTGCTGACTTGCCTTTATCCATTGTCTCATCCATGCCATTTTGAATGGCAGACGTCCAACAATCCGAATATTATTCTGGGGATATCGCCCGGCAGTTGTTGTCACATTATGACGCGCATGCCCGCACGCTCCCATGGCGCAAGCCGCCGGGTGCGGGTTTTGCCAACCCCTATCATGTCTGGCTGTCAGAAATCATGCTGCAGCAGACAACAGTTGCAGCGGTGGGTTCCTATTTCCAAAAGTTCACGCACATCTGGCCAAGCTTTGCGGCACTTGCTGCGGCAGAGGAGGCCGATGTCATGGCGGCATGGGCAGGCCTTGGTTATTATGCCCGCGCACGCAATTTGCTTAAATGCGCGCGGGCGGTAGTGACGGAGCATGGAGGCCGTTTACCGGAAACCGAGGCGGAGTTGCTAAAGTTGCCGGGTGTGGGCCCCTATACCGCCGCCGCCATTGCCGCGATAGCGTTCGGGCAAAGGGCAGTGGTCGTTGATGCCAATGTCGAACGCGTCGTGTCGCGGTTATTTGCAATTTCCACCCCATTGCCGCAGTCGAAGCCGCTGATCCGTGCGGCGACCGATAGCATTACGCCCGATGGCCGCGCCGGAGACTTCGCGCAGGCCATGATGGATTTGGGCGCGGGCATGTGTTCGGTGCGCGCGCCGTCTTGTCTCGTTTGCCCCGTTGCATTTGCCTGCGAGGGCATGCGTCTGGGCAATCCCGAAGTTTACCCTGCTAAAACGCCCAAGGCGGCAAAGCCCCAGCGGACCGGCAGCGTCTACTGGATTCAGCGGGGCGATCTTGTTTGGCTCACCCGCCGAGCGGACAAGGGATTGCTCGCAGGCATGCGCGCACTGCCTGACGATCAATGGACAGCGCGTTTGGATGGCCATTCCACCCCTCCTGCGCCAGCGGCATGGCGGCGATTGCCGGTGCAAGTGTCGCATGTTTTTACCCATTTTTCGCTTCTTCTCGATATTGCCGTTACGGCATGGCCAGCGGGTGCCGCTGACCCGGGTGAGGGCGAATGGTGGCCGTTAAAATCGCTCGACAAGGCTGGCCTGCCAACCGTATTCAGAAAAGCAACAGAAGCGGCAATGAACGCAGGAGAGAGAATATGAGCGTGCAAGATAGTGGTCAGGCAATGATTGGCCGGCGCGGGTTTTTATCGTGGGGTGGTCAATTGGCAGCGGCTGGCGCTTTCGGCGCATTTGCGCCTGCGCGGCTTTGGGCAGGTGCGGCCGATCTATATCCCACTATCCGGACACAGTTTGAAAGCTATGTCTCTTCGGGAAAGCTCCCTGGCATTCTCGCCACCATTGGCCGCGCAGCCGGAATGCCGGATTTGATCGCTGTAGGAACGCAAGGGCTGGGTGAGAAAACGCCTGTAGATATTGATACCTTGTGGCGCGTTTACTCAATGACCAAGCCAATCACGGGCATGGCCGCGATGATTTTGGTCGGCGAAGGCAAGATGAAGCTCGACCAACCGATTGCCGATTTCTTGCCAGAATTTGCCAATATGACGGTTCTTACCAACCCTGAAAAAAACCTGGATGCAGTCCCCGCGAAGACCCAGATTACCGTGCGCCACCTGCTGACGCACACAGCTGGCCTTGGATATTCGATCGTCACAAAGGGACCATTGCTTCAGGCCTATCTCGATAATGGCATTACCCCCGGAATCATAAGTCGCTTCCCCATTCCTGGTCAGCCAGCGAGTAAACCGACACCCGACCTTAAAACATTCTCCGAACGTTTGGCGAAGCAGCCTTTGATTGCCGAGCCAGGAACGAAATGGAGCTATTCGATCTCGCTCGATCTGCTTGGCCGCGTAATTGAGGTCGCAAGCGGAATGGATTTTGAGGCGTTCCTGAAGACCCGCATCTTTGAACCGCTGAAAATGAACAGCAGTTATTTTCAGGTTCCAGCGTCGGAAACCAAACGCTTTGTGTCGAACTATGCGCCCGTGAATGGTATGCTTTTCCCAATCGATCCTGCAGCGACGAGCATTTACCTCGACAAGCCAGCTTTCGCCTTTGGCGGCGCTGGCCTTGTCACTTCTGCGCGCGATTATGATCGTTTCCTGAACATGCTTGCCAATTACGGCGAGCTTGACGGTGTGCGCATCATGTCAACCGCAACAGCAAAGCTGGCCATGTCCGACTTGTTGCAGGCTGCTGTTTCTACCACCGGTACTTTTGCCGATGGCGCTGGCTTTGGTGCTGGCGGCAGGGTGGGCAAGGGCGCTAATGATGGCGTGTATGGCTGGGGCGGCGCTGCCGGGACGGTCGCCTTTGTTGATCCAAAACGCAAAGTGCGCGCGGTCTTGATGGCGCAATATATGCCGAGCAACGTCTACCCGTTTAACGAAAACTTTGCCAAATGGGTCCTTCAAGACCTAGGTCGGCCAGCCTGATCCGATGATGGCTCCTGGTTTTACGGGCTCGCCGCTCGATCGCGCTGACCGCGTCCGCAACGATGCAGAAGCCTATGGCGCGCTGCTGGGTGACTTGCGCGCGCGGGTGCTGGGACTTGATGGGCTTGATCCAAGGGTCAGCGACGCAGGTGGCCTGCACTGGCATTCTTTTGCCGAGCTTGAGGGGTCGGAAGAACTGATCCTGCTTGGCCTTGCCGACGGCAAACCGCATTTCGTGGCTTTGGTTGATGCAACGGGTGACGCGTTTCGTTCACCGGCCATTTGGCGCGCATTATCAATGCTGCCAGCCGAAGACGCTGCGATCTACGGCACGGCGCGCAGCCTTATCGAATGGCATAATGGCCACCGCTTTTGTGGACGCTGCGGCGCGGCGACAATATTGTTCCGCGCTGGCTGGGGCCGCAAATGCGGCAATTGCCAAAAGGAACATTTTCCGCGCACTGACCCTGTCGTCATCATGCTGGCTGAATTTGAAGGCAAGGCATTGGTCGGGCGGCAGTCGCGTTTCCCGCCCGGCAATTATTCGGCGCTCGCTGGCTTTCTAGAGCCCGGTGAATGCATTGAAGAGGCGGTCCGTCGCGAAATACATGAGGAAGCGGGGGTCACTTGCGGTGCAGTCCGTTATATTACCAGCCAGCCATGGCCCTTTGGCGGATCGCAATTGATGATTGCGTGCACGGCCGATGCGCTTGGGGATGAACTCACGCTCGACACGGACGAGATTGAAGATGCGATGTGGGTGACCAAGGATGAAGCCATGGCTGCTCTGAAGGGCGAGACCGACCGTCGCTTTAACGCGCCGCCGCCTTTCGCCATTGCGCACAGCCTGTTGCGGCATTGGGTAAATCAGTAATGGCCGCCGCCGTTCCGTTGCGCATCGACATCGTCTCGGACGTGGTATGCCCATGGTGCATCATTGGCCTGAAGCAAGTTGAGCAGGCTCTCACGCTTGTTGGCCAAGACATTGCCGCCGAAACGCACTGGCACCCGTTTCAACTGAACCCCCACATGCCGCCAGAAGGCGAAGATACCGCAGAGCATATCGCGCGCAAATATGGCAGCACGCCCGAACAAAGCCGCATTAACCGGAGCAGGCTGTCCGACATAGGCAACAGCGTCGGTTTTGCGTTCAATTATGGCGAAGGCATGCGCATTTACAATACGTTCAACGCGCATAAATTGCTGACCATCTTTGGCAGCGAACGCGGATGGCGCGCACAAACTGCGCTGAAAATGGCTTTGTTCACAGCCTATTTTCAGGACCGTAGTGATGTGAGCGATACCGACGTCTTGTGCGATATTGCCGAGGCGCAGGGTATGGACCGCGCCGTGGCTTTGGCATGGATCAATGATGCTGCACTTACCGAAACCGTGCGGGCCGAAATGGAGCATTGGACTGACCAGAATATCACGGGCGTTCCCGCAATCATTTTCGATCAGAAATATATGGTACCCGGTGCGCAAAGCGCCGAGACATTTGCCGATGTGATTAACAAGGTACTGACCAAGCGCGCAGCGGCTTAGGGTCCTGACCCTAGACCAGCCCCATTTTCATTAACTCATTCAGCATCTTTGGCGACATCTCGTCGCGGCCGTCGGTTTCGATGGAATCGAGATCAGGCGGGGCGTTGGCTTCTTCAAGATAGCGCCAGCCCTGATGCGCGCGCTTTGGCGTTGAGCGGACCGCGATGAGGCGCGGTTCAATGCGGATCCAATGCCGACCAGCACCGTTTTCCATAAATCCAATAATCGGGCTTCTGCCGATAATCGTGTGCGTGTGAATCCAATATAATGATCCGCCCGCCATTTCGTCGACGCGTTTGGGCAAATAGCGGGTGGTTATGCGCACCTCGCCATCTTGGGCGTAAGCCGCAAGGCGTTCACGCAAGTGCTTTGGGCTTTCTGCGCCAAAGGCTATTTTGGTCATGTTCAGTGGCATAGGTTGTATCTGGGAACCGGGTGTTTAACCGACAAGGCCGCTGAATACCGCAAGGCTAAGAAAAATGAGGAAGCCCATCGAGTCAGTGATCATCGTCACGAAAACAGAACTGGCAACCGCGGGGTCTTGGTCGAATCTGTCGAGCATTACCGGAATGAAAACCCCCGCAAATCCGGCGAGCAGGATGTTACACTGCATGGCCGCCGCAATGACGAAGCCCAGATGAAAATTCTGAAACCACAACGTCACGCCAATCCCTGCAAGCGCAGCTATTGTTGCGCCGTTCATGAACGCAATGGCCATTTCGCGCTTGATCGCGCGGCGGGTATTCGAATCGGTCAGTTGGTTCGTCGCAATCGCACGGACCGTAACGGCCAAAGTCTGCGTACCGGCATTGCCGCCAACGCCGGCAACGATGGGCATCAGCACGGCGAGTGCTACCATGTGTTCGATGGCGGCACCGAAGAAGCTAATCACGCTCGATGCAACCAAGGCGGTCCCCAGATTCGCGATCAACCACCGCACGCGCGCTTTGTAGCTGTCGGCTATCGGCTCGTTGATATCGCCATCGCCAGCGCCGGACAGGCGGAGAATATCTTCGTCCGCTTCTTCCTGAATGATGTGGACGATATCATCGGCGGTGATAACTCCGACCAACCGGCCAGAAGCATCGACAACTGCAGCTGAAATCAGGGCATATTTCTGGAAGCGTAAGGCGACTTCTTCCTGATCCATGTCGACAGGGATCAGGGTCTGCTCGTGCATCATGATGTCGCTGACCGGAACTGTGCGTTCACTGCGCATAATCCAACTTAGCTTGCATGTGCCAACGGGCTTATGCTGCGGGTCGACCACGAAGACTTCCCAGAATTCGGTGGTCAGATCCTGATGATCACGCAGATAATCGATCAGCTGACCAACAGTCATATGCTCGGGCACCGCGACCAATTCGCGCTGCATGATTCGACCAGCCGATTCGTCGGGATATGAAAGCGCGTCTTCAATGACTGCGCGGTCTTCTGGGTCCAGTTCGGCAAGCACCGCTTGCTGGTCCTCAGCCTCCATATCCTCGATAATCGCAACTGCATCATCGGAATCGAGTTGCCCTGCGAGCCCTGCAACCTGCGCGGCAGGCAGAGCATCAATAATATCCTCACGGACATAATCATTGACCTCGGCCAGCACTTCGGCGCTCATCAAGTCGCCAAGGCTTATGGCAAGTTCGCCGCGCCTTTCGGATGGCGTCAGTTCGAGAAGGTCGGCAATGTCAGCTTCGTGGAGTGGCTCCACCAACCGGCGTACTTCGTTTAGGTTTCCGTCTTCAACAGCATCGAGAACGCGGTCAACATAGTCGCGGGTGAGGCGGTTGTCCTCATCCAGAGTTTCAACAATTTCGGTGTCGATGATGTTCGGGCTGGCGATGTCGCTGGTCATGTGCGGGCCTCCCGATTTTCAATTTGGAACCATGATGTAAATAATGGCCCCTCCTACGCAGGCAGCGTCAAAATGCAATGATTTTGGCTTTGCACCGATGCGATGCATCCACTAGGGCAACCGTCATCTATTTGCCAAGCCTGAAGGAACATCAATATGGCCGATGAAACACTTACTCTCTCACTCGACAGCGGCGACGTTGTCATCAAGCTTCGCCCTGATTTGGCGCCAAATCATGTTGCCCGCATCACGGAACTTGCCGGCGAAGGTTTTTATGACGGTGTGAAGTTCCACCGCGTTATTCCTGGTTTTATGGCGCAGGGCGGTTGCCCCAATGGAACGGGCATGGGCGGATCATCCAAGCCCAATCTGAAGCAGGAATTTAATGCTGAGCCACATGTGCGCGGGGTATGCTCAATGGCGCGGACGAATGATCCGAACACCGCCAACAGCCAGTTCTTCATCTGCTTTGACGATGCCAGCTTCCTGGACCGTCAGTATACGGTATGGGGCCAAGTCATCAGCGGCATGGAGCATGTCGACGCTCTGCCAAAGGGTGAGCCACCTGCGAACCCAGGCGTGATCCGCAAGGCTACCGTTGCCTAAAATAGAAACGCGCGGGAGGCCAGTTGGCATCCCGCGCGTCTTACGCGTTTACGACGCTGTTATTGCGAAGGCTCTGGCGGGCGCATTGCTGCCATAGCGGTTTTCAATTCTTCCAAAGAAATCTTGTCGTCTTTGTCCGCGTCGATAATTGGGAAATACTGAACCAATGGCCCTTGTGCTTCGTCCTTTGCGATGAAGCCGTCCTTGTTGGCGTCCATGAATGCCACAATCTGTTCTGGTTGTGGCGTGCCGCCGCTTGGCGGGGGCGGTGGGGCATCTTGCGCCATTACGGCGGGTGAAAGCAGGAGTGCCGACAAAAGGGCTAATGACTTCAGCATGAATGATCCTTTAAACAATAGAATGTCGTTGATGGTCAGCGCAAGCTGAACACACCCTTTACTACCGTAAAACAATGGCCTGACAACCAAACTCTGTCGCCCTCTAATTGGCAGCCCAAATATCCACCGCGCGCCGAAGCCTGATACGCGGTGAAATGGTCGCGGCCGAGCACCGACGCCCAATAAGGCGCAATGACGGCATGCGCGCTGCCCGTGACGCTATCTTCATCAACACCTGCACCCGGGACGAAGACTCTGCTGACGATGTCGGTATCTTCCCCGCGCGCCGTGGCGGTAAAGCTATCATCGCCCAGCGTTGCGAGCGCCTTCATATTGGGTTTGAGTGCCAATATTTCCGCTGCCGTAGCATATACGAACATATTGTAGCTGTCGGGGTTGCTACGCATCGACAAGGGCTTGCCGCCCATCGCGGCCATCATTTCGGGATTATCGACCTGCTCGGTCGGAATGGCGGGTAACGCTACGGCATATCCATCACCTTCGCGTCGCACCTCTAACATGCCTGCCTTGCGTGTGCGCAGGGTCACGCGGTCAAGGGCAGGATTTTGGCTTAGGATGATATGCCCGCTTGCCAATGTCGCATGACCGCACAGGCGAATTTCTACGGCTGGCGTAAACCAGCGTAGTTCATAATCCGCTGCGCCAGTTTGATCCGGCACGTAAAATGCGGTCTCGGCGAAATTATTCTCCTCGGCAATCGCCTGAAGCACATCGTCATCAAGCCATTGCGCAAGCGGCATGACTGCGGCCTGATTGCCGGTGAACGGGCGGTCTGCAAATGCATCGACGTGAAAATAGGGCAGGTCAGTCATGCGGATGGTCATGATGCTCGATAGTTTCCGAAGGCAAATATCCCATTTCGTCTTTATGCCCCTCAGGATCGGGGTGAATGAGCACCTCCACGCCGGGGAATTCGTCCATCAATGCTTGTTCAACTTCATCCATGATTTGGTGCGCAGCTTCTACGGTCATGTTCGGGTCGACCCACACATGGAACTGGCAGAAATCATGCACGCCGCTTGAACGGGTCCGCATGTCGTGAATACCCCGCAATTCGGGATGGCGAAGCGCGACCTCAATAAACCGTTGCCGTTTTTCCTGCGGCCATTCGCGGTCGAGCAATTGGTCAAGTGCTAGGCCTGCCGCGCGGTAAGCGCCCCACAGCAACCAAGCGGCAATCGCTAAACCGAATAGCGGGTCGGCCCCGCGCACATTCAGCATAGTGTCGAGCAGAATCGCGATGATCACCGCGATATTGAGCAACAGATCGCTTTGATAATGGACATGGTCCGCCTGAATGGCGACAGATCCGGTTTTAAGGACCACATAGCGTTGATAGGCAAGTAAGCCCAAGGTCGTGATAATCGCGATGATGGAGACGCCGATGCCATATTCAGGATGGTCAGTTGGTGCTTGATCACCAAACCGCACAATGGCGCGCCATGCAATGAGAATGGCCGATACCGTTACCAATATGACCTGAAGCAATGCAGACAAGGCCTCCGCCTTGCCATGGCCGAAGCGGTGGTCGTCATCGGCTGGCATCGCGGCGTAGCGAACGCTAAATAACGTAAGCAATGACGCCAGCACATCAAAAGCTGTATCTGCCAGCGACCCCAATAAGGCAACCGAGCCTGTTTCGGCAGCTGCAAAGATTTTAAGTGCCAGCAGGAACAGAGCCATACTGACGCTGGCAATCGCTGCCTTTTTGGTCAGGTCACCATGTGCATGGTGATGGTGGTTATGGGCAAGGCTCATAGTGTATCCGTCACGGGAACAGCATTCCGGTTGTCCAGCCGTCGCCATCGCGTTCATATAACCAGCGTTCGTGCAGGCGAAATTCCCGGTCTTGCCAGAATTCGATCCGTTCCGGGTTCACCATCCAGCCGGACCAATGCGGCGGGCGCGGAATGTCCTGACCATCAAACCGGGCTTCCACTTCGGCGAAACGCGCTTCAAAGGTCGCGCGATCTGCAAGGGGGCGGGACTGGTCTGATGCCCATGCGCCAAGCTGCGAATTGCGGGAACGCGTTGCAAAATACGCGTCGGCTGTGGCGTCGTCGACCGGATTGGCCGCACCCTCAATGCGAATTTGCCGGCGAAGCGATTTCCAGTGAAACAGCAAGGCAACATGCCCATTGTCGGACAATTGCATGGCCTTGCGGCTTTCGAAGTTCGTGTAGAAAACGAACCCGCCATGCGTGCCGAGGTCGCGGCCATGCCCCTTCAACAACACCATGCGCACCGAAGGCTGGCCATCGGCGCCCGTGGTCGCCAATGCCATCGCGTTGGAGTCATTTAGTTCGGTGGTTCGCGCTTCGGCAAACCATGCGTCGAACAGGCTAAAGGGATCGGGTCTTTCCATCGCTGATCAATAGGCTAGACTGATGCCGGTTAAAAGGGGCTAGACGATAAAATGAACTGGGAAATGATATTCGGTGTCGCAAACGCATGGGCTTTGCTTGGTTGGTTGGCCTTGGCGTTCGTGCCAAAGCGAGAGATTGTGGTGCCGATTGTATTTTTTGCAGACTCGGTCTTGCTCGCATGCCTATATGCGGGCCTTATCATTCCGTTGATGGCAGGTCTGATTTCGGATGGTGGACCAACTGGTCGTCCGGCGGCAGATTTCAGCAGCTTGGCAGGCGTTATGGCGCTTTTTGATTCCCCCGGCGGTGCGACCATCGGCTGGATTCATTATCTGGCCTTTGACCTGTTTGTCGGCACCTGGATTTCGCGCAATGCGGATAGGCACAGGGTATCCCGTTGGTTTCAGATCCCGATATTGTTCTTTACCCTGATGGCAGGGCCGATTGGCTTGCTGCTCTATCTTCTGCTACGCCAGTTAAAGGGTGAAAAACCCGAAAATGCAGCGGTTCCAAGTTGACTCCCGGCACTGTAATACCAATGTAAGACGGATAGTTTGAGTAACAGGGACAAGAATGGCAGATCCTTATTCCATATTAGGTGTGTCCAAAGGGGCGGACGAAAAGGCGATTAAGATCGCCTATCGCAAGCTGGCAAAGGAATTGCACCCCGACAAGAACAAGGACAATTCGAAAGCGTCGGATCGGTTTAGCGAAGTCACGCAAGCCTATGACCTTTTGTCCGATGCCAAAAAACGCGGCCAATATGATCGCGGTGAGATTGACGAAAATGGACAGCCACGTTTTGCTGGCAACCCGTTTGGTGGCGGTGGTGGCTACAGCCAAGGCGGCCCAAATGGTGGCAATTTCGACTTCGGCAGCGGCGGAATTGACCTTGGCGATATTTTCGATGGCCTGTTTGGTGGCGGCGGGGCACGCCCCGGCGGTGGTCCCGGACCCCGCCCGCAACATGCTCCCCCACCCAAAGGCGCAAATATTGCCTATGAACATCTCGTATCGTTCACAGACGCCGCAACGCTTGCACCGCAGCGCATCCTGCTGGGCGATGGGAAGACGGTGGAGTTCAAACTGCCCGCTGGCATCGTGGCCGGACAGCAAATCCGCATCCCCGGCCGTGGGCAAGCCGGACCCGGTGGCAATGGCGATGCGATGGTAACGCTTAAGCTAGGCAAACATCCGGACCTGGTCCGCGACGGCGATAACATCCGCATTGACCTTCCGATTTCGCTGAAAGAGGCGGTGGTAGGCAGCAAGGTTAAGGTGCCAACCGTTGATGGCGCAGTCATGCTCACGGTTCCACCGCGTACCAATTCCGGCGCAGTGTTGCGTATCAAGGGGCGTGGTTTCACAGCCAAGACAGGCGCGCGGGGTGATCAACTGGTGACGTTGATGATCCATTTGCCGACCGATCCTGCGGAACTAGAACGGCTGAGCGGTGGTCTTTCGGACAGTTCTGTCCGGGAGAATATGGGTGTCTGAAATTTCGCCTTTGTCACCGGAGGCGCGCGCGCACCTTCCGGCGGCAAAACACGCCGATGAAAGCGAAGCCAAATGGTTCGCGCGCCTTGGCCGTCCGCGTCAGATCATTGAAGTGGTCAAGCGTGTGGGCGTCGGTGTGTATAGCGATGGGTTCATTCACGCAGGCAACTTTGCGTATCTCTCGTTGGTGTCGCTGTTTGCATTTTGCATTGTCGCGGCGGCCATCGCAGGCGCATTCGGACAGACTGAGTCGGGCCTTGCGCTTATCGCAGCATTTTTCAAGACGGTCCCGCAAAGTGTATCAGTTGCCTTGCACGAACCGATCGAAGCCGCCATGAAAGCGCGCTCTGGGCCATTATTGTGGTTGAGCGCCGCCGTCAGCCTTTGGACCGCAGCGAGCCTTATCGAGACCTTCCGCGACGTTTTGTATCGCTCCTACGGCGCAATGCCAAGCCGCGCATTTTGGCATTATCGCCTTGGGTCGCTTGGGGCGATTATCGCTTCGGTCGTGCTCGCGATGATTGCATTTTCGGCGCAGGTTCTGGTGACTGCGGCTGAGGATTTTGTGTATCGCTTCATTCCTGAGGCGCAGACTGTTTCAAGCTATTTTGCGTGGGGACGCATCATTCCTTTCATTGCATTATTCGTGGCAATTTACGTAATTTTTGTAAGTCTAACGCCCTCCAAATATCGATCCCCCGACTTTCCAAAATGGCCAGGGCCAGCCTTGGTCAGTATTTGGTGGCTTGGACTGACCGCCTTATTACCTCTATTTCTATCCAGCGTCAGCAACTACGACCTTACATATGGCAGCTTGGCCGGGGTTATGGTCGCGCTGATTTTCTTTTATCTTATAGGGCTTGGAATGGTGACTGGCGCGCAGTTGAACGCGGCGCTGGCCAACGCACATGAAAATGGACTAAAGGATGTGCGAGAGTTTTTACCTGACGAATGAGGATATTATGACCGGATTGATGGCTGGCAAACGTGGGCTGATTATGGGGCTTGCCAATGACAAGTCGCTTGCATGGGGCATTGCGAAGCGCTTGCACGCAGAAGGGGCCGAATTGGCCTTTAGCTATCAGGGCGAAGTGATGGAAAAGCGGGTGCGGCCATTGGCGGCGCAGCTGGGTTGCGATTTCCTGATTGATTGCGATGTGGCCGACATGGCCAATCTTGACCGCGCGTTTGAAACGCTCGCCGACAAATGGCCAACCATCGATTTTGTGGTGCACGCGATTGGCTTCACCAATAAAGAGGCACTGCGCGGCAAATATTATGAGGTTGGCCTTGAGGACTTCCTGATGACCATGAATATCAGCGTCTACAGCTTCACCGCCGTTGCCCAGCGCGCTGCCGCAATGATGAAGCCGCTTGATCCCGAAACCGGCGAAGGCGGTGGTTCGCTTCTGACCCTGAGTTATTATGGCGCTGAAAAGGTCATGCCGCATTATAACGTCATGGGCGTTGCAAAGGCTGCGCTGGAAACGTCAGTCAAATATCTGGCCAATGACGTCGGCCCGCAGGGCATTCGCGTCAACGCCATCTCCGCTGGTCCAATTAAGACGCTGGCGGCGTCCGGCATTGGGGACTTCCGCTACATCCTGAAATGGAATGAACTGAACACGCCGCTGCGCCGCAATGTCACGATTGATGACGTTGGGTCATCTGCGCTCTACTTCCTGTCCGACCTTGCGGCGGGCGTCACAGGCGAAATTCACCATGTCGATGCAGGCTATCACACCGTCGGCATGAAGCAGGAGGATGCTCCTGATATCAGCACGCTCTGATCTTCGAAGAGCATAGCGTTCGGGGCAATTGAAGAAAACGGAAACAGTATATGAGCTTTAACACTTTTGGCCGCGTGTTCCGTTTTTCGACATGGGGCGAATCCCATGGCCCGGCGCTTGGCGCTTTGGTCGATGGTTGCCCTCCGGGTCTTGTATTGTCCGAGGCGGATATTCAGCCGTTTCTCGACAAGCGCCGCCCTGGTACGTCGCGATTTACCACACAGCGGCAGGAACCGGATGCCGTGCGCATATTATCCGGCGTGTTTGAAGGCCGCACCACAGGTACACCGATTTCGTTGATGATCGAAAATGTTGACCAAAGGTCAAAGGATTATTCCGACGTGGCCAAGGCCTATCGCCCTGGGCATGCGGATTACAGCTATGATGCCAAATATGGCTTTCGCGATTATCGCGGTGGTGGCCGGTCAAGCGCGCGGGAAACCGCTGCGCGCGTGGCGGCGGGCGCTGTCGCGCGTGCCGTCATACCGGATGTGGAAATCATGGCCTATGTCTCTGAAATCGGTGGCGACGCGATTAATCGCGACAATTTTGAAGCAGCGCAGATAACACAGAATCCCTTCTTTTGCCCAGATGAAGCCGCGGCTGGTCGCTGGGAAAAAATGGTAGACGAGGCGCGCAAGGCTGGCTCCTCGCTTGGCGCGGTTATCGAATGCGTTGCCACGGGCGTTCCCCCCGGTTGGGGCGCGCCGCTCTATGCCAAGCTCGACAGCGAGCTCGCGTCGGCAATGATGAGCATCAACGCGGTAAAAGGCGTGGAGATCGGTGCAGGCTTTGGCGCAGCGCGTTTGCGCGGTGAGGAAAATGCGGACCGGATGCGCCCTGCTGCTGAAGGGTCGAACCATCCGGAGTTTATGGCGAATAACGCCGGCGGTATCGCAGGCGGTATTTCAACGGGGCAACCTGTATTGGTGCGCGTGGCGTTCAAACCAACGTCATCCATCCTCACGCCAGTTGAAACGGTGACGCGTGATGGCGATGCCACGGACATTGTCACCAAGGGCCGCCATGACCCTTGCGTAGGCATCAGGGGCACGCCCGTGGTCGAGGCGATGATGGCGCTGGTGCTTGCCGACCAGAAGCTGCTGCACCGCGCGCAATGCGGCTAGACGCAACTATGTAAAGGCGCGTTCGATGCGTTCTATCGTCCACGGCTCTTCGGCCGCGGCGGCATACCATTGTTCCATCCATGGATGCGTCATGATGGCTTCAGCATAAGCTTGCGCAAAGCCGGGTAGGTTGAAGCCATAGGTCACAAACCGCGTGACCACAGGCGCAAGCATGATGTCAGCCGCGCTAAAGGTGCCGAACAGATAAGGCCCATCCTTGCCAAAGCGTGATCGCGCCTCCGCCCATGTTTGCAATATGCGGATTGCGTCGGCGCGGGTTTCTTCGGACAGCGTTACCTCAGTGAAGGTCTTGCGCGTATTCATCGGGCATTCGCGGCGCAACGACATGTAGCCCGAATGCATTTCCGCCGCCATGGACCGCGCCATGCCGCGCGCGACAGGTTCCTTGGGCCAATAACGGTCACGCCCGACCTTGTCGGCGAAATAATCGATTATCGCGAGGCTGTCCCAGACCACCGCCTCTCCATCCCACAAGATTGGCACCTTGCCCGACGATGGCGCAAGGTCTGCCTGACGCTGGCGTTGTTCCCAGTTCGGCGCAAACAAAGGCACGATGACCTCTTCAAAATGCAGGCCAGATTGCTTAGCCGCAAGCCAGCCGCGCAGCGACCAGCTTGAATAGGCTTTGTTTCCAATGATCAGTTTCAAGGTCATGCGACCTTTAATGGCTTCTGTTTGCGATTGTGTCTAGGGGGCAGAAAAGCAAAGCCTTCGCGCACTTTATCTAAGACGTCACAGCTTCCAATACCGCCGCACGCAGTTCTTCGATGCCGCCGCGCTTTTCGGCTGAGGTCACCGACAGATCCGGATAAGCGGCGACATGCTTGCGCAGCTTTGTCATCGTATCGGTTTCGACATCCGCAAGGTCGCTGGCTTTGATCTTGTCAGTTTTGGTCAGCACGATGCGATAGCTTATTGCCGCTTTATCGAGCATCGACATGATGTCGTGGTCGACCTCCTTAATGCCGTGGCGACTGTCGATGAGAACGAACACGCGTTTCAACACCACGCGGCCGCGCAAATAATCGTTAATCAAATACCGCCACTGCTGCACGGTCTTGATCGGCGCCTTGGCATAGCCATAGCCCGGCATGTCCACGATGCGAAACACCGCAGGGTCGCCCACGTCAAAGAAGTTAAGCTCCTGCGTGCGACCCGGCGTATTGGACGCACGCGCCAGATTGTTGCGGTTGACAAGCGCGTTGATCAGGCTCGACTTGCCGACATTTGACCGGCCAGCAAACGCGATTTCCGGCACCGTTGGTTCGGGCAGAAATTCAAGTTTAGGCGCGGATTTCAGGAAGCTTATGGGCCCTGAAAAGATTTTGGTCGTCGTTTCGGTCACGCCTTTGCATTCGCCTTGGCTTGTGCCTTTTCTTCGGCATCACGCGCCATTTGCTCCCGCAATACGGGGTGCCGCGAATACAACCATTTTTGCTGCGCAATCGACACGACGTTCGACATCACCCAATACAATTGAAGACCAGCGGCGAACGGTGCCATGATGAACATCAGGAACCATGGCATTACCGCAAATACCTGCTTTTGCACTTCGTCCATCGGTTGCGGATTAAGGCGCTGCATCAACCACATCGTGACCCCCAACAAGATTGGCAATACACCGATGGCGATGAAGGACGGCGGGTCAAAAGGCAGCAGCCCGAACAGGTTGATTGGTGTCAGCGGATCTGGCGCTGACAAATCCTTCAGCCACAAGACGAAAGGCTGGTGACGCATTTCGATCGACAGCAGCAGTATCTTGTAAAGCGCAAAGAAGATCGGAATTTGGAGCACGACCGGAAGGCAGCCCGCCAACGGGTTAACCTTCTCTTCCTTGTACAGCTTCATCATCTCTTGCTGCAGGCGCGGCTTATCGTCTTTCCAACGCTCTTGAAGGGCTTTTAGCTTCGGCTGGACAGCACGCATCTGCGCCATCGACGCAAATTGTTTCTGCGCGACGGGATACATGAAGCCGCGAACAATGACGGTCAGGCCAATAATAGCGAGGCCAAAATTGCCGAACACGCCAAACAGCCAGTGGAGTATCCAAAAGAACGGAATGGCGATGAACCAGAACCATCCCCAATCGATAGCGTAATCTAGATAAGGGATGCCCAGTTTCTTTGAATAGCTATCCAGAACAGCCATTTCCTTGGCGCCGGCGAAAAGACGCGAATTGGTCTCCAACGCGGCACCAGCAGCGACATTGGTATAGCGCGTGGGTATAACTTGCGCTTGATAGACATCACCGCTGGCCCGGAACTTTGCCGACACAGCTGTTTTCTGGTCGGGAATGAGCGCACCCAACCAATATTTGTCGGTGAAGCCAAGCCAGCCACCGGTGCTGTTGAACGACGTTTCGCCCTTGTTTTCGGCAACATCGACATAGCCCCAATCATAATTGGGTTTGTTATCAAACACGCCCATTGGGCCAATGTGGATATGCGTGAATATGGAGCCACCTGCTGTCGAGTCTGCAGGCTTGCCGGTGCGGCTAAGCAATGCAAAATTTGCGATCTGCACCGGCGCAGTTCCGCCATTGGTAAAGCGCTGCTTCGCGGTGATCATGTAGTTTTCATCAATCGACAAAGCGATCTCGAACTTTTGGTTTTGCGGGTTGGTCCAGCTTAATGTGACGGGAGTCAAAGGCGTCAGCTTATTGCTGCTTGGCGTCCAGACGGTTTTGTCATCGGGCGCGATGATGCCCGTACCCGCCCAACCAAAGCGCGCGAAATACGCATCTTTGGTACCGGATGGGGCAAAGAGCCGAACCGGCGCCGCATCCTTGGCGAGCTCAGTGCGGTGGGCAAGCAGCAGGAGGTCATCGATCTTTGCGCCCTCAAGGTTGATTGAACCTTTCAGCTTAGGTGTTTCCACAAGGACACGGGCCGACGACTGGAGCGCTGTCCCTAAGGGTAGGGATTCCACCTTCGCAGGGGCAGCTTCGACAGACACATCGGATGTCGCGGCACCTGCAGGCGTTGCCGCAGACTTCGCTGTGCTGGTCACTGGGGCAGGGGTTGGCAAGAAATAGCTGGCGACATAGGGCCAACCGAACAGGATAAGGCCCGTCAGCAATACAGCAAAAACCAAGTTGCGTTTATCGTCCACGTCTACAAATCCTCATTAAACAGTCAGTTGGGCGTCATGGCACCGGGTCATATCCGTGCCCACCCCAAGGTTGGCAGCGCAATAGCCGTTTGATGGCCAGCCAGCCACCCTTAAATGCGCCATATTTCTGGAGCGCCCCAATCGTATAGGCCGAACAGCTTGGGCTAAACCTGCATGTCGGCGGCAGAATGCGCGACGGGCCTATTTGCCAAGCCCTTGCAACAAGGATGAGGAGCTTTGCGATCATCTTTATCGCGGTCCTGATTCTGTCGAAGGGCGCTTTTTGTCTTGGCGTGCTTCGGCAGGCTCCGCGCTGCGGTTTTGCTGACATAATTTGTCTAAAGCTTTGGCCATGTCCGCCCGCAACTCGCTGAAATCCCGTTCAATACCGCTATCGCGACCAATCAGAATGTGATCGGCGCCACATTTGCCTTTTTGTCCGAGCATCTCCTGCGCCAATGCGCGGAAACGGCGACGCATGCGGTTGCGGACGACGGCGTCACCCACTTTTTTGGTGATGGTGATGCCAAGCCTAATATCGGCGCTTTCATCTTGCCTGTCTTTCACAAGCAAAACAAAACCGGGAGTTGCATATCGCTTCCCCCGGTTGGCGGCCAAGAAATCCGGCCTTTTTTTGATGACGCTATAACCGCGCATGTCGCGGTTCGCCTGCTGTGCGATTAAGCTGACAGCTTCTTGCGGCCGCGTGCGCGGCGCGCGTTCAGGATGTTGCGGCCTGCAGCGGTCGACATACGGAGACGAAAACCGTGGCGACGGGCACGCACGAGATTGCTCGGCTGAAAAGTGCGCTTCATGACTGTAATCCTTAAATTTTTTACGTTTTGGAATGAAAATGGCCGCCGAATCTGTCCAGCGACCGTTCCTGTTGCTGTGGCAGATACGGTTAGGGAGGTTAAAAGTCAACACAGGTCAGGGCATTTTCATGTCGATGTCGTCGCGGCGGAATAGGTTCAGAAAATCGCCTTTAACGTTCGGGAAGGGAGGGCGGCCTTTGACCTTGTGGCGGCGCAGTGCCCAATTTGCCCAGCGGGCATATTCGGGATGTTGCTTTGAAAGCCGCGAATATCGCTTCTTTGCCCAGCGGGAATGTTTGAGGATCACGCCGAGCCCGATGATAAACAGCAATAGTCCGCCTGGTCCGGGAAGCCAGCTGACAAGTGGCGCTGCAACGATCAGTGCCCAACCCAAAATGACCATTGACCAGCGATAGGCTGGCGTGTCGCTCCAGTTTTTTCGGTTCGAGCGGTGCATGTTCGTCATGTGGGATAGCGGAACGGGTGTTGCAAGCTCATGTCGGCACCAAGCAGTTTTCGCACGGGTATAAAATATTTGGCATTGTCAGCATTCGTCAGCATTCATTCATGGTTTTGCCGCAATAGGGCTGCATGCCTCCTTTTTAACGCTTATATTGAAAGATTAATGACAAAAGCGCTCTCCCACCTTCACCGCATAGGCGTGCTGCCCTCTGACATCGACTTCATGGGGCATGTGAACAACGCGCGTTATCTGAACTGGGTGCAGGATGCCGTTTTGGCGCATTGGAACAAGCTTGCCCCACCTGAGACGGCGGCGAAATATCTTTGGGTCGCGCTGAAGCATGAGATTACCTATCGCAAGCCAGCCTTTCTGAATGATGACGTTATCGCAACGGTCGTTCTTGAAAAGGTGCAGGGCGCACGGTCTTTTTATGACACGGTTATCAAGCGCGGCGAGGAAGTTTTGGCTGAGGTCAAATCAAGCTGGTGCTGCATTGATGCAGAAACTTTGCGCCCTGCGCGCATTGCTGCCGAGGTTCAGGCGTATTTTTTCACAAAGATTGAACCGAAGCTGCTTTAAAAAATAGGATCGTCGCTGCCATCCCCGATGGGTTTGACTGCGTTGTGGATACCGCATTCCACCTTGTCCCAGCCCTTCCATCGGCCAGAACGCGGGTCTTCGCCGGGCGCAACTTTCGTGGTGCAGGGTGAGCAACCGATGGACGGATAGCCAAGTTCTACCAGTGGATGTGAAGGCAAAGCATGCTCTGCCATATAAGCGTCAATTCTGTCCTTGTCCCAATCGGCAAGCGGATTGACCTTTAACCGGCCGTCTTCAATTTCAAAACGGGGCAACGCCCTGCGCGTCGATGACTGAAATGCTTTGCGTCCCGTAAATTGCGCATCAAACCCCGCCAGCGCGGCACTTAACGGCAATACTTTGCGCATTTCACAGCAGCCATCGGGGTCATAGGACCAACGCAGGCCAGTCTCATCTTTTTGACGCAACAAAGCAGGGTCAGGCGTCAGGATGCGCAAGTCTAACAGTCCAAGCATCGCGTGCAATTCCTCCCTGTAGGTAATCGTTTCAGGGAAGTGCTTGCCCGTGTCCAAAAATAGCACCGGAATCGACGGATCAATATTTGCAATTAGGTGCAATAACACCGCGCTTTCTGCCCCAAAACTAGACACAATAGCGGCGTCACCCAACATATTTTCATGCAATAGTACAGTCAGCATCTCAATCGTATCACGCCCCCGGAACATATTGTTCAGGCGCACGGCATCACCCTCGGTGTACCGCGGGTCACTGTTGATACGGTCGGCGATGCGAACTGTTTCAGCCATGCCGCAATTTCCAGATTGGCACCGCGGCATCGGCAGCCTTTTGATACACATGATCATAGTTCGACAGCGCGCGTGCAACGGCTTCGGGGTTTAGTGAGGCTTCTGGGGCAAAGCTGTCAAAGCCGCAGCGGCGCATGAACGCAATCTGATCGACCAAGACGTCACCTTGCGCCCGCAGTTCGCCTTGATAGCCTGCCTCGCGCAAAATCCGCGCTGCGCTATAGCCCCTGCCATCGCGATATTTGGGAAAGGCAACTTCGATCAAAGTTAGCCGATCCAGAAACGGGATCAGCGCACGGGCATCATCGTCTGGCTCTAGGCGAACGGCAGTTGCGTTCGATTGGTCAAGAAACGCATCAAGGGTAACGGACGGCTGTTCTGTCACTTCATCTGAGCGATAGCGAAACTCAACCATAAATCGCTTCCTTAAATGGATTCATTCCGACGCGGCGATATGTGTCGACGAAACGTTCATCGCCTTGCCGCAAAGCCTTGTAGACTTCAGTGGCTTTCTCGACTGCGTCTACAACGCCGTCTTCGTCAAAGCCTGGCCCGATGATTTTGCCGATGCTGACATCTTCTGCGCCCGACCCTCCAAAGGTCAGCTGGTAATTTTCCACGCCCTTCCGGTCCACGCCTAAGATGCCGATATGGCCCGCGTGATGATGTCCGCATGCATTGATACAGCCGGAAATTTTAAGCTTTAATTCGCCCAAGTCACGTTGCCGGTCCATGTCGGCAAAGCGCGTGGCAATCTTCTGTGCGACGGGAATGGAGCGTGCATTGGCGAGGCTGCAATAATCCAGACCGGGACAGGCAATGATGTCGCTGATCAGGTCAAGATTGGCATCGGCAAGTTCGGCATCGCGCAGACCCTGCCAGACGGCGTACAAGTCACGCTTTGCAACATAAGGCAGCACAATGTTCTGCGCATGTGTGACACGTAGTTCGTCAAAGCTGTATTTTTCCGCAAGATCAGCCATCACATCAATCTGCGCCGAGGTAGCATCGCCCGGTATACCGCCAATCGGCTTCAGGCTGATGTTGACGATGGCATAGCCCGCTTGCTTGTGCGGTTTGACATTTTGGTCAAGCCATACGGCAAAATCGGGATCGCTGCGGTCTGGCTCTACATCAGATGCGTCATACGCAGGTGGCGCAAAAAACGCGCTGATGCGTTCCAGCTCTGCCAAGGGCGGGTCGATACCCAAGGTCTTCACATGCGCAAATTCTTCGGCCACTTGACCGCGATATTCGTCCGCACCGATTTCGTGGATGAGGATCTTTATACGGGCCTTGTAAATATTATCCCGCCGTCCGTAGCGATTATACACGCGCAGGCACGCCTCAAGATAGCTCAACAAATCGTCGGCTTTTACAAAGGGGTTGATTTCAGGTGCGATCATCGGCGTACGACCCATGCCGCCGCCGACAAATACACGTGCGCCCAGTTCGCCATCTTTGCGGATCAGTTCAAGCCCAATGTCATGTAGACGCATCGCTGCGCGATCTTCTGCCGACGCGATCACTGCAATCTTGAACTTGCGCGGCAGATAACTGAATTCAGGATGGAAGGTTGACCATTGGCGCAGCAGTTCAGCCCATGGACGCGGGTCAACGACTTCGTCGGCCGCAGCGCCCGCATATTGGTCAGACGATATGTTGCGGATACAATTTCCGCTGGTCTGAATGGCGTGCATCTCGACCGTGGCGAGTTCCTCAAGGATGTCAGCGCATTCCTCAAGCTTTATCCAGTTATACTGAATATTCTGACGCGTGGTGAAATGCCCATAATCGCGGTCATATTTGCGCGCAATATGCGCCAGCATGCGCATTTGCCTTGAATCGAGCGTGCCATAAGGAATGGCCACGCGCAGCATATAGGCGTGCAATTGAAGATAGAGGCCGTTCATCAACCGCAGCGGCTTGAACTGATCCTCGGTTATCTCTCCAGCAATCCGGCGTTTTACTTGGTCGCGAAAGTCAGCAACACGGGCATCGACAATGGCTTGGTCATAATTGTCATATTTATACATGTCAGATAATCCAGTCGCCCGCCGCAGGGTCGGCAGGCTTGAGTGAGAAGTCAGCGCGGACGGTGGGTCCAAGGGCGCGGATCCGGTCCTTGATGTGAGCAGGGCGTGGGCCATTAGCGGTTGGAAGGGCGTCGATGATATAGGGCGCATTCACGCGGCGTGCGCCCTCTTCGGCGTGCAATATGGCCTCGCCATGTTCGCCGACATCAGCGGCATCTTCGACATGGATAGACCAGCCATTGCCCGTCCACCAAGTCACCGCGCCTGATCTCAATTCATTTCCCGTCAGTAATTTCACGCAATTTTCTCCGCCTGCTTGGCAAAATGGAACAACCGGTCTTCGGCATCGGATTTCAAGACAACTTCACCGACGATGATGATGGCAGGAGACACAACGCTTTCGCGCGCGATCATGTCACCCAAGTCAGTCAATATCGTGCGCATGGCACGTGCATCAGGCCGCGTGGCCCGTTCCAATACGGCTACGGGCGTATCGGGCGACAGGCCATCGCAAATAAGCTTTTCAGTGATGTCTGCCGCAGTTGCCACACCCATGTAGATAACCAAAGTGCGGCCTTTGCCAGCAAGTCCAGCCCAATTCTGGTCGGTCAGGCCTTTGCACTGACCAGCGACGAAGGTAACGGCGCTTGCGGCATCGCGATGGGTCAGCGGCAACATACTGGCTGCTGCACCGCCCATCGCGGCGGAGATGCCGGGAACGACCTCAACATCGATGCCAGCGGCACGGCACGCTTCGGCTTCTTCGCCGCCGCGTCCAAAAATGAAGGGATCGCCGCCTTTTAGCCGCACGATCACCCGACCGATTTTAGCCTCGCGCACGAGGATGTCGTTAATGCCATCTTGCGGAACGGAGTGGCGCGAACGGCGTTTGGCGACCGAGATCAACCGCGCTGACGGGTTGATTAACGCCATGATGGCATCATCAACAAGGCCGTCATGCACCACCACATCTGCGGTCGAGATCAGCCGCACAGCCTTTACCGTAAGCAGTTCCGGGTCGCCGGGGCCAGCGCCTACCAAATACACACGAGCTTTTTCCATCATGCTAAAGTGGACCAGTTCATCGCCAACATCAAATCAGGATAAGTTGGCCACCGATTAGAAGAACTTTACCGATGCTTTCAGCCGCCTCATGATTACGCTCGTACAATTCCCTATCTTGTAAACTTTACACGTAAAAATAGTTAGTTAGCTGCATGCGTTGAGCGCGCGGCCCATGGCACGAATGGCCGAAACCTTATGATTGAGCGGCTGCCAATCGTCTTTTTCGGCAATCGCCTGCCAAATGTCCTCCACCTCATTTATGAGCATCGAACATATGCGGCCGTTGGTCCAATAGGCATCCCTATGCGCATCTACCGGGGTATATTTTTGCAACAATTCAGTGAACGCTATTTGATATTCGCCTGGGGTTGCGAACGCACTTTGGCTGCCAAAACGATAGTAATAAAAAAATGTGTCGATCGGAATTCTCTCCCGCGACATTGCCCGTTCGGCGGCCTCAACCAATTGGCGGTCTTCGGCTTCTCCAAGCGATGCAACGCCCAGACGCCATAAAAAGCGCCGAATAATTGCCCTTTGATA
>NZ_JARXAI010000077.1 GCF_029865925.1 Sphingorhabdus sp.
CAAGTCTCTCGCATAACCGCCTTCGCCCGCCGCAACTCAGCCAGCGCCTCAGCCGTGTGGAGGCCCGACTTCAAGGCATTCTGATTGCCACGCGGCGCGCCTGAGCCCAAAGCGCCGCCATGCATGCGGCAACGCGTCCGCGCCCCGCAGCGCGGGCTCAAGTGCATCGGCCCTGTATTTCGGGGGTGGCGCCCCGCCGCGGCAGGCCTCCCTTCGACGCTCACAGGAGATCTGCGCCCGAGGCGTCGGCATCCGACGCGTCGGGTGCGTCAGGCGGCGCCAAGGCCGGCCTCACGGCCGCAGATGGCCAATCATCGCCACCACCCACCAGCATTGACGGAATGCCGTCAGCGTGGAGGTGCACGTGGCCGTGGATCTCTTTCGGTGGGGGACTGGCGTCACGCCGCATTGCCTGCAGCGTGCCGTGCAGGGTGGCGTGCAGCTTGGAGACCTTGACAAAGTCTCCAGTGCAGAGCGCCGCGACTTGCGGCGCGTGCCTGCCCGACATTGCCTCGCCCGCAGAGCGCAGCGCCATGAAGTGCGTCGCAATCGCCTGAAACACCAGCTGCCTCTCGCCCTCGCTCTGCGGCGCATACTCCGCCGCCACGCGAACGACATCCGCCCGCTCCACTTCGTCGGCGACGCCGACAATTCCGCAAGCCCTAAAGAGGGCCTTCAGGCGCGAGACCTGCACGCGCGGATCGTCGGAGAGGGCGCCGCGCCGGAAGTCTTCCGGCGACACGTCGCCGCAATTGACGTCCAGCATCCGACACGTCGAGGTGTGGCCGTCAATTAAGTCCCACCCACCCACCCTCTCGTCCGCACGCCTGCGGGCTACGTCGCGCTCGCTGAGGTAGCGCGGAGTGCGATCGCGCAACGCGCTGCCAACCTCCCCAGGGGGGCCCCCTCGGCTCGCGCCGCCGCCGCGCTGCTCGCGCCGCTCATTATTTGTTGTCGTGACGCCGCCAATAGTTGCGGCTGTGCCTTCGCCATAATCCATATCGATACCTCCAAGGAGAGAGAGTTTTGCTGAAAGTGGAGAGCGTTCGATCAATCGCGCACGCTTGCGCCGCAGAGTGCGCTCGACGTAAAGACAGCGCGCTGATTTAGCGTGAGCCGTCGATACCAAAAAAGGGCGCCCCCCGCAATGGGTGAGAAGTGCAATAAATGCACGCACGAGGGCTGGCGCCCTGCGTCTACTGTGCTTGGGGTTGTATTTCAGATTTGTTCGCCGGCTAAACTTGACGCTACCAATGTGGAGGTCAAACTGCCGATAACGCGTGACACGATGTATCCCCAAGGGCGGGCGCAAGAACTTATGTCGAGGGGGCGTAAAGTTCCGCCGCAATTTGCGGCACTGCGCGCGTTCAAGTGCCCGGGATAATCTTGTCTTGTGTCTTGGTGTCGAAGTCCCCCGCGTCGTGCCGCTCATGCAACTGGCTTGCCGGGTCACCCATCACGCGGTTGACCATGCGGCCCCTCTTGACCGCCGGA
Source organism: Sphingorhabdus sp. (assembly GCF_029865925.1). GTDB lineage: Bacteria > Pseudomonadota > Alphaproteobacteria > Sphingomonadales > Sphingomonadaceae > Sphingorhabdus_B. Next base: position 1,495 of record NZ_JARXAI010000077.1, read on the forward strand.
CGCTCGGCGATCAGGTCCGTCCAGCGAATGACATTCTTGTATTCATGCACCGCCAAAAATGCGCCCGCATCGTAAATTAGGCCCTTCACCAGCGCGCCATACCACGGCCAAATTGCCATATCGGCAATAGTGTAGGCGTCGCCCGCCATATATGTGCGCTCGCCCAAATTCCGGTCGAGCACATCCAATTGCCGCTTCACTTCCATTGCGAAGCGGTCAATCGCATATTCAAACTTAAAGGGCGCGTAGGCATAAAAATGGCCAAAGCCGCCGCCCAGATACGGCGCGCTGCCCATTTGCCACATCAGCCAATTGATGGTCTCGGTCCGGGCACGATGCTCGGTCGGCAGAAACGCGCCGAACTTTTCCGCAAGATACAGTAAGATCGACCCGGATTCGAACACGCGCGTGGGCTCCGGCGTGGAGTGGTCAAACAATGCAGGGATTTTGGAATTGGGGTTGGCATCGACAAAGCCACTTGAAAACTGGTTGCCGTCGCGGATGTTGACCAGCCACGCATCATATTCCGCGCCGCTGTGGCCAAGTGCCAGCAGCTCCTCAAGCATTACCGTGACCTTTACCCCGTTTGGCGTTGCGAGCGAGTAAAGCTGCATCGGGTGTCTGCCGACAGGACGTTCCTTGTCATGCGTGGCGCCTGCGACTGGGCGGTTGATCTTTGCGAACTGGCCGCCATTTTCGGTAGTCCACTCCCAGACATCGGCGGGGGTATATTCGGAAAAAGTCTGGGTCATGCGATGCTCCTCGGAAAATGGTTCAGGTGCAACATAGTCATTGGATGCGCCTGCGCCACTGGAAAAACGTTCATCCAAGGCAAGACTTGCACGGCCATTTCGGCCCCGCCTGATGACATCGGATGCAATATATAGAGGTTGACGTTTACGTAAACTTTCGGCCTTAGTCGTGCGACTGAAACGCACGGGAGATCCAATATGTCCGCCACTGTCGAAATTACCAACGACATCGCCCTGATCCGCATGGACGACGGCAAAGCCAATGCCATCAACTTCGACATGCTGGCGGCGCTAAACAGCGCGCTTGATACCGCTGAAGCCAACGCCAAAGCCATTGTCCTGACGGGGCGTGATGGTCGTTTCTCGGGTGGGTTTGACCTGAACGCCTTTGCCAGCCTCGGCGCCGACGGCGTGTATAAGCTGCTGGATGCCGGCGCCGCCTTATTGCTGCGCCTATATGGCGGGCCGTTGCCTGTTGTCGCCGGCTGCAATGGGCATGCAATTGCGATGGGGGCTTTCATCCTTCACGCGTGCGACACGCGTATTGGCACCGCAGGCGACTATAAAATTGGCGCGAACGAGGCGATCACGGGTATGAACCTGCCTATTTTCGCGATGGAGCTTGCACGCGATCGCCTGAACCCGTCGCACCTGACGCGCGCGATGATCCAGGGCTTTATATATAATCCCGAAGGCGCAGTCGAGGCGGGTTATCTCGACATGCTTGCAGAGGCAGGCACGGTCGAAGCAAAAGCCATCGCCGTTGCGGGCCAGCTCGCGCAACTTCCCGCTCCGGCGTACGCATGGAACAAGGCCGCCATCCGCAAACCCTCCCTCGACCGCATCCGTGCGAGCCTAGGCGCGCATCATAGGCTTTGAACAAACGGCTTAGGCCGCCGCCATAGGCGCACAGGCCTCCTGCGTCCATTTTAGTGCTGCGCCATCCAGTTGTGGGCCAACCACATCTAAGACCTTTGCGTGGTAATCGTTCCACCAGCGCAATTCATCGCTATTGAGCAGGCTGACGTCCACTAATGTCTTGTCGATAGGTGCGAAGGTCAGGGTTTCGAAACCGAGATAGCGCCCCTCTGCGCCTGCGATTGCGCGGTCCTCGACCAGCACTAGATTTTCAATGCGGATGCCATATTCGCCTTGCTTGTAATAGCCCGGCTCGTTCGACAGGATCATCCCCGCCTGCAACGGCTCGTCGCTGCCCGCTTGCCCGCCAGCGAATTTGGCGATGCGCTGCGGCCCTTCGTGAACGGCAAGGAAGCTACCGACGCCGTGGCCAGTGCCATGTGCGTAATCAAGGCCGGCCTGCCAAAGTGATGCGCGCGCCATGGTATCCAATTGCGCGCCTCTTGTACCTTCTGGGAAGACTGCGCAGGCCAAGGCAATATGGCCCTTGAGAACGCGGGTGAAGCGGTCTTGCATCTCTGCGGTTGGCGCCCCGGGGCCTACCCACATGGTTCGGGTAACGTCAGTGGTACCGTCGAGATATTGTCCGCCGCTGTCGACCAAATAGATGCTGTTGGGTTCAATCGCTCGATTGGTGCTTTCATCAACCTTGTAATGGCAGTGCGCGCCATTGGGGCCCGTGGCTGAGATCGTGTCGAACGACAGGTCCTTGAGCATGCCTGTATCCTCACGGAACGCCCTGAGGCGTGCAGCAGCGGATAGCTCATGCAGTTCCCCCTGATGGGCAGTTTCGTGCATCCAGTGCAGGAAGCGGCTCAAGGAGGCGCCATCGCGGGCTTGAGCAGCGCGGTGGCCAGATTGCTCAATGGAGTTTTTGACCGCCTTAGGCAATATTGTCGGGTCGCGTGCTTCGATGATATGCGCGCCGCCGGCTTGCAGCGCGCCGAAAATCGCGGCCACGGCACGGTCGGGGTCAACCGCGATGCGCTTGTCCTTCATCGATCGCAATTCCGGCACGAATTCCGATGGATCGCGCAGGCGCACGGCATTGCCAAGATGCGCGCGGACGACGTCGTCAACCTTTTCGGGTGCGACAAACAGGTCCGCCGTGCCATTGGCATGGGCAAGCACAAAGCTTAGCGCAACGGGCGTGTTTGACACGTCGGAGCCGCGGACATTCAGCAACCATGCGACCGAATCCAGCGCGGAAATCACCGTGCTGTCGAGCTTATTCGCCGTCAGCCATTCGGCAACAGCGGCGCGTTTTTCGGCGCTGCTTTGCCCGGCATATTGGGTGTCATGTACGATCAGCTTGGCCACGCTTTTCTGAGGCTGTTCAGCCCACACCCTGTCGATTGGATTACTTTTAACCGCAACCAGTTCGGCGCCCTTGGCGGCCAGTGCCTTGGTCGCACTTTCCACCCAGCCTTTGGTGTGGACCCACGCGTCATGCCCGATGCGCGCGCCTGTAGGGGCGTGGCCCTTCAACCAGTCAGTAATGCTCGTTTGCGGAACGCCGACATATTGCCAATGTTTGCCATCGACCTGCTCGCGTACTTGAAGCGTGTAGCGACCATCGGTGAAGATCGCGGCCTCTTCGGAAAGTACGACCGCTGATCCCGCTGACCCGCCAAAGCCCGTGAGCCAACCAAGCCTTTGCGCATAATCGCCAACATATTCCGACATATGCTCGTCGCAGATAGGAACAACGAAGCCGTCCAGTTGTTCTTTCTTCAATTGTGCGCGCAGGGCGGCGAGGCGGGCTTCATAGGTAGACATATCGGACTTCCGTTCATATGGTTATGCCATCCATATACGCGATGAAGTTGTCTCATGAAAGCACTGCTCCCAATGATTTTTGCAATCAGCGCATTAGCCTCGCCCGCAATTGCCCAGAAAGAAGCCATGACCGAAAAATCTACCTCGCAGATCAAGCCCCCAATCGCCGCCAAGCGTCCGCATCAGGCGACATATCACAATGTCACGATTATCGACGATTATCACTGGCTGCGCGATTCAAGTTATCCGACGATCGATGATGTCGAGATTTTGACGCATGTAAAGGCAGAGAACGCCTATTTTGAAGCGCAAATGGCGCCGCAGGCACAGCTGACCGAAACGATTTTTCAGGAAATGAAGGGCCGCGTCAAAGAAGACGACAGTTCGGTCCCGCAAAAGGATGGCGATTATATCTATTGGTCGAAATTCGAAGAAGGCGCGCAATATCGCAAGCATTATCGCAAGCCAGTCGCTGGTGATGCGGATCAGCTCATCCTGGATGAGAACGAACTTGCGAAGGACAAGGCTTATTTCCGCCTGGGCGCTGCCGAAATCAGCCCCGATGGCAAAATACTGGCTTATGCCTATGATGATAATGGCTCTGAGCGGTTCGATTTGCATTTCCGCAATCTCGATACCGGTGCGAAATTGGGTGATGTCATTCCCGGCACTCTGTCCAGTATCGTCTGGTCATCGGACAGCAAGGGGGTGGTCTATGGCCTCGCCAATGAAAACTGGCGTACGGACAATGCCTGGTATCATCGGCTTGGTGATGAACTGACCAAGGCGAAATTGCTTTATCGGGAACAGGATATCGGTTTTGGCGTCGGCGTTGGCCTGACCGCGCAAGAGGATTGGATTGTCATTGGCACGGGCGATAATGTCACCAGCGAAGTGCGTGTGGTACCCGCCAATGATCCGACCGCGACCCCCATCATGGTGTCCCCGCGTAAAACAGGGCGGCAATATAGCGTTGATGTCCGCGACGGGACGCTCTTCATTCTCACCAACGATGACCATGTGAACTTCCGCGTTGCAACCGCCAGTATGAAGGCGCCGAGCGACTGGAAAACGCTGATTGCCGGTTCCGAACGTCATTATCTAACTGGCCTGTCGCTGTTCAAGAATTTCTATGTCACCGAAGGACGCATAGATGGCCTCGACCAAGTTGAGATCCGCGATTATGCCGATGCAAGCAAGGTTCAGGCGATCACATTTCCTGAGGCAAGCTATGACGCCGGCTTGGGCGACAACCCCGAATATGATGTGACGAAGCTGCGGCTTGGTTATGAATCGATGGTCACGCCGGACACGGTGTTTGACTACATCCTTGCCGATGGGCGCCTGGAAACATTGAAGGTGCAGGAAATCCCCAGCGGATATGATCCTGCCCAATATGTCACCGAGCGCGTGATGATCACGGCGCGAGATGGGGCGAAGGTGCCGGTGTCCATCCTCACCAAAAAGGGCTTTAAAAATGACGGCAGTCAGCCCTTACATCTCTATGCTTATGGCGCATATGGCTATGCCACGCCGCCCGGCTTTAGCGCAAACCGGCTGTCCATAGTCGATCGCGGATTTGCCTATGCGATTGCGCATATCCGTGGCGGGGATGACTTGGGCTATCAATGGTATCTCGACGGCAAGCTGATGAAGCGGACCAACACGTTCAACGACTTTGTCGACGCGGCCAAGGGTTTAATTAGCTTGGGCTATACCGGCAAAGGCAAGGTGACTGCGAGCGGCGGCAGCGCGGGTGGCGAATTGATGGGCGCCGTTGTCAATCAGGCACCCGAGCTATTTGGCGCGGTGGTCAGCCATGTTGCCTTTGTCGATGTGCTCAATACAATGCTCGACAAGGATTTGCCGCTGACCCCGGGCGAATGGCCAGAATGGGGTAACCCGATCACGGACAAGGCGGCGTTCGATTATATCCGCAGCTACTCGCCCTATGACAATGTGAAGGCGCAGGCTTATCCGCCGATGCTATGGACCGCAGGCCTCAACGACCCGCGCGTAACCTATTGGGAGCCAGCGAAGATGGTCGCAAAGCTGCGTGACATGAAGACCGATGACAATGTGCTGTTGCTTAAAACTAATATGGGTGCTGGCCATGGTGGCAAGTCGGGGCGTTTTGAACGCTTGCGCGAAAATGCCGAAGAGGCGGCGTTCCTGATCTGGCAAATGGGGTTGGCCAAACCGCAAAAATGACGCCGTTTGAACAATCCTTCACCGCGCAGCCGGACGATATTGACGCGCTTGGACATGTCAACAACGCGGTCTGGGTAAGGTGGATTCAGGATATGGCGACGTCGCATTGGCAGGCCGTTGCCGCGCCTGAACATATTGCGGCCTTTTTCTGGGTCGTGACGCGGCACGAGATTGATTATCGCGGGAACATCGCTGCCGGTGAAAGCGTGACGGGACGGACCTGGATTGAAAGCCAACCAAAGGGCGCGCAGTTCGACCGGCGCGTGGATTTCGTTGACGGCAGGGGCAAGGTGATCGTGCGGGCAAATACGACTTGGGCAATGCTTGATAAGGCAACGGCGCGTCTCGTGCGCGTCCGGCCAGAGGTTTCTGCACCGTTTATCGCATGAGTTTTTGGTCCTGATCCTAGAAATCTATCGCTACGCCCTTTAATTCCCAGTCGCCATAACGCACGGGGTCTGGTCTTTCGGCATCGGGTTCGGGCTCGCGGCCGACCTCTTTCGGCTCGGGCACCGGAAGACTTTTGGAGAGATATTCCGGCGCTTTAACATTTGGTGGACGCGTGCCCATAGTTCGAATTTCCTTGATCGAAATGTCTTGAATGGAATATCGGCTTTCGCCTCGGCATTTGCAAGATGTGGCATCGCAATTTGGGCCGTGCAGAAGCGCTCTTCACTTGTTTCGCATACACGCCTAGTGCGCTTGGTTATGATTGAAGAAATTTCTGGCTTGCCCACCCGCCGCGCTGCCCTGCGCCTGCTTGATACCGTGATGCGTATGGGCACCCCGATGGACCAAGCCACCGCCAATGCCACCAAGGGCCTCTTGCCGCCTGATCGTGCGCTGGCGATCGCGATTGCGCAGGAAACTTTGCGCTGGGCGGTTGATCTCGACATTTTGATCGACAGCAAGACCAAGCAAGCGCTGCCCGATGATTCCAAAGCACGGATGGTACTTCGCCTTGCGCTGGCCCAGATTTTGCGCCTTGGCACGCCCGCCCATGCGGCCATTGCCACGGCGCTGCCTTTGGTCGATGGCGGGCCAAGGCGGCTGGTGCACGGCGTTCTGGGGTCGCTTCTGCGCGCCGAAGTTGCGTTACCCGAACTCCCGTCACTGCCCGAGGCGGTGATGATGCGCTGGCACCCCGCATGGGGCGACGACATGGTCGCTGGCGCGCAAAAGGCCTTGTCCGAACCACCGCCATTGGACCTTGCCTTGCGGGAACCAGCTGCAACGGATGCTTGGGCAGAGAGATTAAGTGGGGTGAGTCTGATGCCCGGCCATGTCCGGCTGCCGCGCGGAACCGCGGTGGAGGAGCTTGACGGCTATGATGAAGGTGCATGGTGGGTTCAGGATCTCGCGGCCAGTCTGCCTGCGCGGCTTTTGGGCGATGGCACCGGCAGACGCGCGCTTGATTTATGCGCGGCGCCTGGTGGTAAGACCATGCAGCTTTCAGTCGCTGGCTTTGCCGTCACGGCATTGGACAACAGTGCACGACGGATGGATCGGCTTATGTCGAATTTGGAACGCACACAGTTAAATGCGGAGCGCGTGAACGCCGATGTGATGGACTGGAAACCGGCGCATTTGTTTGACGCGATCCTTTTAGATGCGCCGTGCAGCGCCACGGGCACGATGCGCCGGCACCCCGATGTGTTGCAGCGTATCGACCTGAAAGCGATCAACAATCTCGCCGCGATCCAAAGTGCGATGTTGGACCGCGCGGCCGGATGGGTGAAACCCGGCGGCACTTTGGTTTTTGCCACTTGCTCGCTGGAACCGCATGAGGGTGAGGCACAGGTCGAGGCGTTTCTTGCGCGACATTCGGAATATAAAACGCAACCCGTGACCGCCGACGAATTGCCCGTCGGCGTGGTCGCAAACGCAGATGGACATGTCCGCACCATCCCACCAATGCTGGCTGAACAGGGCGGTCTAGATGGCTTCTTTGTGGCGCGTTTCACGCACACCGGATAAGGACCCATGACCGCGCCAACGCTCACCACACAGCGGCTTTCCATTGAACCCATGTCGCTTTTGCATTGGGAAGACTACGCAGCCGCATGGGCTGACCCGCGCATGACTGCGTTTATCGGCGGCGAACCGCGCAGCCGCAATCTCAGTTGGAGCAAAATGCTTCAGGGCATCGGTCTATGGTCGCTATTTGGCTATGGCTATTGGTCGTTCGTGGAACGGGAAAGCGGGCGCTTTGTCGGCAATGGCGGGCTCGCGCAATTTGAACGCGGCATTGCCGAACTGGAAGACGTTCCTGAGGCAGGCTGGGCCTTCACGCCCGATGCTTGGGGCAAGGGCTACGCCACAGAGGCGATGACGGCGATCTTGGATTGGGCCGATGCACAGGCGCTGGGTGAAATTCGTTGCATTATCGATACGGGCAATACCGCCTCCCACAATGTCGCGGCCAAGCTTGGCTTCACCAAATTTGCGGAGTCGCATGACGTTATCGGCGACCTGTTCATTTATCGCCGTACGCCGCACATTAGCCAGTGATAAGCTGTGTATAACGCGCCGCGCTGCCTTGCTCGCACGGGGCCCAGCGTCTAAGCGATTTATATGACCAGCGCCGTCCGCATTGCGCCATCGATTTTGTCAGCTGACTTTGCACGGCTGGGAGAGGAAGTGCGCGCGATTGACGCGGCTGGTTGTGACTGGATCCATGTGGATGTCATGGATGGGCATTTTGTCCCAAATATCACCATTGGCCCCGCCGTCGTAAAAGCGCTGCGTCCGCATAGCACCAAGCCGTTCGACGTACATTTGATGATATCGCCGGTTGACCAATTTGTTCAGGATTTTGCCGATGCAGGGGCCGATATCATATCGTTCCACCCAGAGGCGGGACCGCATCCGCATCGCACGGTGCAGTTGATCAAGTCACTTGGCAAAATGGCGGGCATCGTGCTTAATCCACATACGCCAGCAAAGATGCTGGATTATCTGATCGATGACGTTGATCTCATTCTGGTCATGAGCGTGAACCCCGGTTTTGGCGGGCAGAGCTTTATTTCCAGTCAGCTGCGCAAGATAGAAGCCATCCGCAAAATGATTGATAAGACTGGCCGCGACATCCGGCTTGAGGTCGATGGCGGTATTACCACCGACACTGCTCCACTTGCTATTTCGGCGGGCGCGGACACGTTGGTGGCGGGAACTGCAACCTTTAAGGGCGGTGCGGACCATTATGCGGCCAATATCCGGGCGCTGAGGGGTGAATGACCGGCGCGTTTGAGGACGGAACGGATCAACGGCAGACGGCCTTAATCGTCAGGCCCACAGGCGCGGGCCAAAATATTCTCGAACGCCTTTCTCTCCAATTCTACAAACTGACATGGCGTACGCCGCTGCACAGCGGGCGGTTAAGAGGCAAGGTGCCGCAGCGCTTGCTCGCAGTGCCGCAGGACCCGTTGGAGGGAAATCCTGCCCGCGGTCAGTCTTTGCGCATTGGCAAGTTCCACTATCAGGGCTTTGAGCAAGCATTTTGTGATCTGGATTATGACAAGCTCGATCTGCAGCCATCGCTGACCGATTATATTCACCGCTTTGATTGGTTGCGAGATCTGGCGGCTGTGACGAACCGGGGTGAAGGTGCGCCAGTTGCGGCACAGATTGCGGATGCTTGGTTGCTGGCCAATGGCATGAAGACGCGCGAGCCCGCATGGCGGGTCGACAATTGTGCTTGGCGGCTTTTGAACATGGCGGCGGGATCGCCCTATTTGCTCAGTAGTAATGAACCCATTTATCGCGCACGCGTGATCAACCATTTCGCGCGTGTTGCGCGCCATTTGGACCAATCGGCCCCAAGGGCGCAAAGCCACTTTGCCAAAACAGTCGGCTGGGCAGGGGTTGTGGCTGCATCGCTGCTTTTGCCCGAAGGCAAAATCCGCCGCGCGGTCGGTGAGGACGGGCTAGCAGACTCCTTGCGGGCAACAATATTCCCCGATGGCGGTGTCGTGTCGCGTTCGCCCATCCAGTTGATGGAGCTCATCGGCTTGTTGAGCCTGTTGAAGAAATGCTATGTCGCGCAAGGCGAGTTGGCACCAGATTTTCTTTTAGACGCATTGGGACGCGCGGTGCCCGCCTTGCTTGGCCTGACGCATGCCGACGGCGGTCTTGGCGCTTGGCAGGGGTCTGCACATATCGCGGCGGACCGCATCGACGCGCTTGTTGCCGCCAGCGAAGTCCGCGCGCGGCCGCATAGGCAAGCGCTTGATTGGGGATATCAGCGCGTGTTGGCGGGCAAATCTGTGCTGCTGCTGGACGCAGGGCCACCACCGCTCGCGCGCCAGTCTGCGTCGGGTTGTGCCTCGACCCTGGCGTTCGAGCTTTCGCATGGTGCGCAGCGGATCATTGTGAATTGCGGGGGCGCGGCTCTCGTCGGGGCGATGATACCCGCGGCGTTGGCCCGGGGGCTTCGGACGACTGCGGCACATTCCACCTTATGCCTGAATGATACCAATTCGACCGCGATCTTGGCGGGCGGGCATCTTGGCAAAGGCGTTGCAGAGGTCGAGCTTGAGCGCCGCGACATTGAACAGGCGACACGTATTCAGGCAAGCCATGACGGCTACGCCAAAAGCTTTGGATATAATCATTCGCGTCTGCTCACTCTGCGCTCTGATGGCATGGAACTGCGCGGTGAAGATACGCTGCTGCCGCAGGCGAAGCCTAAGCCTAAGCCTAAGCCTAAGGACAATGTCGCTGTAGCTGTTCGTTTTCACCTTGGACCTGATATTGAAATTGTGCCGTCGGATAAACCACAGACCGCTCTGCTGCGCATGGCCGATGGCAGTAACTGGGCATTTCTTACCTCGGGCGGCATATTGACCGTCGATGATAGCCTGTGGGTAGATCAAAACGGCCGCCCCCACCCCACCCGGCAACTTGTGATTGCTGCCGACACAGGTAAAGGCGGCCTCCATATAAGCTGGCAACTGCGTCATTTAGGATAGATATATGCAAGACGTCGTCATTAAACGGGCCCTACTGTCGGTGTCCGACAAGGCTGGGTTGGTTGAGCTTGGCCATGCATTGGCTGCGCGTCATGTGGAATTGGTATCCACAGGTGGCACCGCCAAAACGCTGCGTGCGGCGGGTTTGACGGTCAAGGACATTAGCGAGCTAACAGGCTTTCCCGAAATGATGAACGGACGCGTTAAGACATTGCACCCGATGGTGCATGGCGGCCTGCTGGCGGTGCGCGACAATCCCGAACATGCCGCCGCGATGGCCGAACATCATATCGGCGCAATCGACTTGGTCGTGGTCAATCTCTATCCTTTCGCGCAGACAGTGGCGAAAGGCGCAACGCGCGATGAAATCATCGAGAATATCGACATTGGCGGGCCGTCAATGGTGCGCAGCGCTGCGAAAAACCACGCCTTTGTGACGATCCTGACCGATCCGGCAGATTATGACGACCTGATTGCCGAGCTTGAGGAAAGCGACGGCAAGACAAGCTATGCCTTCCGCCGCACATGCGCAGCGAAGGCATATTCTGCAACGGCAGCCTATGACAGTATGATTAGCCAGTGGTTTGCCTTTGCAGACCAACAACAGGTGTTCCCCGACATGCTCGCCGTCAATGGCAATTGCGTGACGGAGTTGCGCTATGGCGAAAACCCCCATCAACGTGCGGCGCTGTATGTGCCGGTCGGGCCGCATATCGCCGGCATCGCGCAAGCCGAGCAAGTTCAGGGCAAAGAGCTATCGTATAATAATTACAACGACGCGGATGCCGCGCTTGAGCTGGTCGCCGAGTTTCGCGATGGCCCGCCGACGGTCGTTATCGTCAAGCATGCCAACCCTTGCGGTGTGGCAACGGGTGCGACATTGATCGACGCCTATCGCGTGGCACTGGAATGCGACAGCGTCTCGGCCTTTGGCGGTATCGTTGCTGTCAATCGCCCGCTGGATGCGGCGACGGCAGAAGCGATTACCGAGATATTTACCGAGGTCGTAGCTGCCCCGTCCGCTGATGATGCGGCAAAGGCCGTTTTTGCCAAGAAGAAGAATTTGCGGTTGCTGCTGACAGGGGAGTTGCCCGATCCGAAGCGCAGTGGTTTATCGATCAAGCCGATTACCGGCGGGTTGATCGTGCAGTCACGGGACAATGGCCATGTTGCCGATGCTGCATTCACTGTTGTGACCAAGCGCGCCCCAAGCGCACAGGAACTGGCGGATTGTCGCTTTGCCTGGACGATCGCCAAGCATGTGAAATCGAACGCCATTGTATATGCCAAGGATGGTGCCACCGCGGGCATTGGTGCTGGCCAAATGAACCGGCGTGACAGCGCGCGGATCGCCGCGATTAAGGCAAAAGAGGCTGCAGAAACCTATGGTTGGGCAGAGCCGCGCACCGTGGGGTCGGCCGTAGCTTCAGACGCTTTCTTCCCGTTCGCCGACGGACTGCTTGCAGCCGCCGAGGCGGGAGCAACGGCGGTCATTCAGCCCGGCGGTTCCATGCGTGATGACGAAGTAATCGCCGCCGCCGATGAAGCTGGCCTCGCCATGGTCTTCACCGGCATGCGGCATTTTAGGCATTAATGTGCCAAAGGCCGTCATGTCGAACTTGGTTCAGCATGACGGCCTTTAACTAATTGCGAGTTTTACCCAGCGCGCTTGACCGTGCCCTTATAGTTGCCATTACCAGCCTTTTTGGGGCCGTAATTGCGGGCAGGTGCGCCAGGATCGCGGCGGTTTTCGCTGCGTGCAGCAAAGGCGCGGTCGGCGGTTGGACGACGATCTCCATCTGGCGCATTGTCGCTGCGTGGACGTGCATCGCGGCCACCTTCACGGCTATCTTCGCGGCTGCCGTCGCGCGGACCAATCGCTGGTTGCCAGCCGCCTTGCGGGGCGTGCGTGCGATTACGGCTTTCACCATTTAAGCCAGTGCCGCCATTATTGCCGCCAAGCTTTTTGCCGGCATAATTGGTGCGTCCGCCGCCTGGCTGACCACCACCGCGACCGCCGCGTGCCTGTTGTGGTTTCTTATCCGCAACGGGGGGTGGCAACGCTGCAACTGCTGCACGGAAGCCTTCTGGAAGGCCAAGCGTCATGGCGCGCACGCCCGTCAAACGCTCAATGTCTTTCATATAGCCACGCTCATCGCCCGCAACGAAGCTCATGGCAATGCCTTCGCGACCTGCGCGGGCCGTGCGGCCAATCCGGTGCACATATTGTTCAGGCACATTGGGCAATTCAAAATTGAACACATGGCTGACACCAGGAACGTCAATGCCGCGCGCCGCAATATCCGTTGCGACAAGGATCTTGATCTTGCCATCGCGGAACGCTTGCAGCGCAGCGGTGCGCTGGCCTTGCGATTTGTTGCCGTGGATGGCTGCTGATTGAATACCTGCGCCGGCAAGCCCGCGCACGACGCGGTCGGCGCCATGCTTAGTACGGGTGAAGACAAGCGCCCGGTCAACCTCCTCGCTTTGTAATTTAAGCGTCAGCAGGGTTTGCTTTTCGCGCTGCTCAACAAAGGTCACAAACTGTTCAACGCGCTCCGCTGTGGTTGCCGCGGGGGCGACCGAAACACGCACAGGATTGTTGAGGAAGCGATTGCCCAGTTCAGAAATCGCCTTTGGCATGGTCGCTGAAAAGAACAATGTCTGACGCTGCTTTGGCAACAACTGGTCGATACGCTTTAGCGCGTGGATGAAACCAAGGTCCATCATCTGGTCGGCTTCATCAAGGACGAAGATTTCAACATCCTTGAGCGTCACGGCGCGCTGTTCAATAAGGTCGATCAAGCGGCCAGGTGTAGCGACAAGAATATCGACGCCGGTGGCAAGACGCTTTTTCTGGCTGAAAATCGGCATGCCGCCAAAAACGCAATCGACTTTCAGGCCAAGGAATTTGCCATAAGTGCGAAAACTGTCGGCGATCTGCGCCGCAAGTTCACGTGTGGGCGACAAGACAAGCATCCGGCAGCTATATTGCTGACGCGCCTTTGGCTTGGTGGCGAAATGATGGAGGGACGGCAGCGCAAACGCAGCGGTTTTGCCCGTTCCGGTTTGGGCGATACCGCATAGATCGCGGCCCTCGAGCAAGGAGGGAATAGCCTGTTGCTGAATTGGGGTCGGCGTATCATAGCCCGCCGCCTCAAGCGCCTTCAGGATAGGTTGGGCAAGGCCCAGGTCTTGGAAAAAAGACATTTTTATACTTTCAAAATAGTCGTCGCAGCCCATGACGCGCGTCCTTTCATCAGGACCGCATAGGCGCAACAGCAGGTGTTCGGGAGCAGCGTATGCCGACCCGTTGGAAACAACCCTGCGTGATGTGGGAAGCCTCTAAGCTTACGCATCTTGTTCGTTTGGCGGAGCCTTTGGCCGGGCCCTCACGCTGCCAAAACTGCGGCGGATCTGTCCGCTCGCCTCATGCGCTTGAACGCCCTATGGCCAAACAGCTGCCGATAAGCAAGTTATTTGTGGACTTGCGCAATTATCGGTCGCAAGGCGCGGCCGGGTTGTGGGCACGAATGGCAAAGGGCAAAGTGCCGGATTGGCTCGTGCCACTGCCAGTCATGGGCAAGGGCATCCGCGTTTGGCGCGTGCGCTAAAGATGCATGAAGTCGCGGTCGAAGCTTTTCAAATGCGCGCCGCCATCGACAAAAATAACCTGTCCTGTGACATCCTGCGCTTGGGCGAGATAGACCACTGCGTCCGCTACAGCAGAGGGCCATGGCAGCTTGCCCAAGGGCATCATATTGGCCAACCGCACCTCTTGGTCTGCGGTGTAATCATCGGTTGAAATAACAAGCCCGGGCGCAACGCCATTATAACGGGCACGCCCAGCGAATGATGCCGCCATGGACCGTACCGATGCCGCGAGAGCTTGCTTTGATAACGTATAGCTTATCTGATCGCCATGCGGGTTGGCGATACGTTGGTCGAGGATGTTGACAATAGCTGGCCGGTTCGTTGGGCCAGCGGCGCGGACTAAAGCCTGTGCCAGCAAGAGTGGCGCAAACATATTGAGCCTGAAATGCGCCTCCAGCGTTTCAAGCGTCATCGCCTGCCAATCATCCTGCCCGAACATCGCCGCATTGTTCACCAGCAGATCCGGTGTTCGGCCAAAATGCGATGCGATTGCGTCGATGAGCTCGGCTGGATTACCGGTGCTAAGGTCAAAGGTGAAAGCGTGCCATGCGTTATGTTGGGCGTCCAGTGCCGCCGCCAAAGCATCAGTTGGCGGCGCATCCATATGGCTCACCAAAGCAAGGGCGTAACCAGCGCCCGCAAGCTTCGCCGCAATCTCTGCGCCCAGCCGACGCTTGCCACCTGTTAAAATTGCAAGCGGCGCTGCTGTCACTTGCGGCCTCGCGACATTGTTATGCCAATCGCCTCATTCTCCTCGGCAATCGCCAGCTTAACGATTTTGACAACGATGTTGCTGATGCGCGGGTCGTCGGCAAAAAGCGTATCCATGATATGATCGGCAACCGCCTCGATCAGCGTGAAGTGCACGCCCTCAGGCAATTTTGTCGCGGCCTCTTTCAACGTCATATAGTTTTTGGACGCCGACAGCGGTGTGTCCGGCACATAATGTGGTGCCATATCCAGCGTCGTGCTAATCGATATGCGCAGCGGCTGCGGCAAATGCGTTTCCTGGCTGTAAATGCCGGTGAGGACATGAACGACTAGGTCATGCACTTCGAGAATTAGACTGTCGTTCATATTACTCCTTAACGCGACCAGCGGGCGAAAATGGCTGTGGGCAAAAGCATACCCCGGCCTTGTTCGCGTACCGCCAGTTCGCCAAATTCAACCTTGCCGCCAAGGTCCGCAAAATGCGATTCCAATAGTCCGCCCAGTGCCAACGCAGACATGCGTACAGCGTAAACGGTCAAAAACAAAAATTTCGAATTCACGTCGAGCAACTGACGGCAATTGGCGATGAGTTCGGGCAGGTTTTCCTCAAGCCGCCATATTTCACCTTCTGGTCCACGGCCATATTTGGGCGGGTCCAGCAATATGCCGTCATAGCGCTTTTCACGGCGCACTTCGCGTGCAACAAATTTCGCGGCGTCATCAACGATCCAGCGAATGGGGCGGTCTGACATACCCGACATTTCGGCATTGGCGCGCGCTTGGCCAACGGACTTCTTCGACGCATCAACATGGACCATTTGCGCGCCGGCTGCGGACAAAGCGAGGGTGCCAACGCCGGTATAGCCAAACAGGTTCATCGCAACGGGGTCGGCAATACCCGCTAATTGCCAGCGCATCCACCGCCATACGGGGTCCATATCGGGAAAGAAGCCCAAATGACGAAACGGCGTGCAGGATGCCGTAAAATGCACTTCGTCATTCCACGACAGCGGCCAACCATCCATCGGAACGGGTTTGTTGTTATACCAACGTCCGCCACCATCATCGTCTGATCCTGGAACGAACTCGGCGTCGGCAGGCCATTCTTCCAACGCGGGTGCCCACATGGCTTGCGGTTCGGGGCGGATAAAATGGCGGTCGCCATAGGATTCATATTTACGCCCATTACCCGAATCGATCAGCGTATAATCGCTGCGTGGTTCGCTGATGAGGGTGACGAAATCCTGTTCCATGTTCAACGCGTGGCGCGCGCCAGTACATAATCCCGGACGGCATCATATGTGCCGGGCAAAACGTCAAAGCGTTCTTCGCGGTCAAACAATTGCGACACCCGCGCAGGCAAGGCTGGCCGCACGCCCGTTGCCTCTTCCACGGCATCCGGGAATTTGGCTGGATGGGCGGTCGCCAATGTTACCACGGGCACATCGGAACGTATGCCAGCGGTGCGCGCGGCGTGGAGAGCGATGGCGGTGTGCGGGTCGATAATCTGGTCAGTCGCGCCATAAGCCCAGCGCATAGCGGCGGACATCTGCTCGGCATCTGTCCGCGCGCTGGTGAGCAAACTCGCCTTTTTGCGCATTTTGGGCGAAAGTATCATTTTGCCCATTTGTTCGAACCATTTCATGCGGGCGCCAGTTGTGGAGCCGTCACAGCCCTCCAAATCGAAAAGCAGGCGTTCAAAATTGCTCGATACCTGAATATCCATCGACGGCGATGCTGTCGGGGTTACGCCAAGCACGGAATAGTCTCCCTTTGCCAAGGCACGGTGCAAAATGTCATTGATGTTCGTGGCCACAATCAGCCGCTCAATGGGAAGACCCATTTGCGCCGCGACATAGCCGGCAAACACATCGCCAAAATTTCCGGTTGGTACCGAAAACGCGACCTTGCGTTCAGGTCCACCAAGCCGCAGCGCGGCATAGAAATAATAGACCACTTGCGCCATCAGGCGCGCCCAGTTGATTGAATTGACAGCGGATAAGGTTAGCGGACCATTTACATCCTTGTCGTTGAACATCCGCTTTACCATCGCCTGTGCATCATCAAAGCTGCCGCCAATGGCGATGTTATGGACGTTGGGCGCGAGGATGGTTGTCATCTGCCGCCGTTGTACATCGGACACGCGGTTATGCGGATGCAGCATGAAAATTTCCATTTGTGCGCGTCCGGCAACGGCATCAATCGCGGCCGACCCTGTATCGCCCGAGGTCGCTCCAACGATGGTCAGTTTCTTGTCCGTACCCGAAAGAAAGCGTTCGAAAAACTGGCCAAGCAATTGTAGCGCAACGTCCTTGAACGCCAAGGTCGGGCCGTGAAAAAGCTCAAGCAGCCAATGCTGGCCATCCAACTGCACCAATGGGGCAACGGCTTGATGGGCGAAGGAGCCATAAGCTGTGGCGCACAGGCCCTTGAGCTCTGCCTCGTCCAATACACCTGCGGTAAACGGCGCCATGACACGCGCGGCAAGATCGACATAAGACAGGCCGCGCATTGCGGTGATTTCTTCTGTCGAAAATTGCGGCCAATGCCTGGGCACATACAGGCCCCCGTCGCTTGCCAAACCCGTCAGGGTGACGCCTGCAAAATCGAGCGCGTCCGCGTTGCCGCGGGTGCTGATATATTCTGTTCTATTTATCGCCATAACGGGCACGCGGTTAACCGCAGTGCCGCGTTTACGCAAGATTATTGCAAGTCAGCCCGGACAAATTCAGCACATCTTTCGCCGATCATCATGCTGGGCGCATTGGTGTTTCCAGAAACAAGGCGCGGCATGATGCTGGCGTCGGCGACATATAGGCCGTCAATACCCCGATATTTCAGGCGCGAGTCAACGACGTCGCTATCATTTGGCCCCATGCGACATGTGCCCACTGGGTGGTAGACGGTGTCGGCGCGGCTGCGGATTAGGTCGTCCAATGCTGCGTCGTCATTGATATCCACGGGATGCCGGTTTTTGCCGTTATAGACCGCAAGCGCGGGCGCTTCGAATATGCGGTGCATGGCGCGCACGCCGCTGCGCAAAGTCGCCATGTCACGGTCATCGCTTAGGAACGCAGGGTCAATCAGCGGAGCGACGCTGGCGTCCGCAGACGACAGACGCACCGTGCCGCGGCTTTCAGGGCGTAACACACATGCATGGCAGCTAAAGCCATGGCCCTTCACCTTCGAACGGCCATGATCTTCCAGCATCGCAGGCACAAAATGATATTGGATGTCGGGTGCTGGCAAGCTTGCATCCGATCGCCAGAACCCGCCTGCCTCAGCAAAGCAGGTGGTCATCACGCCCGTGCGCTTGAACCTATGTTCGATGATCGCCTTGATTATCTTGCCCGTGCCAGCCAATGAATCGCCGAAGAAATCGTCCTTCGATTGGGTTTCAAAGCTCGAAACATAGTCGATATGGTCTTGCAGGTCGGCGCCAATGGCCGCCTTGTCATGAACGACGTCGACCCCGACGCTGCGCAAATGTTCGGCTGGCCCCATGCCGGACAGCATCAAGATTTGTGGTGAGCCAAATGCGCCCGCCGACAATATGACTGCGCCGCGCGCCTTGATGGTGCGGCGCTTGCGTCCCTGCCGAATGATAACACCAGTAGCGCGGCCATTTTCGACGATGATCTTTTCGGTCAAAGCGCCGGTGAGAACTTCCATGCGATCCCGCGCAGGCTCGACATATGCGCGCGCTGCGGTCCAGCGTTCGCCACCCTTTTGCGTGACTTGATACAGACCAAAGCCGTCCTGCGTTGCACCGTTGAAGTCCGCATTGATGGGCAATTGCAATTCTGCCGCCGCCTCAATGAAGGCAAGGCTGCCGGCTTGTGGCCAACGTTGATCAGAAACAGAAAGCGGCCCGCCCGAACCATGAAAGGCGTCAGGGCCCCGCTCATTATCTTCGCAGCGTTTGAAAAACGGCAGCACGTCATCATAGGACCAGCCATCGCAACCCAAGGCAGCCCAATTATCATAATCATATTTGTGGCCACGGATATACACCATCGCGTTGATCGCGCTTGACCCGCCAAGTCCCTTACCGCGCGGTTGATAGCCCGTACGCCCGTTCAAGCCCTTTTGCGGGACAGTGTCATATTTGTAATTGGACGCATTGCGGATAAACGGCATGAAACCCGGCGTTTTGATCAACATATTATTGTTGGTGCCGCCTGCTTCGATCAGGCAGACCTTATATTTGCCACCTTCGGACAGTCGTCCGGCTGCTGCACTGCCTGCGGAACCGCCGCCGATAACAATGATGTCAAATTCGTCCATTTCACCTGCTCCATCTACGTAGCGCGGTTTAAGCGGGCGATTAACTACTGGCAAGGCAGTAAATAGCCTTAGTCAGCCTTGGCTTGCCGGCTTTGCAACCACTGTGCACGGATACTATCGGATGTGTCCCTGCTGCCATCGTGGCTCCAGCCCGGCGCGCGCCATATATATGAAAATTTATGCCGCCATGGCGCAGACTTCACATCCTGTGCGATGCCAATCCATTCGTGAAACACGCTCCACAACAGGTTGAACGTGCCCAATTGTTTTACAATCCCGTAGCGGATTTTTTCGCCCTCCAGCTCTTCGGTGAATGTCCCGAAGATGCGGTCCCAGATGATGAAGGTTCCGGCATAATTCTGATCGAGATAGCGCGGGTTCGTCGCGTGGTGGACGCGGTGGTGGCTTGGGGTGTTCATGATATATTCGACCCAGCGCGGGAATTTGTAAATTGCCTCGGTGTGGATCCAGAACTGATAAATGAGATTGAACGCGCCGACGAACAACAGCATCGCAGGATGAAAACCCAGAAATGCCAAGGGTATGCGGAAGATAAAACCAAGTGCGATAAAGCCAGTCCATGTCTGGCGCAGCGCGGTCGATAGGTTGTAATGCTGGCTGCTATGATGGTTCACATGGCTTGCCCAGAACCAACGCACGCGATGTCCCGACCGATGCGCCCAATAATAAGCGAGATCATCCAGAACAAAGCATAAGGGCCACGCCCACCAGACCCAGCCGATATCGAAAAAGCGTTGTTCGTATATCCACATAGCAAGGCTGAACACCAAGGCGCCGGATAGCGCGCCTGCAACGGTGCTGCCCGTACCCAATGCAAGTGACGTCAGCGTGTCACGGGGGTCGTATTTCTCTGGCGCACGTCGCCGCACCCAAAGCATTTCTGCCACGATGAGTATGATGAACGCAGGAACGGCGTAATCAATTGGGTTGAAGAGCTCCGGCATATGTGCGTCCTATATTTTTAAATGCCGCAAGCCAGCCGCCCAGTGCGACGCTTGCGAACCCAGATTGAGCGTGACCGATCCAAAGGTTTTTTCCCCTGTACCGACGGTGAGAAAATTCTGGTCCAGGCGGGAATCATTATGTCGGTCGAGCAGCCTTCCCGCCCATTGCACGCCATGGCGGCGGACCAGCAGATGCCTGCCGTCGGCATCGCGCAGGAGCGCGGCGATACCCGCTTTATCAATGGCTATTTCCACCGGATCGAACCCGCAGCAGGTTTCATTGGCAATCTCGCGGGCTTGCTCTTCGCTGCGGATGCGGACGTCACCACCGAGCCGCAGGAACCGCGCAAGCCACGCGATGAACAAGATCGCGGCAATGGACCCCGCCAGCTTGAGCAATTCTGCCGTCACGAAGCACGCCCGCGCAACATATCCATCATCGCGGTTACGGGGGCGAGGTCATAGCCGGCATCCGACGCTTTTTCCGCCAAGGTGGCGGGATGCGCTCCGCGGGATGCGCGGGCCAGCGCCCACAGGAAAGTGGAGCGCGTTCCTGAACGGCAATATGCCAGCACTTTGCCATCGCCCTTGTCCAGCGCGTCTGCCATCGCGGTCACTTGCCATTCTGCAAAGCCGGCATGTGTGACGGGAATGGCCACATATTCCAAGCCAGCGGCCGCAGCTGTTGCTGCGATTTCTGACCCGGAGGTCTGGTCGGCCGATTCATCTTCAGGCCGGTTGTTGATGATCATCGAAAACCCTGCATCGGCGGCGTCGGCAACGTCCGACACGGTGATTTGCGGGGCCGCATAAAATGTATCAGTCACCATCTGGAACATCAGCAAATCCTGTTGTAAAGCCACCTAAAATCGGGCGATCTCTTGGCCCTAAATTAAACTGCAATCGATAACAAGACGGGAGAATAGTTTGATCGGAAAGGCCCTAAAATTCAGTATTGTGCGATCACAGACAGAAATTCCGCGCCATAGGCTTCCAACTTGCGCGCGCCAACGCCGCTGATCCGGCCCAAGGCGTGGATATCGGCTGGCCGCCTCAGTGCCATCTCGCGCAAGGTGGCGTCATGGAAGATAACATAAGGAGGGACGCCAACATTTTCCGCGAGCGCCCGTCTTTTGGCGCGCAAGGCCTCAAACAACGGATTGCCGATTGGATTGTCCGGACGGCCTGCGCTGCGTTTGGCGCTCGGTTTTACAATCGCAATTTGGATTTTTTGGTCACCGCGCATGATCGCGCGTGCATCGCCCGCCAACTTTAGACCGCCATGTTCATTTGCCACTAAGGCGCCGCGCGCCTGAAGTGCACGCGACAAAGGTTTCAGCATCGCGGCCTCTGCCCTGTCCACAATGCCGAAAACCGAAAGCTGGTCATGCCCGAATTGCGTTATCCGGTCGTCTCCATTGCCCATCAGGACTTTTTCCAAATGGCCCATGCCAAACATCTGCCCCGTCCGATATGCTGCCGACAATAATTTACGGGACAGCTCGGTCGCGTCGTGCACATCGGGTGCGTGCAGGCAATTGTCGCAATTGCCACAGCTTTCTGGCGGACTTTCCCCAAAATGCCGCAGAAGCACAGCGCGGCGGCATCCGGGTGTTTCGACCAGATGTGACAATGCAGCAACGCGCGCCAATTCCGCCTCGCGCCGTTCGGGTGGAAGCTCGTTCAACCGCGCGCGCGCGCGCGTGAAGTCACCTGCTGACCATAGCATATGCGCGACCGCGGGGTCGCCATCGCGTCCTGCACGGCCACTTTCCTGATAATAAGATTCGATGGACTTCGGCAGACCAGCATGCACGACGAAGCGCACATCCGGCTTGTCGATTCCCATGCCGAATGCGACCGTCGCGACCATGACCATGTCTTCGGACGACACAAATTCGGCCTGCGCACGGGCGCGTGTTTGCGGCTCCATGCCTGCATGATAAAAAAGCGCCCTGCGTCCTGTCTCCGCGATTTGCGCCGCAATCTTCTCGGTGCGGTCACGCGTTTGGGCGTAGACTATGCCTGCCCCTTGCAACCCCTTTACCAAGGACGCGATGCCGCTGCTTGGGGCGGCTTCGGCGACATAACGTATGTTGGGTCGGTCAAAACCCGCCACCATCACACCATCGCGGGGTATGCCCAATTGTTCGGCGATGTCGTCGCGGGTGTGGGTGTCTGCGGTCGCCGTCAGCGCTAGCCTTGGCACTCCGGCAAAGTTGTCAAGCAACGGGCGTAACAAGCGATAATCGGGCCGGAAATCATGCCCCCATTCGGACACGCAATGCGCCTCATCAATGGCGAATAGCGATATCTTTGTCTCGCGTAACAGGCTGCAGAATTCCTGTCCCGATGCCCGCTCCGGCGCGACATATAAAAGGTCAAGTTCGCCCGCCCTGAACCGTGATATTGTTTCAGCGCGGTTATCGTCGGCGGACGTCAGCGTCGCTGCACGGATACCCACAGCGTCGGCTGCGCGCATCTGGTCATGCATCAGCGCAATCAGCGGCGATATCACGATACAAGTGCCGTCCATGATCACGGCGGGCAATTGATAGCATAAAGACTTGCCTGCGCCCGTCGGCATGATCGCAAGCGTTCGTTGCCCCGCAAGAACGCGAGTCACTACCTGCTCCTGCTGCCCGCGAAATCCGGGGAAGCCGAACAGGCGGTGCAATATATCGGCTGGCGTGGGGGAGGGAGCGACGGAGGCCATGCGGGAGCCCTAGCGCGGCCGCACGGCCAATAACAGAGCCCACTTCGGATTGGTCAAAGACGCTTGTGGATAGCGCGTAATTTTACGCGGCGGGAATGGCGTCCTCCTCGGCCTCGCTTTGCTGGCGCGCCCACATGTCAGCGTAGAGACCATTTTTGCGGAGCAGCTGCACATGTGTGCCTTTCTCGGCAACGCGGCCCGCCTCAAGCACGATGATCTGGTCAGCGTTGACCACGGTCGAAAGCCGGTGCGCGATGATGATGGTCGTGCGGCGTTCCGAAATACGCTCAAGCGTCGCTTGAATTTCCGACTCCGTCCGGCTGTCCAAGGCGCTGGTCGCTTCATCCAATATCAAAAGCGGCGGATTTTTAAGCAAAGTGCGGGCAATCGCCACACGCTGCTTTTCACCACCGGACAGTTTCAACCCGCGTTCACCTACTTTGGCGGCGTATTGATCCGGTAAGGATTCGATAAAGCCATGGATCGATGCACCGCGCGCCGCTTCCTCGATTTCAGCCTGATTTGCGCCTTCGCGGCCATAGCCGATATTGTAGCCAATGCTGTCGTTGAACAACACAGTGTCTTGCGGAACAATGCCGATGGAACTGCGCAGGCTCGACTGCGTGACATCGCGCAAATCTTGGTCGTCGATCGTAACCCGGCCGCCGGTGACGTCGTAAAAACGGTACAGCAACCGCGCGATGGTCGACTTGCCGGCGCCAGAAGGACCAACCACCGCAAGCGTGTGGCCGGGTTTTATCTCGAAACTGACGCCATTGAGGATCTGTCGTTCCGCGTCATAGCCGAAATATACTTCATCAAACACGATAGCCCCGCCACTGACCGCCAGCGCAGGCGCATTTGGTTTGTCCGTTATTTCCGCAGGGGTATCGATGAGTGCGAACATCGCGGCCATATCGGTGAGGCCTTGGCGAATGGTGCGATACACCATGCCCAACATGTCCAATGGCCGGAATAGCTGCGCCAGCAAGGTGTTGACCGTGACGACGTCGCCCGTCGTAAACTGACCCCGCGACCAGCCCCACACAACATAGCCCATGGCCCCCGCCATCATCAGGTTGGTTATGAGCGATTGACCAATGTTCAGAGCGGCGAGCGAGTTTTCCGATTTGACGGCGGCATTTGCGTAATGGTGGACGACTTCGGCATAGCGGCGGGTCTCACGCTTTTCTGCGTTGAAATATTTGACCGTTTCGTAGTTCAATAGACTGTCCACCGACTTGGCGACGGTCTGGGTGTCCAACTCGTTCATTTCCTCGCGCAATTTGTTGCGCCAGTTGGTGATCACGGTGGTGTAGGCGATGTAGCTGACAACCATGATGAGCGTTGCGACAACCATGCCCCAACCAAAAGAAACTTTGAAATAAACCGAAACCAAAAACAGCTCAAGCAATGTGGGCGCGATGTTGAAGAGCAGGAAATAGAGCATGATATCGATGCTCTTCGTTCCGCGCTCAATGACTTTGGTCACTGCGCCTGTCCGCCGGTTCATGTGGAACCGCATCGACAGATTGTGCAAATGGCTGAATACATTTTCGGCCAGACGCCGCGTCGCTTCTTGCCCGACACGTTCAAATACCACGTTGCGCAAATTGTCGAACAACACGCCGCCAAAACGCGCGCCAGCATAAGCCGCGACCAATGCGATGGCGATCGCCACGCTGTCTTCCATGCCCGGAACCATCCGGTCAATGGCCCGGCCGTACACCCACGCCATGCTGAGTTGAATGAGTTTCGAGATAACCACCAGCAGCAAGGCAAAGACGATGCGCACGCGCAAGCCAGCCTCATCCTTCGGCCATAAATAGGGCAGAAAGCGCCGCATGACCGCGAAATCGGGCTTGGCGTCAGAAGTGGGAGCTAATGGAGGCACAGGCGCCCTATAATTAGATTAAAGCAAAGCACAAAGGCCCATCATGTCTTGCCAGACAGCAGCCACCATGTCGCAACACCATTGATGGCCGTATACGCGGCGTATAAAAGTGAAATCGCCAATGACCCTTGGTTCGCGAGCCACAGTGCGCCGATCAGCAAAGCCAGTTCAATGGCATAGCTGCCAAAAGGACTGAAATGCGCACTAAAATAGCGCTTGGTGTCTTCCACAAACGGGTGCCCCGATTCCGTGACTGCCCTGTGCATAAAAAAAATTGGCAATCCCCATCAAAAAGCAGACGGTCAGCAGCATTTTTTGGGTTCACGGCCCTTCGCGGATGCCACGCGCTTCATTACGCGCAGATTGCCGCTCAAGCGTGACTTTGATCATCGCAATGATGGGGTCGGCAAGCGCCAATCCCAATATGCCGAAAAGCGCGCCAAACAGGATCTGCGCGCCCAAGACCAAGGCTGGTGCTAAATCCACCGCGCGCTTGGCCACCATTGGCACAATCAGATACCCGTCGACCATCTGGACGACAAAATATACGAAAACGGCATACAGCCCGACATCTGATCCGGCGGAGAATCCAACCAATATGATCAGCGCACCCGATACGATGGCGCCGATGTTGGGCAGAAATGCGAGCAGGCCCGTGAGCACACCGAGCAACGCGGCCATTGGCACGTTGCCAAGGCTGAGCAATATCCAAGTACCGAAGCCTTCGACCGCCATGCCAAGTAAGCGCCCGGCCATCAGGCGGCGCAAGACGCTACCCATTTTTTCTGCCGTCACATAGAAATGTTCACGCTCTGCCAGCGGCAGCATCCACGCCACGCCGCGTTCATACAGGCGGGGTTCCGCTGCAATAAAAATACCAAGAACCAACATCATCGCAAGATTGGTAATGGCGCTGACTACCGAGGACACGGCTTCTGTTACGCGACCAACGGAATTTAATATCTGCGATCCAAGGCCCTTCACATCTTCAGCGGAGATGTTGAAACCCGCAGCCTCAATCCGGTTGCCGATTGCTCCAATTTGGGTCTCGACAATGGCCTGAAGGCTTGCGGCCTGTGCGGCCAGTTCGGAGCCAGTGAAAACGAACGTCCAATACATGAAGCCGAAAACGGCTAACACCACGATCGTCAGTCGGAAGCCACGCGGAATGGGTAAAATCCGACCGAGGAGACGCGCTCCGCCGTCGAACATTGCGGCGAGAACGACCCCGCCAATGATGAGAAGAATGGGCTGGGCAAGCCAGATGAACGCCACCACCAAAGCAGCCATGCCAATCCAAACCGTGGCGCGCTTAATTTCGGACCGGATAATCGGGTCGTAAAGCTCGGTTGGGCCTACTTCTTCCCGAAAGCTATCGGGCACCCGCGCCTCGGGCTTTTTACGCCGCCGGCGTGGCTTGCTTTGTTCTGGCGCGGGCACGTCATTCACCTTGGCGGACCTTCTTGGGACGTAAACTTGTGCCAGCGCGATCCCCCCGAAGCGAACCTATCCATGTCGCAGGATTAAGGCCCGTGCTGCCATCTACGGAGAATGTGATTATCTCAGCCCGCCCACCAATACGATCCCATGAAACGGGACCGCCAAGGCCGCCAAGTTCCGCAGCTACACGGCTATCGGAGCTATTGTCGCGGTTATCACCCATCAAGAACACATGACCTGCCGGGATTTTGACTGGGTCCATATCATCGGTATCGCCGCGACGCGCATCGATGGTGTCATATTTTGCGCCATTGGGCAGCGTCTCGCGGATTATGGGCAGGTTGCACGTCAAAGCGCCATCATCGCTGCGGGTGAGGGCGCCGGGAAAGTCATATTCATTGCACGGATTGTTGGCGTCTACCGCCAGGGTCAAATTGGGTTGCGTCTCTTGGGGAACGGGTTTGCCATTTAGAAAAACCTGCCCCTCTTTCAACGCAATGGTGTCGCCGGGCAAACCGATGACGCGCTTAATCCAGTCCTGATATTTGCCCTTTGGTGTCAATATGACGATGTCGCCACGTTCGGGCATTTTGCCCCAAACACGCGTATTGCTCTCGGGCAGCGGTACGGCCAGCGCTTCAACCTCTTCCCGCAGCACGAGCCAACGGAAAATGGCTACAGGGTTCGGGATCGTCGGCGATACATGGCTCCATCCGTAGGGATATTTGCTCACAAACAGGCGGTCACCTACCAACAAGGTCGGCATCATCGAGATTGAGGGAATGTAGAACGGCTTTGCTATGAAGCTGTGGAAGGCGAGCACAGCAAGCAACAGCCAAAACATGCCCTTAACCTCCGCCCATGCGGTTGCGGCCCAGCTCTGCTTTTCAGGGGTTGGCGCGGGAGGTGTGGAGGAATTTTCGTCAGTTTCTGTGGTCAAGCTGCTCATGCCTTTTGCATTCTTAATGCCTCTATAATGACAAATGCCTGTGCCCAGGGATGGTCGTCGGTCAGCGTCAAATGGATATGGGCTTCATAGCCTGCTGGAATCATTGCGTCGAGCCGTGCTTTCGCGCCCCCGGTAAGGGAAAGCGTTGGCGCACCGGAGGGTGCATTAACGACGCCAATGTCCTTCATAAACACGCCATGCTTGAATCCGGTTCCCACTGCTTTGGAAAAGGCCTCTTTAGCGGCAAAGCGTTTCGCATAAGTGCCTGCTTTGGTAAACGGACGCTTGGCTGCCTTCGCCCGTTCAAGGTCTGTGAACACCCGGTTTTCAAAGCGCGTGCCAAAGCGTTCAAGTGAACGGGCGATACGTTCAATATTACACAGGTCGGAACCAAGCCCGACGATCACCGGGCAAGGTCCATCAGCGCACGCATTTTGCGCACGCTTTCTTCAAGCCCAATGAAAATCGCCTCGCCAATGA
The DNA here is from genome assembly GCF_029865925.1 of Sphingorhabdus sp. Taxonomy (GTDB): domain Bacteria; phylum Pseudomonadota; class Alphaproteobacteria; order Sphingomonadales; family Sphingomonadaceae; genus Sphingorhabdus_B. The sequence goes on from NZ_JARXAI010000077.1 coordinate 29,221, forward strand.
GATAATGCCCGATGTTGAGTTCAGCGAACTGCGGGATAGCGGCAATAGGTTGGACATTATCGAACGTCAGGCCATGGCCCGCATGCGGTTCGATGCCATTTTTGGCGGCCAAAGCAGCGGCGTCAGCAATGCGGCGGAGCTCGACCTCGCGCTCTGCGCCTTCGGCATGGGCGTATTTGCCCGTGTGGAATTCCACGATTGGCGCGCGCAAGCGGATAGCGGCTTCAATCTGGCGGGCATCGGGTTCAATGAACAGGCTAACGCGGATATTGGCGTCGGTGAGCCGGGTAACGATGGGTGCGAGATGGTTGTGCTGGCCGGCAGCGTCTAAACCGCCCTCGGTTGTCCGCTCCTCCCGCCGTTCAGGGACGATGCACGCCGCATGGGGTTTATGCCGAAGTGCAATCTCGAGCATTTCTTCGGTCGCAGCCATTTCCAGATTGAGCGGCAAATTGGTGGCCGCCATTATGCGTTCTATATCGGCATCGCGAATGTGCCGCCGGTCTTCGCGCAAATGGGCAGTAATGCCATCGCCGCCGACGGCTGCGACAATTTGCGCCGCACGCACAGGGTCTGGATGCGCCCCGCCGCGTGCATTGCGAATGGTGGCAACATGGTCAATGTTGACGCCTAGGCGCAGGCGCGGCGCTTTTGCTGCTTCGTTCATATCTTCCGGCTACCGGGCTTAACCGCTTCTGTAGCTGCCAGCTCGGGCGGCAATTCGTCTCCTGCATATGTAGGGAAGTTCAATTCGATTAGTGGATAAAATGGCACGCCAAGTTCAACCGCACCCGCCGAGCGGTCAACCACGGAAGCGGCCGCAATGACAACGCCGCCCGAGGCTTCAATAGCGGCAATGGCCTCACGTGACGAAAGGCCAGTGGTGACGACATCTTCTACCATTAAAACTTTGGTTCCGGGCGCGAGCGAAAAGCCGCGACGCAAACCAAATACACCGTCGGGGCGCTCAACAAACAAAGCATCAACGCCAAGCGCGCGGCCCATTTCATGGCCAATGATAATACCGCCCATGGCGGGAGAAATGACGACTTGCACCTCGCTGCGCAATTCACGTGGGATTTTTTGGGTAATCGCAAGGGCAATCCGCCCGGCGCGCTCTGGGTTCATTAACAACCGCGCGCATTGCAGATAATAGGCACTGTGGCGGCCCGATGACAGCAGGAAATGTCCCTCAAGCAAAGCATCGACGCTACGGAATTCAGCCAGTATTTCATCTTCAGTCATGGTGGGGAGAATTTTCCTTCTTTACCGATGTTGTCTTTTGCATGCGCTGTTTAGCGGATTGCAACGCAAATAGGTAGAAAACTGGAGCAATTAAATGCTAAAAATAATCAATCGACCGCTTGAGGCTTCAGATTAGCGCGACTATAGGTCGCGCCAGTCTGGCACTCTACGGGTCGGTCAGACCAGCGCAAAGTTCCTGCGCCGCACCAAGAATACGGGGCCAAGTTGATGAATATGTTGAAGAAATTGTTGGTATTGCTCGTTGTCCTGACCGCGCCTTCATTGGCGATGGCGCAGCCTGCGAATCCTGCGCCGACGCCAGTAACTAAGGAAGTGGCTGCGCCCGTCGTGGCGACGCCTGCTGCCGTTACTCCGGTTTCACCTGCGACAGAAGCAGCGCCAGCAGCTGCCGCTGCGCCGAAATCCATGGATGGCTCCTTGCCGGGTTACACGCCCATGCGTCCCGACTATAAAAACAGCGTTGGCATGCCAAAGCCTAAAGAAATCGATTTTCAGGAGCAATTCAGCGACAACGGCCAATATGCAAAATGGATCAACAATACGGTTCTTTTGCCAATCATAACCATCATTTCGCTATTTGTTCTCGGCCTTCTGTTCATGGTAATTTTGCGCTTCAACCGCCGTGCAAATCCAGTGCCATCCAAGACAACACACAACACCTTCATTGAGGTTGTATGGACTTTGGTTCCCGTCCTGATTCTGTTGGGCATTGCGTATCCTTCGCTCGATTTGTTGGCGAAGCAGTTCAAGCCAGCTCCAGCCAATGCCGTCACCATTAAAGCGACTGGCTATCAGTGGTATTGGGGCTTTACCTATCCTGATCATGGCGGTTTCGAAGTTGTTTCAAACATGCTCAAGGAAGAAGGCGACGTTGCCAAAGGCGAGCGTTTCCGCACCGAAAATGACGGACCGAAGCTCATGGCTTCGGACAATCGTATGGTTGTTCCTGCCGGGGTGCCGTTGCGCATTCAGACCACTGCCGCTGACGTGATTCACGCATTCGCCGTTCCTTCGCTTTGGTTCAAGCTAGACGCTGTCCCTGGCCGTCTGAACGAAAAATCGCTCACGATTACGAAGCCTGGTGTATATTTTGGGCAATGCTCTGAGCTCTGCGGAGCGCGCCACGCGTTCATGCCAATCGTCGTGGAAGCATTGCCACCCGAAAAATTTGCGGCATGGGTAAAGGCGCAGGGCGGCACAATGCCTGGGGCGACTAAACCTGCACCTGCCGCCGCCGCTCCTGCGGGCGAGAATGTAGCTGCTCCTTTAGCACCAGCTGGCGCCGCAACCCCTATCGACACTGTTGCTGCACCTGTTGCAGCGCCAACTAAGTAAAGAGGCCAAACGGATGACAACCATTGCAGCCACAGGTACAGACCTTCATGCGCATGACCATCATGACGCGGACCACAAGCCGGGCTTTTTCGCTCGGTGGTTCATGTCGACTAACCACAAGGACATCGGCACCCTCTATTTGATTTTTGCTATATGCGCAGGGATCATCGGCGGTGGCATTTCCGGTCTGATGCGGTTGGAGCTTGCTGCTCCTGGCATCCAATATCTTCAAGGTTGGGCATCAATGATGGCCGGCAAGGAAGCGTCGCTTGATGAAGCCTATCACATGTGGAACGTGCTGATCACCGCCCACGGCCTGATCATGGTGTTCTTCATGGTCATGCCCGCCCTCATTGGCGGTTTTGGTAACTGGTTTGTGCCTTTGATGATCGGCGCGCCTGACATGGCGTTTCCCCGCATGAACAATATTAGCTTCTGGCTGACAGTTGTTGCCTTCATCATGCTGCTCGGATCAAGCTTTGTGCCGGGCGGCACGGGATTAGGTGCTGGAACTGGCTGGACGGTCTACGCACCGCTTTCAACCTCTGGCTCGGTCGGTCCGGCTGTGGACATGGCCATTTTCTCGCTTCACCTTGCTGGTGCCGCGTCGATTCTGGGTGCCATTAACTTCATCACCACCATTTTCAACATGCGTGCACCGGGAATGACCTTGCACAAAATGCCGCTGTTCGTGTGGTCGGTGTTGGTCACTGCATTCTTGTTGTTGCTCGCCTTGCCAGTGTTGGCAGCCGCAATTACGATGCTTCTGGTCGACCGTAACTTTGGCGGCGCATTCTTTGATGCGTCTGCCGGCGGTGACCCTGTCTTGTATCAGCATCTTTTCTGGTTCTTCGGTCACCCTGAAGTGTACATCATGATTTTGCCAGGTTTCGGCATCATCAGCCAGATCGTTGCAACCTTCAGCCGCAAGCCAGTGTTTGGCTATCTCGGCATGGCCTATGCTATGGTTGCAATTGGCGTCGTCGGCTTTGTTGTCTGGGCGCACCACATGTTCACAACGGGCATGAGCGTTGACATGAAAATGTACTTTACGGCGGCAACGATGGTGATCGCGGTACCAACAGGTATAAAGATCTTCAGCTGGATTGCAACAATGTGGGGCGGTTCGGTGAGCTTCAAGACACCCATGGTTTGGGCGATGGGCTTCATCTTCATGTTCACCGTTGGAGGTGTGACGGGTGTTGTTCTGGCCAATGGCGGCCTCGACGATAACTTGCATGACACTTATTATGTTGTGGCCCACTTCCATTATGTGTTGTCGCTTGGTGCGGTGTTCTCGCTCTTTGCGGGCTTCTATTATTGGTTCGGTAAAATGTCGGGTCGCCACCTAAATGAATTCCTTGGCCATCTGCATTTCTGGATATTCTTCATCGGCGTGAACGTCTTGTTCTTCCCGATGCACTTCCTCGGCAACTCGGGTATGCCGCGTCGATACCCCGATTATCCAGAGGCCTTCGCTTACTGGAACGGCGTAGCTTCCTTTGGCTATGCGATTATGGCAGTTGGCGTTTTGATCTTCTTCGTCAACGTCATCTGGTCGTTGGTCGCTGGCCGCCGTGCGGAAGACAATTATTGGGGTGAAGGTGCGACCACGCTTGAGTGGACGCTGACAAGCCCTCCACCATATCACCAGTTCGAAACGCTGCCGGTTATCAAGTAACCGGCGGCGGTTCGCTGCTTTGAACGCCTCGAACGTCTGGGAAAAGGCATGACAACCGCAACGCGTGACATCATTTTGCCAGCCGAGTGGCGCGATTTCTGGGCTTTGACTAAGCCTCGGGTCATGTCGCTTGTCGTGTTCACAGCACTGTGCGGACTTTTGGCGGCACCGGGTAGCATTCATCCGGTGATTGGTTTTACCGCGATACTCTGCCTGGCCTTGGGCGCGGGGGCCTGTGGTGCGTTGAACCAATATTTCGAAGCTGACATTGACGCTAAAATGGCACGGACAGCGGGCCGCCCGTTGCCCGCGGGCCGCATGGACCGCGCGTCTGCGCTTAACTTTGGCATTGGCCTTGCCGCTTTCTCGGTTGGTATAATGGGGGTTGCGGTCAACTGGCTATGTGCGGGCCTGCTTGCCTTTTCGATCTTCTTCTACGCGATTGTCTACACTATCTGGTTGAAGCCCAACACGCCGCAGAATATCGTTATCGGCGGCGCTGCGGGCGCATTTCCGCCTGTAATAGGATGGGCGGCGGTAACAGGCGACGTTACGCTTATGCCAGTCCTCCTGTTCGGGATCATTTTCCTTTGGACACCGCCGCATTTCTGGGCGCTCGCCTTGTTTATGAAGACGGATTACGGCGCGGCCGGAATTCCCATGCTCCCCAATGTGAAGGGTCAGCGGGTCACACGTAACCAGATATTCGGGTACAGTTTCCCCATGGCGGCAACGGCAATACTGCCCTTCGCTTTGGCAGAAACAGGGTGGGTCTATGGTGTAGCCTCTGTCGTTCTAAACCTCATATTTTTGGGCCTGGCCTGCCGGGTCTGGAAAAACGAGGCCACCGACGCGGCTGCGATGAAACCGGAAAAGCAACTTTTTGCCTTCTCTATCCTTTACCTGTTTCTCCTTTTTGCAATTTTTGCCTTTGACCGGATGGTAATATCATGAGCCAGAATGAGCCGTCTGCCTACACCGCCGAAGAAACGGCCATTATCCGCAAGCGCCAAGCGGGACGCTCTCGCGTCATGGGTATTGCCTTGGTCGCGCTATGTATTTTGTTCTTCTTAATCACTGTGGTGAAAGTGGGGGTCTGGGGCTGATGGCCATATCCAATGCAAAAACCGGGTTTCTAGCGGCGGCACTTGCGGTATCAATGGTGGGCGTTGGCTTTGCTGCGGTGCCACTGTATCGCTTGTTTTGCCAGGTGACTGGCTTTGGTGGAACAACAATGCGTGTCGATGCTGCACAGGCGGCTACCGTAGCTGTAACGAACAAAACCATGGTTATCCGGTTTGATGCCAATCAGCGCGGCGGCTTGCCTTGGGAATTTAAACCAGAACGGCCAACCGATACCGTCAGCATCGGCGCGAAGGATATGTCGATCTTCCTTGCAAAGAATCTCTCGAACGAGCCAGTAACTGGCACCGCCACGTTCAATGTGACGCCCGAGTTGGCTGGCAAATATTTCAACAAGATCCAATGCTTTTGCTTCACAGAGCAGACATTGAAGCCGGGCGAACAGGTCCGCATGCCCGTGCTTTACTATGTCGATCCAAAAATCATGACGGATCCGAACACCAAAGACATCGAAGAAATCACCCTTAGCTACACTTTCTACCCCGTCGAAAAGCCAAACACGGTGGACCAGGCAGTAAACTGAAGCTAAGCTAATATTAACCGGTAAGACTACAGGGAATTGACCATGGCGGGTGCCAAAAATCACGATTATCATATTTTGCCACCAAGCATCACACCGTTGCTGGGTTCATTTTCGGCCCTGACGATGTTCTTCGGTCTGGTGATGTGGATGCATCCCGAACAGTTTAGCTATGGCAGCCTTGTGTTCGGCCTTGGCTTCATCAGTGTCATGTATACTTTCTATGCGTGGTGGAGCGACGTTATTCATGAGGCCCATGCTGGCGACCATACGCCCGTGGTTCAGCTTCACCTGCGTTACGGCATGATCATGTTCATTGCCTCAGAAGTCATGTTCTTTGTCGCTTGGTTCTGGGCATGGTTCGATTATTCTTTGTTCCCAGTGCCGCTGGAGCTCGTGAAGGACGCAGAAACCCATGCATTCACTGTAACTAACCTGATCGGTCAGGAGGGCGCCGCAGCCTTGATGCAGTGGCCGCCAAAGGGCCTCGAAGTTCTCGATTCGATGAAGCTTCCATTGCTCAACACGCTGATCCTGCTGTGCTCGGGCACCACGGTGACATGGGCGCACCATGCGCTGATCCATGGTGACCGCGAAGGTCTGAAAAAAGGTTTGTGGCTGACGATCTTTCTTGGCCTGCTGTTCAGTAGCATCCAGGCGTATGAATATGCAGAAGCGCCATTTCCTTTCGCTGGCCTGAACTATGGCACGGCGTTTTTCATGGCGACTGGTTTTCATGGCTTTCATGTCATCGTCGGCACCATTTTCTTGGCGGTCTGCCTTGCACGTACCTACAAGGGCCATTTCACGCCTCAGCAGCATTTCGGTTTTGAAGCCGCTGCCTGGTATTGGCACTTTGTCGATGTCGTGTGGCTCTTCCTCTTCATCACCATCTACATTTGGGGTGGCTGGGGCGCACCAGTTCACGCTTAAATGACAGCAGAGCAATCTCCAGAAGGGCGGCCCAGCATATTGCGGGCTGCCCTTTTTGGTCTCTGCCCCAAATGCGGCGGTAAAACGCTGTTTGCGGGGCTTGGCCAGTTTGCGGACACATGTTCGCACTGCAAACTTGATTATAGTTCGTTTAACGTAGGCGATGGCCCTGCGGCATTGCTCACTATGGTGATTGGTGCGCTGATCATTGTCTTCGCTTTGCTGCTCGATTCCGCCGTCCGACCGCCCTTTTGGGTGCATGTCATCATTTGGGTTCCGGTGACCGCCGCATTAACCGTGGTAACGCTGCGGATGGCGAAAGCGGCATTGCTGGCATCCGAGTATCGCAACAAAGCACATGAAGCCGGGAAGGACGATCTGCTATGAAACGCTGGCCGATTATTCCAACGATCATTGTGATCATCGCGGTCGGTATCATGATGGGTCTCGGCGTTTGGCAGCTTCAGCGCAAGGCTGAAAAAGAGGCTTTGCTCGCCCGTTACAACGCCGCTGATGGCCTGCCGGCGGTCACTTGGCCCGTGGTCCCCGATCCCAAGGCATTGCCGTTATTTCGGCGCTCTACGCTGATGTGCGGCAAGGTGCTTAAAATCGAGTCGGTGTCAGGCAGCAATCGTGCTGGCGACGCAGGCTTTGCCCATGTTGCCTCGTGCCAAACAGGCGGCGCTGAAGGCGTAAACGCGAAAGTTGCCATCGGTTGGTCAGAACGTCCGCAATCGCCCAGCTGGAGCGGCGGACTGGTCCGTGGCATCATCGCGCCCGATGGGGTGCAGTTGATTAAGCTGGTGTCGACCGATCCCGCAGATGGTCTGCAACAGCTTGCATTGCCATCGCCAGCGCAAATTCCGAATAACCACCTGTTATATGCCATCCAGTGGTTCATCTTCGCGGCCGCTGGGTCGATCATTTATATCCTCGCGGTGCGGAAGCGCTTGAAAACGCCTTGAATCTGCCCGCCGATACCTATTTCTACATCGTCGCAAGTGCCGCCGTCATATTGGTGGGGCTTGCCAAGGGTGGATTTGCGGGGCTCGGCGCGGCGGCCATGCCGATACTGGCCTTGGTCATGGACCCAGTCGCCGGTGCGGGCATGTTGCTACCCATTTTGATGGTTCAGGATATTGTGAGTGTCTGGGCATTCCGGCGCAATTTTGATCCGCGGACGTTGTTCCTGACCTTGCCGGGCGCAGTCGTGGGCATCTTTTTGGGATGGTTTTTGGCGACCGCGATTAATGCAGACGCCGTTCGCGGCTTTGTCGGCGTCATTGCGCTATCATTTGGCGCCTATCGCTTGCTTCCGCTGTTCGGTGCGCAGCTTAAACTGGCTGGCCCCGTACCCGAGTGGGTTGG
>NZ_JARXAI010000028.1 GCF_029865925.1 Sphingorhabdus sp.
GTTCAAGGATCGTACAGGCGAAATTATCACAGGCGTGGTGAAATCGGTCGAGTTTGGCCATGTTGTCGTCGATCTTGGCCGGGCAGAAGGTGTTATCCGCCGTGACCAACAGATCCCTCGCGAAGTTGTGCGCGGTGGTGATCGCGTCCGTGCGCTCATCATGAAGGTGCAGCGCGAAAATCGCGGCCCGCAAATCCTTTTGAGCCGCGCGCATCCTGATTTCATGAAGAAATTGTTCGCGCAGGAAGTTCCCGAAATTTATGACGGGGTCATCGAAATCAAGGCCGCTGCTCGCGACCCGGGCAGCCGCGCTAAGATCGGTGTGATCAGCCACGATAGCAGCATCGACCCCGTTGGCGCTTGCGTTGGTATGAAAGGTAGTCGCGTTCAGGCCGTCGTGCAGGAAATGCAGGGCGAAAAGATCGACATCATTCCATGGTCGGAAGATACAGCAACTTTCATCGTAAACGCGCTTCAGCCAGCAACGGTGAGCCGCGTTGTGATCGACGAAGAAGAAGGCCGCATCGAAGTTGTTGTTCCTGACGATCAATTAAGCCTTGCGATTGGCCGGCGCGGACAGAATGTCCGTCTCGCATCGCAGCTGACTGGTCGTGGCATCGACATCATGACCGAAGCGGAATCGAGCGAGAAGCGGCAGAAGGAATTTGTCGAGCGTTCCGAAATGTTCCAGCAAGAGTTGGACGTTGATGAAACACTTGCCCAGTTGCTGGTCGCCGAGGGCTTTAGTGAACTCGAAGAAGTCGCTTATGTCGATCCGTCGGAAATCGCCGCAATCGAGGGCTTTGATGAAGGTCTGGCCGAAGAACTCCAGAGCCGTGCACAAGAAGCGTTGGATCGTCGCGAAGAGGCTAACCGAGCCGAACGCCTCGAATTGGGCGTGGAAGATGCCGTTGCGGAATTGCCAATCCTGACCGAAGCGATGCTGGTGGTTCTGGGCAAGGCTGGCATCAAGACGCTCGACGATCTTGCTGACTTGGCTACCGACGAGCTGATTCAAAAGGCACGCGAGCCGCGCCGGAACGAACGAAGCGATCGTGAGATGCGCCGTAATCGTACGGAAGACAAGGCCGGCATTCTAGCGGTTTTTGGTCTTTCGGAAGAGCAGGGCAACGAAATTATTATGGCTGCCCGCGCACATTGGTTCGAAGAGGAGGACGCGATTGCAGCGGACGACTCTCAATGAGAACCGACACTCCCCAATAAGGAAGTGCATATTGTCAGGTGAGCATGGGACTCGTTCCCAGCTCATCCGGCTTGCGCTCGGCCCCGATGGCAGCATTGCCCCCGATTTGTTCGCGAAGGCGCCCGGCCGTGGTGCATGGATTGGCGTATCCGGCGAAGAATTGTCTAAAGCGCTCACCAAGGGCAAGCTTGCCGGCTTGCTACGTCGCGCGTTCAAAACTGACAAAATCGACATTATCGATGACCTGACTGGCCGCATTGATCGCGGGCTCGAAAAGGCATTTCTGGATCGGTTGGGGTTGGAAGCAAGGGCAGGGCACCTTATTTTGGGGGCAGAGAAGATCGATTCCGCATCGCGCAGCGGTCAGGTCCGGCTGTTGCTGCACGCTTCCGACGCCAGTGCCGACGGCAGTGGCAAACGTGACCAGGCCTGGCGGGTCGGTGCGGGTGCCGAAGGTTCCGGAAAGGGCGGTTTGAAACTGCCCGTAGACCGAGATGCACTCTCGGCGGCGCTTGGGCGGCAGAATGCTGTACATGTCGCGTTGATTAACCAAAAAGCGGCGGACAGGGTGATGCATCATCTTGGACGCTGGCTAAATTTCAAAGGATGCAGTAATGCACCTCAGGATTCCGCTGCTTCGGCAGTGGACTTGCGGAGCAATGACGCTGACATCTCCGCAATTGACTGAGTAAGGACGGGTTCTGTTTCGATGAGTGATGATACCAATAATAAGCCGACTTTGACGCGCAAGCCGCTCACTTTGAGCCGCTCGCTGGAGTCGGGGGAAGTCAAACAGACCTTTAGCCATGGCCGCACCAATAAGGTTGTGGTTGAGGTGAAGCGCAAGCGTCTCGTGGGCAAACCAGGTTACGCACCCGAGCCGGAAGTCGCAGAACCTCAACCGCCGGCGCCTGTTGTAGCCGCTTCAGCGCCTGCGGCGCCTGCGCCACGTCCGACCGGCAATGATATGCTGAGCCGTCAGGAGCGTCAGGCAAAGTTGCTGCGCGAGGCAGAAGAAGCTCGCCTTTCAATGCTTGAAGAAAGCGGCCGCCGGGAAACTGAACAACGCACCCAACGCGCCCAAGTAAATCGTCAGGAGGCCGCTGCTGCGCCGCCTCCACCACCCGTTGCAGAAGATGTTATTCCTGTCGTAACTGCTCCGGTCGAACCCCTCGCTGAAGATACAAACAAGGACGGTGCGTCCCCCGCGCCGCGTCGCTTTTCGCCGGTTGAAGCGCCAAAGCGCCCTGAGCGTGAGCGTGAAGACGTCAAAAAAGCTCCGCAGCGCCCAACGCGTGGTGCAGCGGATGACCGCCGCCAATCTGGCAAGCTAACCGTTACGCGTGCGCTTGAAGGCGACGATGGCGCGCGCGCGCGTTCGCTTGCGGCGCTGAAGCGTGCGCGCGAAAAAGAAAAACGTTCGCATGGCGGAGGCAACCGGCAGGCACAGGTCAAGCAAACACGCGATGTGGTCGTGCCAGAAACCATCTCGGTGCAAGAACTTGCTAACCGTATGGCGGAAAAGGGCAGTGATCTTGTGAAGGCGCTGTTCAAGATGGGCATGCCCGTCACGATCAACGAAACCATCGACCAAGATACCGCAGAATTGCTCGTCGGAGAGTTTGGCCACAACATCACACGCGTGTCGGATGCCGACATTGATATCGTTCATGATGAGGACGTAGACGCGACTGAAACGATGAAGTCACGTCCTCCGGTCGTGACCGTGATGGGGCATGTCGACCATGGTAAGACATCGCTTTTGGACGCCTTGCGCGGTGCAAATGTTGTAGCTGGCGAAGCTGGCGGAATTACCCAGCATATTGGCGCGTATCAGGTGAAGGCAAAGGATGGCTCTGTCATCACCTTCCTCGATACCCCAGGGCACGAAGCGTTCACGCAAATGCGTCAGCGCGGTGCATCGGTAACGGATATCGTGATCTTGGTCGTGGCAGCCGATGACGGCCTGATGCCGCAGACGATTGAAGCCATTAAGCATGCCAAGGCTGCCAATGTGCCGATGATCGTGGTCATCAATAAGGTCGATAAGGAAGGCGCAAATCCACAAAAGGTGCGTGAGCGTCTGCTTGAGCATGAAGTTGTCGTGGAAGCTATGGGCGGTGAAGTTCAGGACGTCGAGGTTTCGGCGCTCAAGAAAACTGGCCTTGATACCTTGCTTGAAAAACTAGCTTTGCAGGCAGAAGTCATGGAATTGAAGGCCAATCCCGATCGCGCGGCTGAAGCCGTTGTCGTCGAAGCCCAATTGGACAAGGGCCGCGGCGCTGTAGCAACCGTGCTCGTGAAGCGCGGCACGCTGAAGCGCGGCGATATCTTCGTTGTCGGCGCACAAAGCGGCAAGGTTCGGGCTTTGGTGAACGACAAGGGGCAGCAAGTTTCGGAAGCTGGCCCCGCGACACCTGTTGAAGTGCTTGGCCTAACCGGTGTTCCATCGGCAGGCGACGTTCTTACGGTGGTTGAAAACGAAGCCCGCGCCCGCGAAGTTGCATTGTACCGTAAGGAACAGTCGACCAAAGTCCGCACGGCGCAGGTCACGCCAAATCTTGAAAATCTGTTCGATAATCTGTCCGCAACGCGTGCGATGGAATATCCGGTGGTTATCAAGGGCGATGTGCAAGGTTCGGTCGAAGCGATCGTCACTGCGCTCAACAATATCTCGACTGACGATATCAAGGTCCGCGTATTGCTGGCGGGTGTTGGTGGCATCACCGAATCCGATATGTTGCTTGCCGCAGCTTCGAACGCGCCACTTATCGGTTTCAACGTGCGTCCAAACGCCAAGGCAGCCGCCTTGGCCAAGCGTGACCGCGTACGTCTTAAATATTTCGACGTGATCTATCACCTGACCGCAGACATCGCTAAGGAAATGGCGGGCGAATTGGGACCAGAAATTATCGAAACCGTCGTTGGGCGTGCCGAAGTAAAAGATGTCTTCAAATCGGGCAAGCGCGACAAGGCTGCTGGTCTTTTGGTCACAGAAGGTATCATCCAAAAGGGCCTTTACGCGCGTCTTACCCGCGAAGACGTCATTGTGTCCAAAACCACGATTGCATCGCTGCGCCGCTTCAAGGACAATATCGACGAAGTCCGTGCTGGCCTCGAATGTGGTGTCGTCTTGGCGGATACCAACGATGTCAAGGCAGGCGACATGCTTGAAGTCTTTGAGATCGAGGAGCGTGAACGGACGTTGTGATTTTAGCTCGGTCCTGAGAGTCGTGAATTATGGCTAAGCATAACGATACAGGCCCTGAGGGCCGCTCGGTCCGCCTTCTGCGCGTGGGTGAGCAATTCCGGCATATATTGTCGGAACTGCTCGCGCGTGGAGAGGTGCATGACGATATCCTCAACAGCCATAGTGTAAGCGTAACTGAAGTGCGGATGTCGCCTGATTTGCGGCACGCGACAGCGTTCATTAAACCGTTGCTTGGGGTGAACGAAGCTGTCGTCCTTAAGGCTCTGCGCACCAACACAGCGTTTTTCCAGAAGGAAGTCGCTGCCCGTGTGAGCATGAAATACGCCGCGAAGCTGAAATTCCTCGCGGACGATAGTTTTGACCAAGCAACCCATATCGAAGGCTTATTGTCGCAGCCAAAGGTTCAGCAGGACCTGACGGAGGATGAGGTGAGCGATCAAGCTGGCGACGCTACGTAATGGCAAAGCTGTATTTCTATTATGCATCGATGAACGCCGGCAAATCGTCCACATTGTTGCAGGCGGCGTTCAATTATGGCGAGCGCGGCATGACGGTAATGCTTTGGACCGCAGCAATTGATGATCGCCCCGGTTTCGGCGCCATCAGTTCGCGTATTGGTTTGGCGGGTGATGCAAGCCGGTTTGAACCCAACATAGATATTGAAAAGGCAGTGCTTGCCCAGCAGCAGGAAACACCTTTGGCTTGCGTGCTGATCGATGAAGCGCAGTTTCTAACAAAGGAGCAGGTATGGCAGGCGGCCAGCCTTGCGGACAAGGCGTGCATTCCGGTGGTATGCTATGGCCTGCGCACCGATTTTCAGGGTGAGCTGTTTCCTGGTTCAGCTGCACTTCTTGGGATCGCAGACAATTTGATCGAGTTGAAAGGCGTTTGTGATTGCGGTCGTAAAGCGACAATGAACTTACGCGTGGATGAATTTGGCAAAGCTGTAGTCGATGGCGCGCAAACTGAAATCGGTGGCGACGATCGCTATGTTGCGATGTGCCGCAAACATTTTAATGAGGCGCGGGCAGGACGATAGATCAGCATGCATGGCTGGATCATCCTTTATAAACCGCTCGGGCTCGGCTCAACGCAGGCGGTTGCAGCCGTAAAGCGCAATTTGCGTAGCGCTGGCTTTGGCAAAGTTAAGGTCGGGCACGGCGGGACACTTGATCCGCTAGCAACTGGCGTACTGCCCATCGCGTTGGGCGAAGCGACCAAATTATGCGGGTGCATGCTTGATGCATCCAAGACCTATGATTTCACCATAAGTTTTGGGATTGAAACCAGCGGCTTGGACGCCGAAGGGCAGATTGTCGCTACGTCTGACCATCGTCCGACGATGAGAGAGCTTGAGGCTGTTCTTCCAAAGTTCACTGGCCAGATAGAGCAAATTCCACCTGCTTATTCCGCCATTAAAATAAATGGAAAGCGCGCCTATGACCTTGCTCGGGCAGGTGAGGTCATTGAAATGAAGTCGCGCGTAGTGACGGTCCACGACATTTCCGTCAGTCATGCTGAACGTGTTTCAATTGCGGTGACTGGCGTTCCAGAATCTTTCATTCAGCGTGACGACCTGTTGAATACGGTCACACTCACCGCCGACGTTTCCAAAGGCACATATATCCGCAGCCTAGCGCGTGACATCGCGCATGCGCTTGGGACGGTTGGGCATGTTTCGATGCTGCGCCGCACGCGTGCCGGGCCGTTCGCCCTAGAAAGCGCGATTTCGCTAGACAAACTGAATGCATTCGGCCAAGAAGCCGTCCAAGAAGACATTATCTTGCCGATAGAGGCAGGGCTGGACGACATCCCGGCTCTGGATCTCTCCCCGGAACAGGTAAGGGCGGTTCAACAGGGCCGCGTCTTGACCGGGATTGCCATGAAAGATGGGCTACATTGGGCGAGGGGCGCAGATTTGCGTCCTATCGCACTGGTGGAGAACATCGACGGAACATTGAAAACCGTCCGTGGCTTTAACCTTACTCCATGATGTTCGAAGGAAAAATATGACGATTACTGCAGAACGTAAAGCCCAGGTCATCAAAGAGCACGCACGCGAGCCTAACGATACCGGATCACCAGAAGTGCAGGTTGCAATCCTGACTGACCGTATCAATGGCCTGACTTCCCATTTTAAAGATCACCACAAGGACAATCATTCGCGTCGTGGTCTTCTCCAGATGGTCAACAAGCGTCGTTCGCTTCTCGATTATCTCAAAAAAATCGACGGCGCGCGTTATGCCGCCCTTATCGCGAAGCTTGGTCTTCGTAAGTAAATTCACTCTCGGCCCGCTTTGGCGGGCCGTTTGCGTATTGCGTCTCCTGAATATGTTTTGGGGGAGCATGAACAGGGCATTCCAGCAATGAGGCTGGACTGCCATCGGGGCTCGAAAATGCCCCATCCGCGGCGGATCGGTGTGTCCGCAACTCAAGAGGCCCCGCATCGCATTGGGCATGCGGGTCAGAGGAAAATCTATGTTTAATACGAAAACTGTATCAATCGAGTGGGGCGGACAAACCCTGACACTCGAAACGGGCAAAGTTGCTCGTCAAGCTGACGGCGCTGTTATGGCGTCGCTTGGTGAAACTGTTGTGCTTTGCGCGGTTACCGCCGCAAAGTCAGTGAAGGATGGTCAGGATTTCTTCCCGCTAACCGTTCACTACCAAGAAAAATATTCCGCAGCTGGCCGTATTCCCGGTGGCTTTTTCAAGCGTGAACGTGGTGCGACCGAAAAGGAAACGCTGGTTTCGCGTCTGATCGACCGTCCGCTTCGTCCGTTGTTCCCAGAAGGTTTCTACAACGAAATCAATGCGATTGCGCAAGTTCTTAGCTATGATGGCGAGAATGAGCCTGACATTCTGGCGCTCGTCGCCGCGTCGGCCGCAATGACCATTTCGGGCGTTCCTTTCATGGGCCCAATCGGCGCAGCACGCGTTGGTTACCTGAACGGCGAATATATTCTGAACCCAACCGACGAACAGGTAGCCGAAGGCGACCTCGATCTGGTCGTTGCGGCGACTTATGACGCAGTGATGATGGTGGAATCCGAAGCCAATGAGCTTTCGGAAGAAATCATGCTTGGTGCCGTCCTGTTTGCGCATGACGCATGTAAGGAAGTCGTTAAGGCAATCATCAAGCTTGCAGAGCAAGCTGCGAAGGAGCCTTGGGCAATGGCTGAGCAGGCTGATCTGTCAGCTGCTAAGGACAAGCTCAAGAAACTTATCGGTAAGGATATTGCCGCAGCGTATAAGCTGACGGACAAGTCGGCACGTTCAAACGCACTAAATGCGGCGCGCGCTGCTGCGAAGGTAGCGTTCACCGATGCAAGCCCGCAGGACCAAATGGCCGCTGGTAAACTGATGAAGAAGCTTGAAGCTGAAATCGTGCGCGGGGCAATCCTTAAGGACGGTACACGCATCGACGGACGCACAACTTCGCAAATCCGTCCAATCTTGGCAGAAACGCATTTCTTGCCACGTTCACACGGTTCGGCGCTGTTCACACGTGGTGAAACGCAGACCATCGCGACCTGCACCTTGGGTACCAAGGACGCAGAGCAGATGATCGACGGTCTTGGTGGCCTGCATTATGAAAACTTCATGCTGCATTACAACTTCCCGCCTTACAGCGTTGGTGAAGTGGGACGCTTCGGCGCACCAAGCCGCCGCGACATCGGCCATGGTAAGCTTGCATGGCGCGCGCTGCACGCCGTGTTGCCAACCAAGGATGAGTTTCCTTACACAATCCGTATTACTAGCGACATTACCGAATCCAATGGTTCATCGTCGATGGCGTCGGTTTGCGGCGGAAGCCTTGCAATGATGGACGCTGGCGTGCCAATCAAGCGCCCGGTTTCCGGTATCGCAATGGGCCTTATTCTTGAAGGCAAGGATTACGCCATTCTGTCCGACATCTTGGGTGACGAAGATCATCTTGGCGACATGGATTTCAAGGTAGCGGGTACATCAGAAGGCATCACCACGATGCTGATGGACATCAAAATCGCCGGTATTACCCGCGAAATCTTTGAAGCTGCATTGAACCAAGCCAAGGAAGGCCGCGCGCATATCCTTGGTGAAATGGCCAAGGCGCTGGGCGAAGCCCGCGGTGAATTGTCCGCGCACGCTCCACGTATCGAAACAATGCAGATCGACAAAGCGAAGATCCGCGACATCATCGGTACCGGCGGCAAGGTCATTCGCGAAATCGTTGCGACTACCGGTGCAAAGGTCGATATTGATGATGAAGGTCTTATCAAGATTTCGTCGTCCGATATTGCGCAGATCGAAGCTGCACGTAAGTGGATTTCCGGCATCGTTGAAGAAGCAGAAGTCGGCAAGGTCTATGACGGTAAGGTCGTGAACCTTGTTGATTTCGGGGCATTCGTGAACTTCATGGGCGGCAAGGACGGTCTCGTCCATGTCAGCGAAATGCGCAACGAGCGCGTTGAGAAGGTCACGGACGTTGTCAGTGAAGGCATGGACGTTAAGGTTAAGGTTCTGGAAATCGATCCGCGCGGCAAGGTTCGCCTGTCGATGCGCGTCGTTGACCAGGAAACCGGTGAAGAGTTGGAAGACACACGCCCACCCCGCGAAAAAAGCGAGCGCAGCGATCGTGGGCCCCGTCGTGAAGGCGGCGGTGGTGGACGCGGCGAAGGCCGTGGCGACCGTGGTCCGCGTCGTGATGGCGGTGGACGTGGTGAAGGCCGCGGCGACCGTGGTCCACGCCAAGAGCGTTCAGAAGGCGAAAACAAGGGCGGGGGCGATCCCGACCATGTGCCAGCTTTCTTGAAAGACTAAGCCTAAAAGGCTTGTGGCGGTACTTCGCCCACACTGATTATCCTGTAAAAGGATAGAGAGGAAAGGGGCTGCTTCGGCGGCCCCTTTTTTCGTATTTCATCCGTAAACAGTTCATGACCGATACAGGAGGTTTCCGCCACGGTTCTGCGGTCTTTATGCGCAGAGCGAAGCAAAAGGCTTGGCGGAGCGGACAAGATTATCTAGGGAACATTCATGAACAAAAAATTCCTCGTGCCCGTGGCGGTATTGGCCGCATCTTCCATGCTTTCTGGTTGCGCCGTACTCGGTCTGGGCGGCGGTGGGGCAAAGCCGGGCAGTAATACCCGTTATGTCGCGCGTGACGTGAATACGCTATATGCAGCGGCCAAGAACAAGCTTGATAACAAGCAATATGAAGTTGCCGCAGCTTTGTTTGATGAGGTTGAGCGCCAGCATCCTTACTCCCCTTGGGCGCGCCGTGCTCAGCTGATGAGCGCGTTCAGTTACTATATGGCGCAGAAGTACAACGAGTCGATTCAATCGTCGCGCCGCTTTCTGTCGATCCACCCCGGCAACAAGGATGCGTCTTACGCCTATTATCTGATCGCTTTGTCCTATTATGAGCAAATTAGCGATGTGACTCGCGACCAGAAGATTTCCGAACAGGCGCTTGCAGCTCTTGGTGAAGTGCAGCGTCGTTATCCCGCGTCGCGTTATGCGTCTGATGCGACGTTGAAGATCGATCTTGTTCGTGACCATTTGGCCGGCAAGGAAATGGAAATTGGCCGCTTCTATCAACGCCGTGCGCTGTGGCTCGGGTCATCGTTGCGCTTCCGCGAAGTGGTTGAGAAATATGACACGACCACGCACGCACCAGAAGCTCTGTATCGCTTGACCGAAAGCTATCTTGCGATGGGCGTGCCGGAAGAGGCAAAGAAGGCAGCGGCCGTGCTGGGCGCCAACTATCCGGGCAGCGAATGGTATGCCCGTGCCTATAACCTAATGCAGAAGAACGCGCCCGCCGCGTAATGCCATGCTAACGGGGCTCTCGATCCGCGACGTCGTGCTGATCGAGGCACTGGACCTAGAGTTTGCAGGCGGACTTGGCGTTCTCACGGGTGAAACCGGGGCGGGTAAATCTATATTGCTAGACGCGCTTGGTCTTGCGCTTGGCGCGCGCGCGGATAGCGGGCTTGTAAGGTCAGGCGCGGAAAAGGCGCAAGTAACGGCCAGCTTTGAATCGCCCGCGTATGTTGCGGCGTTGCTTGCAGAGAACGACATCGACATTGAGATGGATGAGCCTTTAATCATTCGCCGGTCCGTAAAGGCCGATGGCGGTAGCAAAGCATTTATCAATGACCAGCCGTGCTCGGCGGCACTTTTGCGGGAAGTCGGGGCGGCTTTGGTCGAAATCCACGGCCAGCATGATGATCGCGGTATGTTGAACGCACGCGGGCATCGCAGTTTGTTGGATGCTTTTGGCCGAAGCGATACCGCAACCGTTTCCGCCAAATTTGCTGCATGGCAGGATGCTAAATCTCGGCTCGATATTGCCCGCGAGGCTTTAGAAAATGCGGCGCGTGATCGTGAGTGGCTTGAACATTCGGTTTTGGAACTCGCGGCATTCCATCCGCAGCCAGGCGAAGAAGAGCAGCTCGCTGGTGAACGTTCCGACATGCAAAAGGGCGAGCGCATTGCCGAAGACTTAAAGACGGTGCTGGAAAGTTTTGACGGACCCAAAAGTGGTCTGTCACTCATTCGCAGTGCAGCCCGCAAGCTTGACCGATTGGCGGATGCCCACCCCTTATTGGCCGAAGCGCTGACGTCACTGGACCGCGCCGTTATTGAAGCAAGCGATGCCGAAGATAAATTGAACGCGGCGGCACGCGCTATCGAATATGAACCAGCACGGCTTGACGAGATTGAGGAGCGCTTGTTCGAGCTGCGGGCACTGGCGCGTAAGCATAATATCGCCCCCGATGGCATCATCGCCTTGCAGGAAAGGTTGACGGCACAGTTGCAGTCCATTGAGGCCGGAGGCGAAGGACTTGTTTTGCTTGAGGCTGAGGAGGCGGCAAAGCACAATGCCTATGTTCATTCCGCGAGCGCATTGTCCGCAGCCAGGGCGGCGGCTGCGGTAAAGTTGGATGCAGCCGTTAAAAACGAGCTCGCCCCGCTGAAACTTGATGCCGCGCAGTTTCAAACGGCAGTGGAGAAGTTACCCGAAGACCGATGGACCGCATATGGCATGGACCGCGTCGAGTTTCTGATTTCGACCAATCCCGGCGCGCCATTTGCGCCGCTGGCTAAAATTGCATCTGGTGGTGAATTGTCCCGCTTCATCTTGGCGCTGAAAGTTGCCTTGGCGGAAGAAGGGGGCGCTGCCACGATTATCTTCGATGAAATCGACAGAGGTGTGGGTGGCGCTGTAGCCGCCGCGATTGGCGAACGCCTTGCGCGCTTGGCCACCCGCACGCAATTATTGGCTGTTACCCATAGCCCGCAAGTCGCTGCAAAGGGGAAGGCGCATTATTTTATCGCGAAATCCAGCCAGGGCACTGTAACACGGACCGGTGTCACCTTGCTTGATGCCGAGGCACGTCGGCAGGAAATCGCACGAATGCTCTCTGGGGCAGAGGTGACCGATGAGGCTAGAGCGCAGGCAGAGCGCCTGTTGGAAATAGTGTAAACCAGTGCGTTTATTTTTTGCCGGAGTGGATGCGTGACTGAAGCAGATGCAGCCAATGAGCTTATGCGGTTGGCGAGACAGATTTCGTACCACAATAAGCGTTATCATGCCGAAGACGCGCCAGAGATATCTGACGCGGAATATGACGCGCTGGTGCGCCGCAATACGGAACTGGAGATGGCATTCCCACACCTCGTGCGCGCGGATAGCCCCAACAAACAGGTTGGCGCTGCGGTGGAAGGTTCGGGCCTCAAGAAGATCACCCATGCTAAGCGGATGATGAGCCTCGACAATGCGTTTGAGGCGCAGGACATCCATGATTTTGTTGCCCGGGTCCGCCGGTTTTTGAACCTGCCAGCAGATGCAGATGTTGCGATGACAGCGGAGGACAAGATTGATGGGCTTTCGCTGTCGTTGCGATATGAACAAGGTGTCCTGAAACAGGCCGCGACGCGCGGCGATGGTAGCGTGGGTGAAGATGTGACCGCCAACGTCGCCTACATCGTGGACATTCCACAACAGCTCAAAGGCCACGTTCCAGATATCTTCGAGATACGTGGTGAGGTTTACATGGCGAAGTCCGACTTTGCCGCGATCAATGAAACGCAAAAAGCAAAGGACGGAAAGCTTTTTGCCAACCCGCGCAATGCAGCTGCTGGGTCGCTAAGGCAAAAGGATGCGAAGGTAACGGCGTCGCGCCCATTACGTTTTCTTGCACATGGCTGGGGTGAAGTAAGCGCATTACCCTTCGATACCCAAAGCAAAGTTATGGCAACGATTGCGGCATGGGGTGTGCCTGTGTCGCCGTTGTTATTATGTTTCGACCATGTTGAAACCGCCTTGGCGCATTATGCAGACATTGAGCGGCGCCGCGCGGATTTACCCTATGACATTGATGGCGTTGTCTACAAGGTTGACCGCTTGGATTGGCAAGATCGGCTTGGCTTTGTCGCCAAATCACCGCGCTGGGCGATCGCGCATAAATTCCCTGCAGAGCGCGCGGAAACAACGCTGGAGCAAATCGATATTCAGGTGGGTCGCACCGGTAAGCTGACCCCTGTCGGCCGTCTCGCGCCCGTTACAGTGGGCGGCGTGGTGGTGTCCAACGTTACGTTGCACAACCGTGACGAGATTTACCGTCTGGGGGTGCGCCCCGGTGACCGCGTGTTGGTGCAACGGGCAGGGGATGTCATTCCCCAGATCGTGGAGAACCTGACGCGTGAGACAGCGCGTTCTGCCTATGCATTTCCGTCACTTTGCCCGGAATGTGGTTCCGAAGCGGTTGCGGAAGAGGGCGAGGTGGATGTGCGCTGCACTGGCGGGTTGATTTGTCCGGCACAGCGGGTGCAACGCCTCATCCATTTTGTCAGTCGCGGCGCGCTGGACATTGAAGGGCTTGGCGAGAAGACCATTCAAGAGTTTTTCGATCTTGGGTGGCTCGAAAGCCCTGCAGATATTTTCCGGTTGCGCAGCCGCCGTAGTGATATTCTATCGCGCGGCGGATGGCAGGATAAGTCTGTGGATAACCTGTTGGCAGCGATTGAAGCTACGCGTGCGCCCGATGGCGCAAAATTGCTTTTTGGCCTTGGTATCCGGCATATTGGCACCGTCACGGCGCGTGATTTGTTTAAGGCCTTTGGGTCGGTCGCCGAAGTTGGCAAAGTCGGCCAAAGGCTCGCACAATCCGATGAGGGGGTCATTGCGGACGTTACGGCCATTGACGGGGTCGGCGGCGCGGTCGCCGAAGCATTGGGGGGTTTTTTCCACGAGCCGCATAATCTGTCGGTTTGGAATGACCTTTTGAACGAGGTTCAGCCGCCTGCTTATGTGTCGAACATTCGCGAAAGCGCGTGGACGGGAAAAACGATTGTTTTCACAGGCAAGCTCGAAACCATGAGCCGCGAGGAGGCCAAGGCGCAAGCAGAGGCGCTTGGGGCGAAATCAGCAGGTTCAGTGAGTGCCAAGACCGACCTTGTCGTGGCTGGCCCAGGTGCGGGGTCGAAATTGAAACAAGCAACAGCGCTTGGTATTCAGGTTATAGACGAAGCCGCTTGGGCGAATATCGTCGAAAGCGCGTAAATCTAACACAGGGCGGTTGCTGCCAAGTGGTTTCAAGTGTAACCAGTTGGCATGAAAAATATCAGCCACGTCTATGAAACGCCGCCTGCCGGGGCGAATACAGATTGGACCGTGCCGCAAAACTGGGACAGGTTCAGCGCGGATGAGCATGCCATGTGGGACACGCTGTTTGCTAGGCAGACTGCGATGCTGCCTGGGCGCGCCGCCGACGCCTTTTTGCGCGGTATCGATGTGCTTAAGCTCTCTCGTCCCGGCATTCCTGATTATCGCGAATTGAATGCACAGTTAATGGCGGCAACGGGCTGGCAGATAGTCGCTGTACCTGGCCTTGTACCAGACGCCGTGTTTTTCGACCACCTTGCCAATCGGCGGTTCCCTGCTGGAAATTTTATCCGGACGCCGGAACAGTCGGATTATCTGCAAGAGCCTGATGTGTTTCATGATATTTTTGGACATGTTCCCATGTCGGCCGATCCCGTATTTGCCGATTATATGGTGGCTTATGGCAAAGGCGGGCTGCGTTCGCTTGGCTTTTGCGCGCTTGATCATCTGGCGCGATTATATTGGTATACAGTGGAATTTGGTCTGATTAAACAACCCAACGGCATGCGCATTTATGGCGCCGGCATCGTTTCAAGTTACGCCGAGAGTATCTTCGCTCTGGAAGACCCTAGACCCAACCGTATCGCGTTCGACCTGCTTCGGGTCATGCGAACACATTACCGGATCGACGATTTTCAGCAGAACTATTTTGTCATTTCCAGTATCGACGAATTGTTAACCGTTACTGTGGAAACAGACTTCGCTCCGCTTTACGCGCGGCTGGACATACTTCCTGATATCGCCGCAAGCGAGGTTTTGGCGAATGATGTGCTGATTGCGTAACGTCAGCAGGCCTTTCTAAAGATTTTCTACCATGTTCCAAAATCGCCGGGCGGCTGGCTGGTTCGACCAGTGGCCCGCGTTGGACGCTTCCAGCTATAGGACCTGCGCTTTACCAGCCACAAACATGGCCAGTCGCCGCGATCAACGCGCTTTTGTAAACGAAAACCCTGACGTCTGTAGGCCCAGACGACCGCTTTTGCCTGCGTGTTTAACAATCCGGCCAGTATGAGGGAACCGCCATCGTCTACAATCTCTGCAAGTGAGGGCGCGAGTTCAATCAACGGGCCAGCAAGAATGTTAGCCGTAACAAGGTCGTAGGGCGCGCGTGAGGCGATAAGTGGGTGCGCAGTGCCTTCGGCTACACAAAGCGCAATTTGGCCCTGAGAAACGCCGCAAGACACGTTGTTGGCATTGGCATTGCCTGAGGTGACCTCAACACTTACGGGGTCAATGTCAGACGCCGTCAGATATGCTTTTGGCCACAAGCTGTGTGCAGCGAAAGCGAGCAGGCCAGTGCCCGTTCCAATATCAGCGATCAGGTCAAACCTTTTGCCAGCGCGCTTCATGTCGTCGAGCATTGCCAAGCAGCCGCTGGTGGTCTCGTGGCCGCCAGTGCCAAAGGCGCGACTGGCTTCAATCAGGAAAGGCGTGGCGCCTATGGGTACCTTGCCTTTGTTGGAACCGGTGTGAACATAAAAGCGGCCGGCATGGACGGGTTGCAAAGCTTGCTGACTGATAACAACCCAGTCAGCGTCGGGTAGCTTTTCTACAAGTGGCTTTGCCTTTGCTGCGCTGCTTATGCGGCTTTGGACGGCATTGATGACAGCTTTGCTTGGGTTGACGGAGAAATACGCATCCAACTGCCATTTGTCATCGTTAAACGCCTCAACTTCGTCGGCGACGATTGTGGGCATTGGGTCAAGCGATGCCAGCCATTCATCGTCGTCATGTATTGCCTCGGCCTCCGCACGGGTACAGGGAAACCGTACCTTCCAATTACCGGACATAGCTGGCGCCATTAACGTCAAGCACCGCCCCCGTCATAGAAGGCGGTGCGTCGAGTGAACAGAATTTGGCGATTGCCGCGACTTCTTCGGGATCTGCAACTTTACCCAGTGGGATATCGGCGAGCAATTTGTCGCCACCGCGGCTTGCCATATAATCCTCAGCCATTCCTGTCATGGTAAAGCCTGGGCAGATGGCGAAGGCATAAATACCATCTTTGGCATAAGCGCGCGCGATTGATTTGGTCATCGCGACCATGCCTGCCTTTGAAGCGGCATAATGCCAATGGGCAGGGCTGTCGCCCCGATATGCCGCGCGGCTGGCGATGTTGACAATGCGGCCCGATGCCCCGCTGGCTTGCCAATGCAGCACCGCGCGTCGGCATAGGTCAGCGCTGGCGGTCAGGTTGATTTGCATGGTGCGGTCCCAGCTTGCCAACCATTCCGCGTGGGCTCGCGTGATGGGATTTTCTTCAAAAACGCCAGCATTGTTAACGAGGACATCGATGCGGCCGCCTAAAGCTGAAAGCGCGTCGGCCCAAAGTCGTGCGGGCACTGCGGGGTCGTTCAGGTCGCCGTCCTTGCTGGAGATTGCGACCACGGTCGTTGTGGCTGGGTCAAAGCTTGCAGCAATGGCGGCGCCGATTCCGCGCGAGGCACCGGTGATGAGGATATGGGTTTTCATCCATGCTGCTTTTCACAGCGTCGATAAAAATTCAACCAAAGTTATCGAACGAGGTTACCAACAAATCGGGTCGCATCTGCCTAAAGCGATCAAAACGTATCGCCCAACGCATCATACCCGCCTTCAAGTAACATGATTTTGGATACGGCATTGCTGGTGCCTTACCGATCGGGGGAAAACCTAATTGAGCAAATTGGTTGACGAATTTTGCTTTTCGCAAAGTGCGGGCCTTGCACGATGCGGCTAATCGATTAAAGAGATAAAGAATGTCGAAGACTGACAATTATTAAGGACGCTGAACTTATGGCGAAAAACCCGAACCGACCGCTTTCACCACATTTACAGGTGTATCGTTGGTCGCCGCAGATGGCGGTTTCGATTTTCCACCGTGCAACCGGGTTCATATTGGCGACTGCCGGCATGATGACGTTGTTATGGTGGCTGTCGGCAATCGGTGGTGGTGCAGAGAGCTATGCGACATTTGAAAAATATGTTGTGTCGGCTGGGGCCGACGGCAGCGGTGTTCAGATCGCCAGTAACTGGTTCTTCCGCCTTGTTGCCTTGGCCGTCACCTTCAGTTTCTTTCAACATTTGGCGTCTGGCCTTCGCCATCTCGTCCTAGATATCGGCGCAGGGTATGAATTAAAGACGAACCGTACATGGGCATCGGTTGCATTTGTTGCAGCCTTTTTTGCAACTGCATTCGTGGCCCTGTTTGTGGCATCGCGCTTTATCGGAGTTTTGTGATGGACAGTAGAACAAATATTGGCCGCGTGCGTGGCTTGGGTTCGGCAAAGCATGGCGGGGAGCACTGGCTTAAGCAGCGCCTGACTGCGGTTGGTAATATGCTACTGACGACTTGGTTCGTGCTGTCCTTGTTCATGATCCCAAGTTTTGAACATAGCGCACTTGCCCAGTGGCTTGCCCAGCCGCTGGTGGCGGTTCCAATGATCTTGATGATCGCGAACATATTTAGCCATGTCAGGCTGGGTCTTCAGGTATTGATCGAAGATTATGTCCATGACGAGGGCCTCAAATTCGCCGCAATGACACTCCTTAGTTTCTATGTCATTGCGAGTGCCGTGTTCGGCATTTTTGTTGTCGCAAAACTTGCATTTACCGGAGCGCTCGCCTGATGTCAGACGCATATAAGATTATTGACCATACATATGACACCGTCGTTGTCGGCGCCGGCGGATCGGGTCTGCGCGCCACTATGGGCAGTGCGGAAGCTGGTTTGAAGACGGCTTGCATTACCAAGGTTTTTCCAACCCGTTCGCATACGGTGGCCGCGCAAGGCGGTATTGCCGCGTCTTTGGGCAATAACTCGCCAGATCATTGGACCTGGCACATGTATGACACGGTCAAAGGCTCCGACTGGCTTGGCGATCAAGATGCCATCGAATATATGGTCCGTGAGGCCCCTGCAGCGGTATATGAGCTTGAACATGCTGGCGTGCCATTCTCACGCAATTCAGACGGCACTATCTACCAGCGCCCCTTTGGCGGGCATATGCAGAATATGGGTGAAGGCCCACCAGTTCAGCGCACTGCTGCTGCAGCAGATCGAACAGGCCATGCCATGTT
Source organism: Sphingorhabdus sp. (assembly GCF_029865925.1). GTDB lineage: Bacteria > Pseudomonadota > Alphaproteobacteria > Sphingomonadales > Sphingomonadaceae > Sphingorhabdus_B. The sequence continues at coordinate 18,127 of NZ_JARXAI010000028.1, forward strand.
GCATGCCTTGTACCAACAGAGCCTGAAATATGACGCGGATTTCTTTATCGAATATTTCGCGCTCGACCTGATTATGGAAAATGGTGAATGCCGCGGCGTGATCGCCATGTGCATGGAAGATGGCAGCATCCACCGGTTCAAGAGCCACGCCGTGGTGCTAGCAACTGGCGGCTATGGGCGCGCCTATTTCTCCGCGACATCGGCGCACACCTGCACGGGTGATGGTGGCGGTATGGCGCTGCGGGCTGGCTTGCCACTGCAGGATATGGAGTTTGTCCAGTTTCACCCAACCGGCATTTATGGCGCTGGCGTGTTGATTACTGAAGGCGCACGCGGCGAGGGCGGTTACCTGACCAACAGCGAAGGCGAACGCTTCATGGAGCGCTATGCCCCATCAGCCAAGGATCTCGCATCACGGGATGTTGTCAGCCGTTCCATGGCGCTAGAAATGCGCGAAGGCCGCGGCTTAGGTGCGCACAAGGACCATATCTACCTTCACCTCGACCATATCGATCCCGCGGTATTGGCGCAGCGTTTGCCCGGCATTACGGAAAGCGGAAAGATTTTTGCGGGTATCGACCTTACGCGTCAGCCACTGCCGGTGACACCGACTGTCCACTATAATATGGGCGGCATTCCGTGTAATTATCATGGACAGGTTGTAACTAAAATGGGCGATGATCCCGAAGTGATCGTTCCTGGGCTTTACTCCGTTGGTGAAGCAGCCTGCGTTTCTGTGCATGGTGCAAACCGCTTGGGATCAAACTCGCTCATCGACCTTGTGGTGTTCGGACGTGCTACTGGTTTGCATCTAAAGTCATCACTCACCCCCGGTGCGCCGCATAAGGCATTGCCAACTGACGCCGCTGACTTGGCGCTGTCGCGGGTAGACAAGTTTCGTGGCGCAAAGGGCGGTTCGCCGACCGCAGAGATCCGCTTACAGATGCAGCGCACGATGCAAAAGCACGCCGCGGTTTTCCGCGACACGGCCTTGCTGAAAGATGGCGTGACCGAAATGCAGAAGGTAAACCAGCGTCTGGCTGACGTTCATGTGACCGACCGCAGCCTGATCTGGAACACTGACCTTATCGAAACGCTTGAGCTCGATAACCTCATGGCGCAGGCGGTGTGCACAATTGAAAGCGCAAACAACCGCAAGGAAAGCCGCGGCGCCCATGCGCATGAAGATTTCCCAGCGCGTGATGATACCAATTGGATGAAGCATACTTCTTCATGGTTCGATGGCTGGGGCGGTTCAGGCGGCAAAGTCAAAATCGACTATCGCCCGGTCCATGATTACACCCTGACCGACGAAGCAGAGTATATTAAGCCAAAACCACGCGTTTATTGATCGTCTCAAAAACGGAGGCTGTGATGTGCAGGCTCCGTTTTCGGTTTGCATGATCAAAAATCGAACAAGCGACGATGATTTCGTTAGCTTGTGTGCGTGCCTGAAACGCCTGAACCGCTGACTTCACGGTGTCGGCTGCACCAATGGCGCTGGCGGACAAAACATCATTCAGAGCTGATGCAAAATGCGGGGGCAGGGAGGCCACATAGCCCTCCACCGGCGGCGGCAATTGGCGTGGATTGCCCGTGCGCAACGCAACGAAGCTTTGCATCAACGAGCTTGCCAGATATTCCGCCTCCGCGTCGGTTTCCGCCGCGATGATATTGAACGCGGCAATCGCATGCGGCGCATCAAGCACGGCGCTTGGGCGAAAGTGGCTGCGGTAGATGTGTAGCGCCTCATCCAGCATTTGTGGCGCAAAGTGGCTGGCAAAGGCGAAGGGAAGGCCCAATGCTGCTGCGACCTGCGCGCCGTAGAGGCTGCTGCCCAAGATAGAGAGTTGCACATTCGCGCCAGCGCCCGGCGTGGCGACGATACCCGTTTTGCCATCATCGGCGAAATAACTTTGTAATTCCATCACATCGCGCGGGAAAGCATTTGGGTCGCTGTCGAGCGTCCGCCGGATCGCGGCCGCGACGAGTTGGTCGCTCCCCGGCGCACGGCCAAGCCCTAAATCAATTCGGCCGGGATACAGCGCATCCAATGTTCCAAACTGTTCGGCAATGACCAAGGGGGAATGGTTGGGCAACATGATGCCGCCCGAACCAACACGCATCGTCTTCGTTGCTGCCGCAATGTGCCCGATGACAACGCTGGTCGCAGCGCCCGCAATTCCGCGCATGCCGTGATGTTCGGCGACCCAGTAGCGGGTGAAGCCAAGGCTTTCCGCATGCGCTGCCAGATCAGCCGCGTTGGCCAATGCGGAAGAGACGTTACCGCCTTCAACGACAGGTACGAGATCAAGAATGGAAAATGCAGTCATGGTTCTTAAATGGTGGCTTAGCCCGCCAAAGCCAAGCGCAATCGGCTTTTGGTTCCTGATCAGTTAAGCTCAGCGCCAGCGAAGCATCGATCGCTCAAGTTCCGATACCGACTTAACGCCCATTAGCCGCATGTCGCGGGCAATTTCATCATGCAACTTGCCGACGATGCGCTCCACGCCAGGTTGCCCAGCTGCGGCCAATGCATAAAGATAGAGCCGCCCACCTGAACAGGCAGTTGCGCCAGCGGCAAGGGCTTTCAAAACATGGCTTCCGCGCTGCACCCCGCCATCGCAAATGATGTCGATTTTACCAACCACGGCGTCGGCGATTTCAGCTATTTGGTCAAATGGCGAACGCGAACCATCCAATTGGCGGCCACCATGGTTTGAGATCATGATAGCAGTCGCGCCAATATCCACCGCCCGTTTTGCGTCGTCGACCGACATGATACCCTTTAGGCAAAATTCCCCGTCCCAGTCAGACCGGACCTTTTCAGCCATCTTCCAATCCATTGAGGTGTCGAGCATCGTGTTGAAATATTCTGCCACGGAAACCGCAACATTGGTGCCGGCATCCACATGTGTTTGCAAATTGGGTAGCGAGAATTTCTCTCGGAACATGTAATTCAGTGCCCACATCGGGTGGATGGCATAGCTTAGGACAGACTCGGGCGTAAAACGCGGCGGTGATGTAAACCCGCTGCGCAAACACCGTTCGCGGTTTCCGGAGACAATAGTGTCCACGGTCAAGGCAATCGCATCAAACTTTGCGGCCTTGCAACGTTCGATCATCGACGTGTTCAGACCCTTGTCCTTGTGGATGTAGAGTTGGAAAAGTTTGGGCGTTTTAATTTTCTCGCCCACCTCCTCGATGCTCACCGTGGCAAGCGAGGAGATGCCAAACCATGTATTGAACCGCTGCGCTACCGATGCAACGGCCCGTTCGCCTTGCCAGTGAAAAAGGCGTTGCAACGCCGTGGGTGAGAGCATCAGCGGCATATCAATGCGCTTTCCCATCACGGTGACGCCCATGTCGATGTCCGACACTCCGGCCAGGACATTGGGCACGAGGTCGCAATCGTCAAAGCTTGCGCTGTTGCGCAGCTTGGTCCGTTCATCGTCAGCAGCGCCGTCGATATAATTGAATATGGGTGACGGCAGACGCGCCTTCGCTAGACGGCGGAAATCGGCAACATTATGGCAATTATTCAAACGCATGAACGGCCTATGACATATCTTTTAGACAATTGCATGCATTAGGATTCTTCGTCTAAAATCCATGCGTGGACATGCTTTCGACGGGCGCTTGTCCTGCGTCAACATTGCGTTTAGCGTTGCAAAGCGCACGTAAAGCTCACCTTAAATACAAAGGCACTCCTCGATGTTCCTCAAAGACAAAACAGCACTCATTACCGGATCTACCTCAGGCATCGGGCTTGGCTATGCACGCGCCTTGGCGGCACAAGGTGCGCACGTAATGATCAATGGCTTTGGCGATAGGGATGTTATCGATGGCTATGTCGCCGAACTGGCTGAATCTAGCGGCGGAAAGGCCATGTATTCTGCTGCCGACATGACCAAGCCGGAAGTGATCCGTGCCATGATGGCCGAGTGTGCAGAAAAGCTTGGTGCGCCTGACATATTGATAAACAATGCCGGGATACAGCATGTCGCGCCCGTTGATGAATTTCCCGAAGATAAATGGGACGCGATTATGTCGATCATCCTGTCTTCGGCATTCCACACGACAAAGGCAGCGTTACCCGCGATGAAGGCAAAAGGCTGGGGCCGCATCATTAACACAGGTTCCATGCACAGTCTGGTCGCTTCGCCATTTAAGTCGGCTTATAATGCCGCAAAGCATGGCCTTGCAGGTTTTACAAAGACTGTGGCGCTTGAGGTGGCGACGCAAGGGATAACGGTGAACAATATCTGCCCCGGATATGTTTGGACGTCTTTGGTGGAAAACCAAATCCCGGATACCATGAAGGCACGTGGGTTGACCCGGGATCAAGTGATCAATGATGTGCTGTTGGCCAATCAGCCGCAGAAGAAATTTGTGCAGGTTGAACAACTGGCGGCATTAGCGGTGTTTTTGTGCCGTGAAGAGGCAAGTGCGATCACGGGCACGAACCTCTCGGTCGATGGCGGGTGGACTGCGCAGTAACAATTGCGTCTGTGACAATAGGTGAAGCTTATTGGTCGATCATCGCTTTATCGGCACTCGATGTATCAGTTGGAGTGGCCGCCCCTGGCATCGCAAAGGCAGTGGGAGTGAAGCTGCCGGTGCTGCTTTGTCCAGCATCGGGGTTTGCAGCACTGGTTTGCATAGAAGTCCCAAATGGCATGCCAAAGTTGGGCTGCGTTGGGTTGCCATCGATGGTCGGCGCGCCGATTTGGAAATCGCTGCCTGGGTCTGCATTGAATTGGACAGGAACGGGATCCGGCGCAGGCAAAGGAAGTTGAAGTGTATTTTCCGGTACTGACGCAATGCTTTGTGCGGGCGCTTTTTGGGCTTTTGGTATCAGAGGGTCGTTATCTGGAATGACCATCGCGATCAGTCCAGCGACCAACAAAACTCCCAATAGCACTTTTAGTCTATTATCCACGCGACCCAGCCCGTCTGTGTTCGACGAGGGCAATAATAGGTTGGCGTTAACAAAATATGAGCGACGAAAGTCGTGCCATATAAAAAACCGCCGGCATCGCTGCCGGCGGTCAGGTGTTTTTCCTCCCCAGGAAAACTCTTTAAATGCTATAGATTACTTCCCGCCAGCGCTGCCTAACCGGTGGTAAAGTCGCGCAAATTTGACGGATTCTGGCTTATCCTGAATAACTTCAAGATAATAGACCAATGCTTGACGCAATAAGGTCAAATCTTCAGTCGAAAGCACAGCGCGTGCGCGTGGAGGTTCGCTCATTTCAATCGCTCCTTACGCGCCTTGGCCAAACTGGTTCATTGTGTTGTCTTTGCCACCAGCTTTCAGCGCGGCTTCGCCAGCAAAATATTCCTTATGGTCATCACCAATGTCGGAACCTGACATATTCTGGTGCTTCACACAGGCGATGCCTTGGCGGATTTCCTTGCGTTGAACGCCGGCCACATAGCCAAGCATCCCCATTTCGCCGAAATAATCCTTGGCGAGGTTGTCGGTGCTGAGCGCTGCCGTATGGTAGGTTGGCAGGGTAATGAGATGGTGGAAAATGCCGGCGCGCTTTGCTGAATCGCGCTGGAAGTTCTGGATGCGCACATCGGCTTCAATTCCAAGTGCAGTGTCATCATAACTTGCGCTCATCAGATTTGCGCGTTCGTAGGCGGAAACATCTTGTCCTTCAGCGGACCATGCATCAAACACCTGCTGACGGAAATTCAGCGTCCAATTGAAGCTTGGCGAGTTGTTGTAGGCAAGCTTTGCATTTGGAACGACTTCGCGAATGCGGTCTACCATGCCTGCAATTTGCTCAATATGCGGCTTTTCCGTTTCGATCCAGATGAGGTCCGCGCCATTCTGAAGCGAGGTGATGCAATCCAATACGCAGCGATCTTCGCCAGTGCCGGAGCGGAACTGGAACAGATTGGAGGGCAAGCGCTTTGGACGCAACAGCTTTCCGTTGCGGTTCAAAATGACATCGCCATTTTGGGCCGTGGCGGGGTCAATTTCCTCGCAATCGAGGAAGCTATTGTACAAGTCGCCCAAGTCGCCAGCAGCGGTTGAAACGGCGATTTGCTTGGTTAGGCCCGCACCAAGCGAGTCTGTACGTGCAACGATGATGCCGTCTGGAACGCCAAGTTCTAAGAAAGCGTAACGGCACGCGCGAATTTTCTGCAAGAAATCTTCATGAGGCACGGTGACTTTGCCGTCTTGGTGGCCGCATTGCTTTTCGTCGGAAACTTGATTTTCGATCTGCAAAGCGCATGCGCCGGCTTCGATCATTTTCTTTGCGAGCAAATATGTGGCCTCGGCGTTGCCAAAGCCTGCATCTATGTCGGCAATAATGGGTACGACATGCGTTTCGTGGTTCTCGATTTTGGCCATGGTGGCCGCCTCGCGCGCCGCATCATTTTGGCTGCGGGCGTCGTCGAGGTCACGGAACAAAATGTTGAGTTCGCGGCTATCAGCTTGGCGCAGGAACGTATAAAGTTCTTCAATGAGCGCTGGTACGCTTGTCTTTTCATGCATGGACTGATCAGGCAGTGGGCCGAACTCACTTCGCAAAGCGGCAATCATCCAACCTGACAGATACAAATACCGCTTTTTGGTTGTGCCAAAATGCTTCTTAATGGAGATCATTTTTTGCTGGGCTATGAACCCGTGCCAGCAACCGAGGGACTGCGTATATTGTGCAGGGTTGGCATCATATGCAGCCATGTCATTGCGCATGATCTCGGCCGTATAGCGCGCAATGTCGAGACCGGTCTGGAAACGGTTTTGCAACTGCATCCGCGCTACAGATTCCGCGCTGATGGAATCCCATGTTCCCTTGTGCGCAGAAATATGCGCGTTGGTTTCGGCGATGAGTGACTGGTACGACATTGACAATTCCTTTTTGTCGAAGGGAGGATAGACGTTAGTGCCTCACCTCAAACCATGTGAATAACGAGTCAATTTTGTAATATTTGTTGTATTATTGTATGAATAAGCTACCGTTTGTTTGTCGTTATGTAACTTTATTGACAAAGGTTGGTCATGGCAGAAGAAAAGTTATTTGCGGGGCATTCTGTCCGCAGGATCCGCCGAGCCAATGGCTTAACGCAAGGTGCTATGGCTGAAGCCTTAGCAATTTCGCCGTCTTATCTTAATTTGATTGAGCGTAATCAGAGGCCGCTGACGGCAACGCTGCTTCTAAAACTTGCCCAATCTTATGATTTCGATCCTCGTACGTTAACGGGCACAACCCCGGGCGGCGGGGTGGATGCCATCCGCCGAAGGCTTAACGACCCTATGTTTACAGACCTCGATATTGACCGCGCTCAGGTAGAAGAATGGATCGCTGCCAGCCCTGATGCAGCAGAGGCGTTTGCCCGATCCTTTGACCGTCTGTCGGGCGGGTCGTATGGCGGAGCAGGCGGCGGGCAAATTGGTGGACATGGCGAGCCAGAGGCTATTGCGTCGGCCCGGCGTGAAATTGAGCGTTGGCGCAACCATTTCGCCGATTTGGACTCGCAAGCAGAGAGCCTTGCTGACGAGTTGCGCCTTGCTAATGCGGACATTTACGGCGCGATCACCGAACGATTACGCGTGAAGCATCAGCTTTCCATGCGCATTCTGCCATTTGATGTCATGCCTGACCGATTACGGCGGCTCGACCTTCATGCGCGGCAGCTTCAACTATCTGAACTCCTTGACCCGGCCAGCCGTACTTTCGCGGCCGCCTTGCAACTTGGTATGTTGGAAGCCAAGGCGGAAATTGACGCTTTAGTTGCTGGTGCATCCTTTACCGAAAGAGCTGCCGAACGCCTGTATAGGCGGCATTTGAGTAGCTATTTTGCAGCAGCCGTCATGATGCCTTACGTGCGTTTTCTGCGCGCATGCGAGGCAACGGGCTATGATATCGTGTTGCTGCAACGCCGCTTTGGCGCTGGTTTTGAACAGATTGCCCACCGCCTAACGACATTGCAAAGGGTAGGGCAGCGTGGTCTGCCTTTCTTCATGCTGCGGATTGATCGCGCGGGGCAGAGCAGTAAACGCTATGCTGGGGCAAGCGCCTCACCATTGGTGGAAACGGATCGCCGATGCCCCTTATGGCAAGTGCATACTGTATTTGCACGGCCAGGAACCCTTATGCCGCATCTGGTCGAACTGGAGGATCAAAGCCGCTGGTTCACTTTGTCGCGAACTGTTCACCCACAAACCGCGGTAAGCGGCGGGATCGAAGCAGAGTTTGCCATTTGTCTTGGTATTGATGCCAAGTTAGCTGCACCATTGGCTGCTGCGCGTGGGCTTGACCTTAACAACGGAGCCGCAACCGCTATTGGTCTTGGCTGCTCTGCCTGCACCCGCCCTGATTGTCCACAGCGCAGCGCACCGCCAGCAGGACGCGTGCTTGTATTCAACGAACGCGAAAGAGGCATGTCGCCCTTCACATTCGACCGGAATAGCTAGTCTGTTGGGAAATCGCGCACTTTTTGGCTACTGCCGCGCGGTAGGATCAACACTTCATTTCCGTTTGCAACAATGAGCAAGTCGTCAACATTATGCACCGAAACGCGGATGCCATGCGCGTGAATAAGGTTGCCGCTGCTTTGATGGAGACGAATAGCGCTGATTCTTCTCGCAATTTTATCTTCAGCGGTATCGTTAAGCCTTAATTGCAGGGGCTAATTGAGCGCAAGTAATTCTGTCGGATCAATTCCCGCACGCTGCATCTGCGCTTTCACGTCTGGCCAAATATTCTGCACGAAATTTTCACGTTCAAAGCTGCGCAATTTCGCAGTTGCGCCGCTGGCTACGAACAGGCCTACGCCGCGCTTCACGTCTACCAGGCCGCTGTCTTGAAACAATTGATAAGCTTTAGCGACCGTAAGCGGGTTGGCACCTTGATCTGCCGCGAAAGCGCGCACGGAAGGAAGCATCTGACCCTCTTTATAATTACCATCAAGAATGGCAGTCGCAATCACGTCACGCAATTTCAAGTAGACCGGCTTTACATCGTTTTTCATTACATGCTTACTGCCATAATACACTATGGCGCGTCAAGCATGCCTAAATCCCTTTAGTCAGGGCCACTGACGGATAATGTCTCCGGCTATGGGCCGAGGACGCTCTTCTAGTGCAAGCGCAGGGGTTCCGATAAAGAACATGCCCGCGATCCTCTCCTCGTCTAGACAAAGGCTGTCGCGAACCATGGGATCGTAACTGGCCCACCCTGTAATCCAACTTGCTACAAAGCCGTGCGCATGTGCCGCGTGGATCAGGTTCATGGCGACTGCGCCAACGCTCAATTGTTGCTCCCAAAGCGGGATCTTTACGCTTGGTTGCGGGGCAAACATTAAGACGACGAGGGTTGGGGCCATCTGCGCCGACGCTATGGCCGCTTCTAACTGCGCGGGCCGGGCATTTGGATTGGCAGCAAGGAAGGCCTTTGTAAGCAGTTCGGTAAAAGCTTCGCGGTTGGTGATTTCGACAAAACGCCACGGGAATAACTTCCCATGATCGGGTGTGCGCATTGCGGTTTGTAAGATCCGGTCGAGCGTTGGCGCGTCTGGGCCAGGGGTAACCATGTCGCGTGGTTTGCCAGAGCGACGTGTTTCCAAATAGGCGGTTACAGAAGAAAGATCGTTGAACATTCCGCTCCC
>NZ_JARXAI010000001.1 GCF_029865925.1 Sphingorhabdus sp.
TGTCGACGCCGAAACGCTTGCCAAGCCAGCCATCGAGGCGGCCCGCAAGGGCAAGGCGAATGGCGGTTTCGATATCGTGCCGAAGTCGTGGGAGAAAACCTACTTCAACTGGATGGAGAATATCCAGCCATGGTGCGTTTCGCGCCAATTATGGTGGGGCCACCAGATACCTGCATGGTTCGCCGCCGATGGCACATTCTATGTGGCGGAAACTGAAGAGGCGGCGCAGCTACTCGCGGGCGCAGGCGTCGCATTGACGCGTGATCCTGACGTTCTCGACACATGGTTTTCATCTGCACTTTGGCCTTTTGGCACCTTGGGTTGGCCCGATCAAAATACGATGCTCAACCGCCACTACCCGAACGACGTCCTGATTTCGGGCTCTGATATACTGTTCTTCTGGGACGCGCGTATGGTGATGCAGGGTATCCACTTCATGGAAGAAGTGCCTTGGAAGACGCTGTACCTTCACGGCCTTGTCCGCGCGGCAGATGGCAGCAAGATGTCCAAGTCAAAAGGTAATACGGTCGATCCGTTGGGCCTGATTGACCAATATGGCGCGGACGCGTTGCGTTTCTTCATGGCGGCGATGGAAAGCCAAGGCCGTGACATCAAAATGGATGAAAGCCGCGTTGCAGGGTATCGCAATTTTGCGACCAAGCTTTGGAACGCCGCCCGCTTTGCGCAATCCAATGGCATCGGCGGATCACGCAGCGTCAGCGCACCAAAGGCCGAGCTTGCCGTCAACCGTTGGATCATTGGCGAAGTTGTCAGCACAGTGGAGAAATTGAACAAGGCCTTTGCCGAATTCCGTTTCGACGGCATGGCGGATGTCATTTATCATTTCGTCTTCGACCAATTTTGCGATTGGTATCTGGAACTGCTCAAACCGATCCTTCAGGCGCAATCCGGCGACGACGGGGCAGAACCCCAGCCTTCGCTGGCAACCGCGGACGCCGACGAAGCACGGGAAGTTGCCGGATGGGCACTCGACCAAATTTTGGTCATGCTACATCCGTTCATGCCTTTCATTACCGAAGAATTATGGCATGCGATGTCCGACCCAGCGCAGCCACGCGCGCATGACATCATTCACGCGCAGTGGCCCGAACCCACCGCAACGATTGACGCCGATGCCGTGGCAGAAATCAACTGGGTCATCGATACGATCAGCAAAACCCGTTCGTTCAAAGCCGAATTGAATATCCCGCCCGGAACGCGCCTGACCGCGAATATTGCAGACCCACAGGTATCCACAATGTCCGTCATCGCGCGGCAGGCAGCGGCCTTGTCACGGCTTGGCCGTATTGACAGCTTTGTCTATGCACCCGTTGCCACAAATAATGTTGCACAGATCGTGGTAGGTGGAGACACGGTGGTCTTTGCCCTTGATGATGTCATCGACCTCGACGCCGAACGCAGCCGTATAACCAAGGCACTCGAGGCGGCGCGCAAAGAACGGGACGCGCTGGCTGGGCGCCTGTCTAATGCGGCATTTGTTGAAAAGGCCAAACCAGAAGCTGTTGAAAAGGCGCGCGCGGATCATGCCGAGAAGGCCGCCGAAGCCGAACGATTGACAGTCGCACTGGCCAGATTGGGATGAGTAAGGGGCAAATCGCAGCTTGGGTGCTGCCCGGTTTAGGCGCAGCGCAAACGGCATGAATGCGCCCGCCCATCAACGCGACCTGACCGTAGGACCGGTGGCCAAAACATTGTTTGTGTTTGCGCTTCCTTCTCTTGGCGTCAACATACTCCAATCGCTGAATCACTCCGTCAATTCGGTTTGGATTGGCAGATTCTTGGGCGAAGAGGCGCTTGCGGCCTCCGCCAATGCGGGGCTCATCATGTTTCTGATGTTCTCCACCCTGTTCGGCTTCACAATGGCAACAACAATTTTGATTGGCCAGAGTATGGGCCGCCGCGACGTCGAATCTGTCCGCCGTATCATGGGCACCGCGTTCGGCATTTTCCTTGCGGCGGGCCTAGTAACGGCAGCAGCAGGCTGGATCTTTGCGCCCCAAATGCTGCGCCTGATGGCAACACCAGAAACGGTCTATCCGCTGGCCCTTGCATATTTGCGCGTCATCTTCCTTTCGATGCCAGCCTCTTTCGTGATGGTGCTTGTTGCGTCATCACTGCGCGGCGTAGGGGATTCGGTTACGCCATTTTGGAATACGGTGTTGAACGTGGTTCTCGACATTATCTTGAACCCGATTTTTATCTTGGGCTGGGGCCCCATACCCGCAATGGGAATCGCTGGGTCGGCGCTTGCGACCATCCTTGCCGGGGTCATCAGCCTGGGGCTTTTGTTGCGCCAAATCTATGCGAGTGACCTCACCATCCGCCTGCGCGGGCATGAGCTAAATTGGCTTCGGCCAGATGCACGGTTCTTGAAACCGATTGCGCGTATGGGCCTGCCTATGGGCTTATCGATGATCATCATGTCGGGCTCTGCCGTGGTGATGATTGGCCTCGTCAATCGTGAGGGCGTGAATACAACTGCAGCATTTGGCGTGATGAATCAGCTTTGGAGTTATGTGCAGATGCCAGCGGTCGCCGTGGGCAGCGCCGTCAGCGCTATGGTCGCCCAGAATATCGGCGGGAACAAATGGGACCGCGTTGGACGCATTGTGTGGTCGGGGATTGGTATCAATTTGCTCATGTCGGGCGCACTCATTGTGCTGATGACGCTGTTCGCTCAGCCACTGCTTAGCCTTTTCCTGCCAAGCGGCAGCCCCGCCATCGACATTGCGATACACATAAACCACATCATCGGGTGGACATTCGTCCTGATGGGCGTGTCCGTTGTCGTGACCTTTGCGGTGCGTGCGAATGGCGCCGTACTTGCCCCGCTCCTGATCCTTATATTCAGCGCAGTTCTGGTGCGTTTCAGCATCGGTTTTGGTTTACATGACCGCTTTGGCGCAGATGCTATTTGGGGATCATTTGTTGCTACCGCGATGACGTCCTGTGTCCTGTCGATCGGTTATTATGTGCATGGTGGGTGGAAAAAGGCAAAGGCGATGCCAAATATGGGCGGGCCACTTATTCAAGCTGCTCCGGAATAATCCGCTGTCCTACAGACATCCGATTATGGCATAAGATTCGCATGAACCACGCGCTTGTTTTTTCTCCAATGCTCGAATGCGCACGATCGCTTTTTGCGCGATTAAGCTGCATGTTGCTCGCTCTCATCTGCACTGCAGGAATTGCGCATGCGCAAGTTCCGGCTTCGGCGGCCCTCAATGTCCGCGCATCAATGGATGTCGAAACGCGCACTCCGGCGGAAGGCGACGTAGTGACGGTCGCGATCATCATGGACCCAAAGGCGGGATGGCATGATTATTGGATTAATCCCGGTGACGCGGGAACGCCGCTTGAACTGGAATGGCAATTGCCAGCGGGCATGATCGCTGGTCCGCTGCGTGCCCCCGTACCCGAGACTCTGGTCGTCAGCGGATTTATGAATCATATTTACAAGGCAAAGCACGCCTTTTTGATTGACCTCAAAATCCCCGAGGGCATGAAAATCGGCCAGCCTCTGGATGTGAAGGTCAATGCCCGCTGGTCGGCCTGTTCCGACCTGGTTTGCGTCCCCGAAGGCGCGACTTTCTCGGTGCCGATGACCGTTGGATCAGGGGACATACAGGCGTCGGACCGCACCCGTTTCGATGCATGGCGCAGCAACTTGCCGGTGCCGCTTGACCGAACGGCACGCTATGCAATCAACGGCAAACGCATCGACATTGCTATTCCCTATCCACGCAGCGCAACGGCAAGCCGCGTTTGGTTTTTCGCGGAAAGCGAAAATCTGTTTTTGTATAATGCCCCGCAAAGCGCGCGCCGCACTGGCGATTGGCTTATCGTCAGCGGAGAAGTAAAAAAGCCGTTCGCGGCGCCGATTGACGGGCTATTACGGTTCAACGACGCGCAAGGGCTTCAGGTGCGCGCTGCGCCCGGCGCCATTCCGACAGGTGGGGACAGCGTATCGGTATTTGGCAATGGCGCAACCCAAGACGCGCAACCGCCAGCGCTTGGCTTTGGCTGGATATTGATATTCTCCGTGTTGGGCGGTTTGCTCCTCAACCTCATGCCATGCGTTTTTCCCATATTGGGGCTGAAGGCACTGAGCTTGGCCAAGATGGGCGGGGATGAGGGCGAAGCCCGCCGCGATGCCGTGGCGTACACGATCGGGATTATTTTAAGCTGCCTTGTTCTGGGCGGCATCATGCTTGGCTTGCGCGCGGCTGGCGAAGAAGTGGGTTGGGCATTCCAGTTGCAGGACCCCGCGGTCGTCCTGTTACTTGCGTTTTTGATGCTGTCCGTCACGGCAAATCTTGCTGGTCTTTTCGATATTGGCGGCATCGGCGCTGGTGAAAAGCTAACGCGCAAGGGTGGTATCGCGGGCTCATTCTGGACGGGTGTGCTGGCGGCGGTCGTGGCTACGCCCTGCACTGGGCCTTTCATGGCCGCAGCGATGGGCGCAGCCTTGTTGTTACCAACAGGTTTGGCGATGCCAATATTTGCCGGGCTTGGTTTTGGCCTTGCTTTGCCCTTTTTGGCGATTGCGTTCATTCCGGCGTTGCGCAAACGCATGCCACGGCCAGGCGTGTGGATGGTGCGCTTCCGGCAATGGATGGCCGTGCCCATGGCGCTGACCACGCTTGCCTTGCTTTGGCTGCTCTACCAGCTCGCAGGACTTAATGGCTTGGCCATTGCGTCCATCGCGGCTTTGATCTTTTTAGTGGCACTGTTTGACATTGGTCGGCGGCAGAAAAATGGCGGGCCAACCCGATGGGTGCTGGCCGCTGCATTAGGCGTGGCGCTGGTGTCCTTCGTCGCGATGGACAAGGCAGCCATGGTGCCGGTTACGCACATCGCCAAAAACGGCAATTTGCCATTCAACGAAGCGCGGCTCGCGTCGCTTCGGGCAGAAGGCAAGCCGGTGTTTTTATATTTCACCGCCGATTGGTGTGTCACATGCAAAGTGAACGAAGGCGCTGCGATTGATAGTGCGGAAGCCATTGATGCGCTGGCAAAGGGCGGCATTGTCACGATGGTGGGGGACTATACGCGCCGCGACCCCGACATCACTCGCTTTCTCGCGAAATATGGCCGTTCGGGTGTACCGCTTTATCTGTATTTCCCCAAAAATGGTGAGGCCCGCGTCTTACCACAGTTATTGACTGTTGGGGACCTCACGGCGCTCGCTGATTGAACCGCATCGGGACGCGTCGGCACCGAAATTCCCCACGTGGTCCAACGCCGCACTTCGTAAAAGCAGCCCTGGGTCCGCTAAAAGCCTTTATCTGTAAACGAATTGGCTGTAACGGCGCTTCAGAACATCACAAGGAGTATTGATTATCGCCATCCCGCCGACCCGGCGCGCTATGACCCCACCTGTTAAAAGCGGTCCGCGCTACAATAATCTCATCACCGTCGAAAAAGTACGAGTCATTGACGATGACGGCGAGAATCTGGGTGTCATGTATACCCGCGAGGCGATAGCGCAAGCTGCGGAAGTTGGGCTCGATCTGGTGGAAGTTTCCCCGAACGCTGATCCCCCCGTTTGCAAATTCCTGGACATCGGCAAGTTCAAATATGAGGCCCAGAAAAAGGCCAATTTGGCGCGTAAGAGCCAGAAAACCCAAGAAATCAAAGAAATCAAGATGCGTCCAAACATCGATGATCATGATTATATGGTCAAGATGAAGAAGGTCGCAGAGTTCATTGAAGAGGGTGACAAGGTCAAGATTACGCTGCGCTTCCGCGGGCGTGAATTGGCGCACCAACAATTGGGCATGCAACTGCTGCAGCGCGTTCAGGCGGATACGACTGAGACTGCAAAAATTGAGGCGCATCCCCGCATGGAAGGCCGCCAAATGCTAATGGTACTGTCGCCCAAATAGGGCGCAGTTACCACATGGCTTGCCGAATCAGTTCGGCACCAATGACCACCATCAAAAGCTGGATTATGATGTTGAATCGCTCAGGCGATACGCGCTTGACCAACTGCACTCCGGCAAAAGTGCTTAAAATCGCAAGCGGCAGGAAAGCTGCCGTAAGCGTCATATTCTCCCGGTTAAACTGACCCAGCGCCGCATATGCGGGCACCTTCATCCAGTTGATGATCGTAAAGAATATCGACGAAGTCCCCACAAATACCAAATGCGGGAAGTTGCGCGACAGCGCCCAGATTTGGAACGGAGGACCGCCCGCATGGGCGATCTGGCTTGTGAAGCCGGACACGCCGCCCATGACGGTTCCGATCCACTCCGGCGCGGGCCCTGTTAGCTTCATCTGCATCCCCATGAGGGGAAGCAACCGATAAGTGCCAAAGGCCAATGCGATAACGCCGACAAAGCCGCGCACCGCATCTTCATTGATGACCGACGCGAGCAGCCACGCCAAGAAGATACCTATCGCCGCGCCGGGCAGGGTCAGAAGAAGCGTGCGCCGATCATAGCTGCGGCGGAAGGCCCAGACACTCACGACGTCTTGTACCATAAGGATGGGCAACAACATTCCGGCCCCGGCCACTGGGTCCATGACCAAAGCGAGCAACGGCATGGCCGCCGCACCAAGTCCGGCAAAGCCACCCTTGGCCAGCCCGACCAAGATGACCGCCACGCCAGCGACGCAGTAAAACAGAATATCCGTCGGCAAAATCAGGATGCCCTGACGCGCTTTCGCAAAGCGAGAGTATAGATAATCGCCGCTGCGGAGGCGAACAAAAACCATTGAATAGCATAGAAGCCGTTGTTGGAGATCTTACGCTTGATTTTGTCCAACGACGGTGGTTCGGCCGTACGCAGGCCGCCGACGCCTTGCTGCAGCACCAGCATGGGACGCAAGGTAGCAGGCTTGGCAAACAGCTTCGCAATCAATGATTGCCGGTCAGGCTCCGTCGTGATGACCCCGCTTACCAGTCCGCCATTCCAGTCAACCTTTTGGTTCGGTCGCGCGGAGATGCCTGCAACAATTAACGCTCCTGGCCCTTCTGCGTCAGTAACGCACTCGGCAAGATAGCGCGTGCCTGTTTTGCCCAGCGTATCGCTGCCCGAATCTTCACGCCATTTTGAAACACGCAGACAATTCAACGATGATTTACGGTGCAATGCATTGACGCTCACCGGCCCCTGCTTTGGGTAAGCTATGGCTAGCTTTGCGCTGTTGGCGGAAACATATCGCAACAGCATTTCGTTTTCAGCTTTGCGTTGAAGCTGCCAAAAACCCAGCGCAACCATCGTCGCAACCGCCAGCGTAACGAAGAATGTCGGGATAATCAGCCAGCGTGTCATGACAGATCATCCTTACCAGCCTCTTTGGCGCGGTTGCGATGCTCTGCCGCTAACAACGCAGCCTTGGCCATGCGTAAAAAGAGCACCGTTAATGCCGCAGTGAAAGGAACCCAAATCACCACATGCACCCAAAAGGGCGGGCGAAATGCGGCATCCACGATCAAGGCAAGTACAATGATCAACGCGCCTATGACCATAACGAGCAAGGCGGCAGGCCCATCGCCAACGTTGAAGCTGCTATAATCTAACCCACAATTTTCGCATCGGTCCGCGAACTGGCCCAATCCAGCGAAAAGGGTCTTGCTACCGCATTGGGGGCAGAGACCAAAAAGGGCAGCCTTAGCGATGCTGGGCTGCCCTTCCGTGGATTGTTTGTTGGTCATTTATGCGTGCACTGGTGCGCCCCAGCCACCCCAGATGTAAATGGTGATGAAGAGGAAAAGCCAGACGACATCGACAAAATGCCAATACCACGCGGCGGCCTCAAACCCGAAATGCTGCTGAGGCGTGAAATGGCCCTTGTAGGTACGTCCAAGGCAGACGGCGAGGAAGATGGTTCCGATAATTACGTGGAAGCCATGGAAGCCAGTCGCCATGTAGAAAGC
>NZ_JARXAI010000102.1 GCF_029865925.1 Sphingorhabdus sp.
AACAGATTGAAACCGTTGGTATTGGCGACTCATCGGGTTGGCAGGTAACCCCGAATGGCGCAGGAACGGTCATGTTCCTGAAACCTGTGGGCTTGCCGCCTGCGACCAATCTGTCGATCATCACAAACCTACGCCGTTACAATCTAGAGCTGGTCGCAAAAACAGGGCTGCGTGTCCCGCAAAGCCAGATCACTTATGCTGTTCGTTTCCGCTATCCACCCAAAGTCATAGCAGCCGATGCTATGGCAACGCCGCCATTTTTGATTTCGACCCCGCCTGAATTGTGGAACCGCGCCTATAGCTATGACGGGGCCAAGGCCAACGTCCCTGAACAGGTATTTGATGATGGCAAAGCGACCTATTTCCGCTTTGCCGCTGGATCGGCGGCTCCGGCGATTTTCAGCATTACCCCCGATACCGGCGAGAGCATCGTAAACTTTGCTGTGCGCGGGCCTTACACTGTCGTGGAACAAATCGCGCCGCAATTTGTGCTGCGTCATGGCAAAGAAGTCACCATCATCTTTAACGACGCTTATGCCGTGCCGACACCCGGCGCAGATGCCCCCAAGCCACGCGCGACGAAGAAGAAATGTGGAATATTCGGCTGTAAATCCATGGAGGTAAAGCCGTGAGCATATTCAAATCGGGCAATACAGACCCGCGCAGCGCTATAGATTCAGATACGCTTGAAGAGGCCAACCAAAAGATTTTGTCGCCGGTGGCTATGCAAAATGGCCTATCGCCGGGAATGAAATTGGGGGTGCTGGGCATTGGCTTGCTTGCCATATTAACCTTTACCAGCTTGGCCAGTAGCCGGAATGACGCAACCCAAATTGCGGCAAAGGCTAACGCCATCACAACAACTGCGGTTGTTCCGCCCGGCGGTCTTGTGCCGCAAGCAATGTTGCGTCCGGGACCACCAGAATTGCCGCCGCCAGTCCTAGTCCCGCCACCCTTGAATAAACCGGGCGGCGCAGCATTGGGCATCGTTGGACCTGTAGCGGTTGGACCGAACCGCTTTCAATCCCCAGGCATCGTCGTGGATGCAACAAAAGGTGGCGTCGCCTTAGTGCCGCCCACGCCGGGTCTCGGAGGTCCAAAAAACGACGAACTGAGTGCAGAAGACAGATTTTCCGACCGCGTTGCAGCCGGTGAAAACGCACCTGCCCGTGCGGTACGTATCGCCAATAGCAGCTATACCGTGCCGCAGGGCGCGATTATCGCAGGCGTTCTTGAAACCGCGATTAACTCCGACTTGCCCGGCTATGTTCGTGCCGTTGTCAGCCGCGATGTTATGGGCTTTGACGGTCGGCGCGTGCTCATCCCAAGCGGTAGCCGCTTGATTGGCCAATATCGATCAGGGCTCGCTGCGGGACAATCGCGCGCATTTATAGTCTGGACACGGCTCACACGTCCAGACGG
This sequence comes from Sphingorhabdus sp., assembly GCF_029865925.1. GTDB lineage: Bacteria > Pseudomonadota > Alphaproteobacteria > Sphingomonadales > Sphingomonadaceae > Sphingorhabdus_B. Next base: position 1,423 of record NZ_JARXAI010000102.1, read on the forward strand.
CGTTACGGTAGCGCTTGGCTCACCTGTCACCGACCCGCTTGGCCGCGCAGGGCTTGGTGGAAAAGTCGATAGCCATTTCCTTAAGCGTTTCGGATCAGCGATAGTGTTGTCAGTTGTGCAATCCGGCCTTGGGCTTTTGCAGCAGGGGAGCAATGATGTCATCGTCCGTACGGCCGATGATGCCAAAAGCGTTGCAGGAATTGCCTTGCAGCGGGACATCAATATCCCGCCTACGGTAAAGGTTGCCCAAGGGACAGCCATTCGCATCTTTATCGCCCGCGACCTCGACTTTTCGGGCACTGACGGCGACGGCCAATGAACGATATACCGCCTATCACTGGCGGTGCCGGAAATGTGTATCTCAACAGCTATCTAGCTCCATTCAGCGATTGGCTGGCTTGCGATGACGTGACCGAGATATTGGTGAACCGTCCCCATGAAATATGGATCGAGCGGCTTGGGATAGCACAGATGGAGCGTCACCACGCACCACAGGTTGATAGCCAGTTGCTGGAACGGCTTGCCAATCAGATCGCACGCATCAACCACCAAGGGGTCAGCCGCGAAAGTCCATTGCTTGCCGCCATATTGCCGGGTGGTGCCCGCGTTCAGATGGTGTTGCCGCCTGCAACCCGCGGGGAAGTTGCGCTCGCGATCCGCAAACACCGGTTGCAAGACATGACCCTAGAAAGCTATTTTGAACAAAGTGCGCTTCCGTCAATGCGCAATGTAGCTGACGATAGCTCTGTGCTTGCGTCGCTCTTGCAAGAACAAGATTATCTAAGCTTTTTCCGTGCGGCTGTTGCGGCGCGCAAAACAATCCTTATTTCCGGCGGAACGTCATCCGGCAAGACAACATTGCTGAACGCTTTGTTGAAGGAGATACCGAAACACGAACGCCTCATCGCAATCGAAGATACCCCGGAAATTCGTCTCGGGAGTGATAATGCGCTTGGGTTGGTGGCCGTGGCAGGTGACCAAGGCGAAGCAAAAGTGACTGTCGATGACCTGATGCGCGCATCGCTTCGCATGCGGCCAGACCGATTGATTGTGGGCGAATTACGCGGCAGCGAAACAGTAACGTTCTTGCGAGCCATCAACACAGGCCATCCCGGTTCCATCAGTACCGTTCACGCCAATTCACCCCAAGGCGCATTGGAACAAATTGCCTTCATGTGCATGCAGGCCGGACTGGGTCTTGGCCGCCAAGAGACACGTGATTACGCGCGGTCGATGATTGATGTGATTATCCAGCTGGATCGCAAAAGTGGTCAACGTGCGATAAGCTGTGTCGAATTGACGAAGGCTGCATGACGCTAAACTGAGCCGCACCGGCAATGCCGTGTGCCATTTATTTTTATGTATTTTTGCAATGAAAAATGGCCGTTTAACCGTTGAGATAGTTTAGCCAACGGTGAACATTGGAATTTCATCCTTACCTAATCAAATGCGTCGGAAATCCTGCGTTTGTTGAAGTTTGCTCTCGCTCAAGCTTAGTGTTACCCCCAATATCGTTCTTGAAAGGCCGACATAATGCGCAAAAGATGGATTTTTCTTGCTGTTACAGGACTTGCCGGTTTGGGAACGATCACGTGGAGTGCGGTGGCAAGTAATGTCGAGACACCGGATTATACGGTGTCCAACAAAAGCGGCAATCTCGAGATCCGTGAATATGGTCCGACAATTGTGGCGGAGGCAACGGTGGAAGGGGAGCGTGACCAAGCTATCCAAGGTGGTTTCCGTATTATTGCGGATTATATCTTTGGCAACAATCTATCGTCTACAAAAGTCGCGATGACTGCGCCGGTAATCCAACAGTCGAGCGAAAAAATTGCCATGACCGCGCCGGTTATTCAGCAAGCCAAAGGCACATCTTGGAATGTGCGTTTTGTAATGCCTTCAAAATACACGATTGAAACGCTTCCTAAGCCGGTTAACCCCCAAGTCGCATTGATTGAAGTGCCGGCGACGCGTTTTGCCGTGATCCGCTTCTCAGGCTTCGCTGGCCAGGGGTCGCTCGACAAGCAAGAAACACTGTTACGCGCATTCATGGCCGAACGCAGCTTGGTTGCTGCCAATCTGCCCCAGTACGCATATTATAATGCGCCCTGGACGCTTCCGTTCATGCGCAGAAATGAAATCATGATCGAGATTAACGGTAGATAAGACCTAAACTCCAATTAGAAATCCTTCGAGATTGCGCCAGACAAGGGATTCGCTAACCTGCAATGCCGCGGATAGTTTTTGGACTATCCAAATTTCGCAAAGTCGTTCGAATCTTGGCTATCTTGGTGATGATGTCGACGACGCCATCGCACGTGCCGAGCGCAAGCACGCATGGCGTGTCCAATGAAAGCCGGCTCTATTCGACGCGGTTCTCAAGCGTACCCAGTTGATCAGCGCGGATAGTCACGACATCGCCTGATTTCAGATAGCCGCCAGAGGCGCGATCATCAGTGATTGTCCGCTCAACGATTGCCTTGATTATGCTAACTCGGCCGAAATGCGTTAACCAGTCATACGCGCCGCGCACGAAAGTAGCAGGACCCGGACCTTGGAAAACCGTCCCGGCCGGCGTCCCTGCAAGGACCAAACTACGATCTGGTAAGATACCGTCATTGTTGATCGGCAATTGCACGCGCCCTTCACGCCAAATCCAGCTAACACCCCGCCGCTTGGCCGTTTCGAGGAGCAAGCGGTCAAAGTCCCAAATCCAATTCGTCACGCGCACCCGCTGCCTTTGTTCGCCGTTGACCGACAAGTGCAGTTCCAATGGCTCCACAAAGGACTTAATGTTTCGTGGCACGACGAAGAGGTCGCCTACCGGAAGAAATCCGGCGCCGCTCTTACCATCTGTAAAACCCTTACCCGAGGCAACGTCGTTTATGTCGGCCCCACGCAATAGCGCCGCGCGATCGGTAACATCGTTACACAGGATCAGGCCACCTTTGGCGCTAGCTTTGGCCGACAATGGCTTGAGTGTTACCAAACAAAGCTCAACTTCATAATCTAACAAGCCGCTGCTTGCCGGGATCGCGGCGCGTGAAGATGTTGGCTGGGCGACCTTGGCGAATATGAATGGGCCATCTTTAACCTTGGCTTCATCGGCATGCTCGGGATAGTTTGTGGCGGCCGCGGCGTGTAAGGAACGCAAATCGACTGGCACGGCAAGGGTTTCTACATCGCGGTTGACGCTGGTTCTTGCCCCGGCAACGAAAGCAGCGATGGCGTTATACCCAAGACGGTTATAGACAGCGATCGCATCCTCACCGGGCTGCAGCAGGGGTGCCAAGTCAACACCGGTTACGACCCCGTTTTGATAGCGGGTGACTACAATTGTCTGTTCTTTAGCACCTTCACCATAACGCGCAAAAGTGAGCGCCTGATCCGAGGGCGCGATGGCAATTGTCGCGCGCAGCGGTGTTGACGGGGCCGGGCGCGGCGGCACCCGAACCGCTTGTGGTCGAAATCCGACGAAAGCCGCTACCGCTGCAGTCAATATTAGCGCGATAGCGGTTACAGTGATGATGCGCATGTCTTTACCTTAACTGGCCATTCTTGTGTTGCTGGTGCCTGCTGGACCGTTATCGGCAAATTCAGCGTGCAAGGCAGGCAGAAACGCTGCCAGATGCGGCATTTCCTGCCCGCAGTGGACCAGCAGGGCGCGCGCATCGCTCTCTGTAAGCCGCAGCACGCGCTTGGCAACGGCGGCAGCCAAGCTGCCGACGAAGTTGCGTCCGCCGACATGGGCACCGCCCATCCAGAAGCGCGACCGCATTTCACTGCCGCCTGGGACCGCGCGGACATGGTGGGCCAAATAGCCAATATCGATGGGCGCATCCCCAAGACCAAGGCGCGCACAAACGATTGTCGCCTGTTGGTCATCATCCAGCCTCGGGTCGGTAAAACCAAAACTGGCCGGCGGCACGAAGCTGATCGCGCCGCGTATCAGATCGCTACCGATATATTCGTCGACGATTGACGTCTGCCCAACATAGAGCGCGCGGCCGCTGGTGCCGGCAGGCGGCGTTTCGCGCCAACCAACATGGACATGCGCTTGCGGATGCCACAACTTGTACTTGGCGGGCGCATCGCCGTGCCAACCGAACCACCAATCCACCATTGCCGGTGTGACGCCTGGCATGTCGGTGCGTACACTCACACGCATGCCGCCGTCTTGCGTGAGCACCCAGCCGTCTTCGAGCACCGCTGTATCGCCAAAAAGATTCTCTGCTGCACCGTCGATCCCAGGTAGAAGATCAATCGGAACGCCACCCCGGTCCAGCGCGGCGCACACATGCGAAGCCAATGGGGCAAGCTCAGGGTTGAAGAAGCGGGCATAAGGCATGGCGCGATCTGCCTCGCGATAGCCCAAATAGCGTCCGGAAATTGGCTTACTGCTTTTCATTATACACGCCCCATATATGGATTAAATCTGCCTTCGGGATCAAATTTGGCGCGCAGGGCGTCCAGCCTTTTCAGATTGGCAGGCGCCATGAACGGCATTGGCCTGCGCCCCAGATTTTCATCAGCAAGCTGAATGCCCACACTGTGCGCTTGCAAGGCGCGCATATGGTCGGTTGCCCAGCTTTCATCGGCGGGTGTCGATGCCTTGCCGCGCAGCCCGCCATAGAGCGCGAGATAGGTGCGCGCCTCAAGCGAAAATGCCATGTCTGGGCGTTCCGCCGGTCCGTTCCAGTTGAGCCAAAGCGCATGACTGGGTGAAGCCGGTTGCGTATCGGCGATGTGCCGCAAGGCCGGCAGCAATGGATCAATCGGCATGTTCATCCACATGCTGTCTGCCGTCCAGCGGGTATTGGGCAAAAACAGGGTCCTTTCGCCTCCCTTCATCATCATGTCCAGCGAGACCGGCAACAATGGCAGCGTAAAGCTGGCAAGCTTGCGGATAGGGCTTTTGTCTATGAAGTCCACCGCGGCGCGTGCCTCGCGCCAGCTACTGGCCAGCACGGGCGCCAGAACCTGTATGCCGTGCGCAAATATCCCCATGGCCTTGCGATCGAAGACGAGTTGGAATTCGACAAACGGCGCCACATCTGGCCCTGCCCTATCCGCCCACGCCATCACGGCTTCGAGGTGGCGGATCCGAAATACTTGGGCCTTCATACCAACGAATTTGGGGCGCGGTTGAAGCCTCAGGTGAAAGCCGACCACAATACCGAAAAAGCCTGGTCCAGCGCCGCGCGCGGCCCAGAGCAGCTCGGCGTTTTCCGTTTCACTGGCATGGACCAATGTGCCATCGGCAAGAACGACATCGATGCCAATGACGCTCTGGCACGCCACCCCGCAAGCCCTGCTGTTCCAACCAAAGCCGCCCTGCAGCAGGAAGCCACCCATACCGACGGTGTAGGCATGTGCCACAGGGAAGAAAAGTTTGTGCTTCACAAGGGCAGCATTAAGTTCACCGGCGAGGCAGCCTGGGCCGATCACTGCCGTGCCCTGCGCCGCGTCGATCGCAATGCTGTTAAGCCGTGAAAGATCAACAAGCATCCCGCCATCACGAATATGGTTCTGCGCCCAGCTGTGCCCGCCCGAACAGATGCCGATTGTCAGGCCTTCGTCACGTGCGCGCTTCACCGCGCCGATAACCTCGTCCACATCATTGGCTTGCACAATCTGATCAGGACGGCGGCCGGGGTCTTGCGCATTGAAGCTGGTGCCAAGCAGCGCCGCGACAAAATCGGGCGTGCCCTTGTCGATGACAACGCCTCGGCCTGCTGTGCGCTTCATTGCTCGACCCCTGTTTGTCGTTGCAGAACTGGTGGCAGAGCCAGCCAGCGCATTGGCAATTCGAGTGTGGGCGGAAAGTCAAAGGCCGCATGCGCCAAACGCTCCGCTTCAGCTCCATCCAAGCCCAAATATGTCAGAAGCTGGGCGGTTGCAGAGTCAATTTTAGCAGAACACAAGACGCCCCGATGCAGATCAAGTGCTAGCCCTGTGATTGCCCCCGCGACTATCGCGGTAGCAAGATCTACGTCAGCTACCGTGAAGAGACCAGCCGTGACACCCTCTTCAATATCCATCTTCAACCGCAACCGTAACTCGGCCGCCAACCGGTCACTCGGCAAGCCAATGTCAAACATCAAACGGCCAAACCCTTGCTGCTCCGTCACAATCCGCAACGTCTGACGCGTAATTCGTGTGAAGCGCACGGCCGGGTTGTCATGATCATCGCCGGTCATCGCCATCGCCGCAGCATGGGTAGCACCGAGCAATTCGCCCAGATCACCGATCAGCGCAGCCACATCCGGATAATAATTATAAAAGCTCGCATGCACCATTCCGGCATGGGTGGTAATCTGACGCAGGCCGAGCGCTGCCGCGCCTTCGCTCATCAATAGCGATTGTGCGGACACAAGCAGCTGGTCGCGGGTTCGCTCTCGCTTGCTCCCTAACAGGCTATCAATTTTGATTTTCATATAACTAACATATTATCAAATATGACATTATGTCAAATTATAAAATGCACTTGACGATGTCGTAGGTCATGGCAACGATAGCGACAGAAACGGCGGGCTTGCTCGCCCAGATCAACAGGCTTCCTAGCCAATATATTGGCATTGATAATGTCAATATAGTCCATTACAAACTGACGTTGGCAATGCCGGAAGGAACCACCCACAATGTACACACTCAACGGAGCACTGGGTTCACCCTATTCTATGAAGATGCGGGCGCTTTTGCGTTATCGCCGTATCCCGCATTTGTGGGTGCACGGCACGGACACGCGTGACGCGCTGAGCAAGGTAAAAGCACCTGTTATTCCTGTAATGGAATATCCCGATGGAACATTCCACAATGATTCGACCCCGCTCATTTATGATCTGGAGGCGCGGCATACCGAACGATCAGTTATCCCGCCCGATCCGGCGCGCGCCTTTATCGCGCATCTGATTGAGGATTTTGCTGACGAATGGGTGACAAAGGCAATGTTCGGGTATCGCTGGCTGGAGGAGGTAGACCAGATCCAGATGAGCCGCTGGCTCGCGTTTGACGCGATGAAGGGTGGCGGGCTGGCAGCAAGCCAGGGTTATGCCGAACAGTTCCGCGCGCGGCAGGTCGGCCGCATGGCGATTGTCGGTTGCGCGGCTGAAAACTTCCCGTTGATTGAAGCCTCAACGCGCGCTTTGCTGGGTGCGCTTGAGGTGCATGTGGTGGATCATCACTGCCTGTTTGGTTCTCGGCCGAGCATTGCGGAGTTTGGGATGTATGGCCAATTGTCGCAGCTGGGTGTTGACCCCACTGCGCAGGCGATGATGCGCAAAGACTTTCCCTATAGTTTCCGCTGGCTGCTCCATATTGACGATATGTCGGGAATCGACGGGCAGTGGGATACGGAGATCGCAGGCGCCGATGTGCCCTTTGCGCCGATCATCGCCGCTTGGCTGAAACAGGTCGGCGACATCTACATACCCTTCCTTCTCGCCAACGCCGCCGCGATTGAGGAAGGCGAAGATAGCTTCCACATATTCGCGATGGGTCTGCCCTACACGCAAGGCGTGTTCAAATATCAGGTGAAGTGCTTGGCCGATTTGCGCGCGCGTTATGCTGCGCTGGATGCGACCGCACGTGGGCGTATTGACCCGCTGCTCGCGCAGACGGGCTGCCTCGACGCGTTGCTAAACTAATGAACCTTAAGGGACCGGCAACCCTATTGACGGCGCTGGCGTTGCTGAGTCCATCAACGCTTGGCGCGCAAGCGGCGCAGTCGAAGCGTCCCAATATCGTCATTCTCCTTGCCGATGATTGGGGCTTTAGCGATGTAGGGGCCTTCGGTGGTGAAATTGCGACACCCAATATCGACGCGCTTGCCGCAAAGGGTGTACGTTTTTCAAACTTCCATGTGGCAGGATCCTGCTCGCCAACGCGGGCAATGCTGCAAACCGGCGTGATTAATCACCGCGCTGGCCTTGGCAATATGCCAGAGACAATTCCACCCGAACATTTGGGCAAGCCTGGTTATGAAACGCACCTCAACAACCGTGTGGTGACCATTGCTGAACAGCTGCGCGCTGTAGGCTACCGCACCTATCTGTCCGGAAAATGGCATCTGGGCCACACGCCCAATACCTTGCCAACGGCGCGCGGCTATGACCACGCGCTTGCGCTCGCGCAATCCGGCGCAGACAATTTTAAAGATAAACCCAACCTGCTGATTTACGACAAGACCGAATGGACCGAGGATGGAAAGCCCGCAAAACTGCCAAAGCGCTTCTACTCCTCAACGCTAATTGTCGACAAGATGATCGGCTATATCGACCGCGGCAAGGCTAGCGGAAAACCGTTTCTGGCATCCGTCAACTTCATCGCAAACCATATTCCGGTGCAGGCGCGAGACGCTGACATCGCGGCTTATGCCGGGCGCTACAATGCGGGTTGGACTGTGCTGCGCAACGAACGCCGCGCCGCTGCGATCGCCAAAGGCGTGATGCCGGCAGGCGTTCCGACGGTGACCATGAACACCAGTGGTGATTGGTCAAAATTGTCGGCACAGCAGCAACGGCAGCGTGCGGGTGCGATGGCCGCTTATGCTGGCATGGGCACGGCGATGGACCGTGAAATCGGCAGGTTGATCGCGCATCTAAAGGCCATCGGTGCATATGATAATACCATCTTCGTGTTTCTGTCTGACAATGGCGCAGAAGCAACAGATCCAATGAATATGGGCGCATTTACGCGCTGGAACGCCAATCAAGAATATGATCAAAGCATCGCCCAACAAGGGCGCCCGGGTTCGCTGACCGCGCAAGGTGCCGGTTTTGCCAGCGCATCGGTCTCACCACTGCGTGGGTACAAGTTTACTGCGAGCGAAGGTGGCTTGCGTGTTCCGATGATTATGGCTTGGCCAGGCAACCCTGCGGTCAAGGGTGGCAGCGTTGCAGCCGGTTTTGCTCATGTAACCGATATGCCGCTGACTTTGCTGATGCTCGCTGGAGTGGCGCCGCAGCAAGGCAGTTTTTCAGGGCGCCGTGTCGAGCCCATGATTGGGGCGGACCTGACACCCATGCTCACAGGGGCTGCGTCGTCCGTCCATTCGCCAGACAAGCCGTTGGGATATGAATTGTCTGGCAATGCGGTGTTGTTCAAAGGTGATTACAAGCTCGTTAAGAACCTGCCGCCTTACGGAGA
>NZ_JARXAI010000051.1 GCF_029865925.1 Sphingorhabdus sp.
ACATGGAATTATGTGGCGGTCGAGTTGGTGGGGCCTGCGCGTAAAATGGACGAGGCGGAGTTGATCGCTCAATCGGATGCTTTATCTTATTCCCAAGAGTTGAAACTGGCGCCCAAACCCGTTTGGACACGCGCCAAAATGACGGATGGCCTGTTTGAAAAAATGCTCCGCGGCATTTACGGGTTTGAAATGCACGTCACCACATGGCGAAGCACTCTGAAGCTAGGGCAAAACAAAGGCGAAGCTATGCGGGAGGCAGCGGCAAATGGCGCGGCGGTGGCCGGCAATATTGCAATTGCCGACGCGATGCGTAATCTCCCTGAATGACGCATCGCCTTGCCATATTCGATTGCGACGGGACGTTGGTCGACAGCCAAGCGAATATCTGCATGGCCATGGAGTATGCGTTTGAGGGCGCTGGGCTGACCCCACCGCGGCGTCATGATATCCGGCGGGTGGTTGGGTTATCGTTGGTAGAATCCATGCGCGTGTTGCTGCCGAATGCGGAGGATAAATGCCATCAGGACATGGCCGAACATTACCGGACTGCGTTCCTTACATTGCGCAACAACGGCTTAGTCGATGAACCGCTCTATGACGGGATGGCATCGTTGTTATCGGAAATGGACGCTTGCGGCTGGCTGTTGGGCGTGGCGACGGGCAAGTCCGATCGCGGTCTGATGCGCTGCCTTGACCATCATGCCATCACGGGTTTGTTCGTTACGCTGCAAACCGCCGATCGCCATCCGTCCAAACCGCACCCGTCAATGGTATGTCAAGCGCTGGCCGATGCCTGCACCGATGCACGCAATGCAGTGGTCATTGGCGATACGGTATATGACATTCATATGGGCCGTGCGGCAGGCACGCGGACCGTGGGGGTGAACTGGGGCTATCATAGCGTGGAGGACCTGCGCGAAGCAGGGGCAGACTATATCGCCGAAAGCATGGACGACCTTAAAACCTATCTCATGGATTTTGCATGACACCCACAGACGATAAATCCCGCGCAGAAACACGCGAGCAATACCGGTTTCTGATTATCAACCTGTGCCGGATTACGGGTGCGATCATGCTGGTTGTCGGCTTGGCCGTCATCGCACGGGAGGCATTTGGACTACCCAAGGCGCTTGGCTTCGGCTTGTTTCTTGTCGGCATGATAGGCTTTATGCTCGTGCCTGTTCTGCTGTCGAAAAGATGGAAAAGTACACCTGATAAATGAGGCGATTTTGGAAGGCAGTTACGCTTGAACCCAGTGATTTTGGGCTCGCCGTTCGGCTTGATGGCCGTCCGGTAAAGACGCCAACAGGCAATCTGCTGGCGCTGCCCACGCAACAAATGGCGGACGCAGTTGTGGCCGAATGGGAGGCTGTCGAAAAAAACGCGAACCCCGTGCTGATGCCCAATACGGGGTTTGCCAATGCAGCCATCGACCGGATCGCGCCGGACCATGATGGTTTTGCCGCCGCCATTGCGGCCTATGGCGAGACGGACAATTTTTGTTATCGCGCCGCGACTGGTGAGGCATTGGCCGACCGGCAGGCGCAGATTTGGGATCCGTGGCTGGACTGGGCCAAAGGGCATTATGATATCGATTTCCTCATTGTCGAAGGTATCATGCACCAACCCCAGCCTCCGGCGACGCTTGAGACTTTGCGCCGCGCAGTCTCTGCACGCGGGGCATTTGAACTGGCCGCTATGGCAAAACTTGCGCATTTGTCAGGATCGCTTGTCGCAACCCTGGCCATCATCGAACGCGCAGGCACCGCCGAAGATATTTGGAACGCCGCCTGTCTGGACGAGATTTGGCAGGAAGAGTTATGGGGCGCAGACCATTGGGCGCAGAAAAACCGGAGCGATCGTGAAGGCGAATTTATGGCCGCGGTGCGTTTTCTGGATTTGCTTGTACCCCGAACCTAGGTGAAAACCCGCCTCGCTGGTTAAGGGAAGGGCGGGTAATCGGGTTCTATAATCAAGGAAAAGGCCAATGACAGACAACGCGACATTCACCTTACGACCGCTTCCAAAGGCGGCGTTTGTTGCAGGCTATGCAGGATTGCTTCCGCAGGTCATTGCCGCTGTCATGGTCTTGTCCGGGATGGAGTATCGCTGGACAGGGCTGGCGGCGGCCTATGGCTATGCTGCATTTATATTCAGCTTCTTGGGCGGCATGTGGTGGGGCCTTGCTGTTACCACGCGCAACAATGATGTGTCGGCCAACGGGATATTTGCGCTCGCTGTCGCGCCAAGCTTATTGTCGCTTGCAACCTATTTGCCATGGATTTGGGGTTGGGAATGGCCCGGCCCTTCACTGGCATGGCTTGGAATTTTCCTAATGCTATCGCCCTTGGCGGATCGATGGTTATCCTCGCGCTGCGCATTGCCACCCGGCTGGATGAAGCTGCGCTGGCATTTGTCGATTGGCTTGGGCGGAATTACCCTGTTTTTGGCGGCTTTCGCTTAGGTCCTGACCCTAAGTCGCCGCGAGGTCGCGGACGAAGCCGATCAAGCCTTTTTGCCGCCGACGCTTCATCCTTTCGGCCGCAAGAATTTGTTGAATCTTTTCAAAGCAGGCCTGCACATCGTCGTTGATGAGCACATAATCATAACCGTCCCAATGCCCGATTTCTGCCTTTGCGCGGCTCATACGGTCTGCAATGACGGCGTCGCTATCTTGTGCACGGCTGTGTAAGCGGCGTTCCAGCTCGTCAATAGATGGTGGTAAAATGAAGACGCGTACGACGTCTGGTCCAGCCTCTTGATATAATTGCTGCGCGCCTTGCCAATCGATGTCGAACAGAACGTCGCAGCCAGCGGCGAGCTTTTCCTCTACCGGCCCTTTTGGCGTACCATAGCGATGCCCGAAAACATGCGCCCATTCCAGAAATTCACCATCAGCAGCCATTTTCTTGAATGTAGCCGTATCGGTGAAATGATAATGAACGCCCTCTATCTCGCCGGGGCGCGGTTCGCGTGTGGTGTATGAAACCGACAATGCAATTTTTGCGTCGGCATCCAAAAGCATCCGTGAAAGCGTCGATTTACCTGCACCCGATGGGGATGAGAGAACGAACAGCAGTCCGCGGCGTTCCAATTCATGCGGCTTGTGGGTGTCGGTATGGGCCATAGCCGCTACTGCGCGAAAGCTTAGGCGCGCGTCAAGAGGGAAGCGCGGTTGTGACCGACGAAAGCGGATCAGCTACGCTGGCGTTCCTTGCGTTTGTCAAACATGCTTTTGGCCGCAAATGCGCCGCCGACGAGCAGCAAGCCCGGAATAGAGCGGGTTGCAAGGCGCGTGGCGACAATGCCAAGCCCCGCTCCAAGCAAGCCATTGCCGCTTTTGCGTCCGATAACTTCGCCGATAACGGCACCTGCGATTGTTTTTAGCATTTGTCGTCTCCCACGCAGCACACCAACAAATTGTTATTCAAACCATATCTTCCGCTCTCACATGGGTGTCGAAAGTGGCTTCGTCAACCAGTCCGGATGCTAACGCGGCTTGGCGCAAAGTGGTTCCTTCGCGCAGCGCCCGTTTGGCGATGTTGGCGGCATTGTCATAGCCGATAATCGGAGCAAGCGCGGTCACGAGCATAAGCGATCGTTCCACCAAATCGGCGATCCGTGTTCGGTCAGGCTCAAGACCCGCGACGCAATGGAGCGCAAAGCTGTCCATGCCAATGGCAAGCAGATCAATCGACCGCAGGATATTTGCGCCAATCATGGGCTTGAACACATTTAACTGCAAATGCCCCTGAAGCCCCCCGACTGTCACCGCCTGATGATTGCCGATGACTTGCGCCGCGACCATCGTCAGCATCTCGCATTGCGTCGGGTTGACCTTGCCCGGCATGATTGAACTGCCGGGTTCATTTTCCGGCAAATGCAATTCGCCAAGGCCGGAGCGCGGGCCAGAGCCCAGCAAGCGGATGTCATTGGCGAGTTTGGTGAGCGCAACCGCGAGCGTATTGAGCGTGCCCGACAGCAGCACCAAAGCATCGTTAGAGGCCAGCGCTTCGAACTTATTGCTGGCGGGCTCAAACGCGATGCCGGTTGCCGAGGAAATCTCATTGGAGATGGCTAAGTCAAAGCCTTTGGGCGCATTTAGGCCAGTACCGACTGCTGTACCGCCCTGAGCCAGTTTTTGCACATGATGCGTGACGGCATGCTCTATGCTGACGCGGCAGGCAGCCAGTTGCGCAACAAAGGCGGAAAATTCCTGTCCTAAAGTGAGCGGCGTTGCGTCCTGCAAATGGGTGCGACCTATTTTAACGATGTCCTGCCATTCGGTGCTTTTTGCGGCAAGCGCATCGGTCAAGCGACCAAGGGCGGGCAAGAGGTCATTGCGTGCCGCCAGCGCCGTCGCAACGTGCAATGCGGTGGGGAAACTGTCATTCGACGATTGGGCCATGTTCACATGGTCATTAGGATGCACCGGTGTTTTGCCGCCGCGTGTGCCCGTCAGCGCCTCATTGGCGATGGCGGCGATAACCTCGTTCACATTCATGTTCGATTGCGTGCCGCTGCCCGTTTGCCAGATGACAAGCGGGAATTGCGCGTCATATTGGCCGCTTAATATGGCGTCGGCTGCGGTAATGATGGCATCAGCGATGTCGGCTGGCAGCGCGCCAGAGGCCTTATGCGTCAACGCTGCGGCGCGCTTCACATGCGCAAGGCCGTAGATAATGCCCATCGGCATGCGTTCATGCGGAGGGAAGGGGAAGTTTGCGATGCTGCGCTGCGTCTGTGCGCCCCAATAAGCGTCTGCGGGGACTTCTAACGGTCCAAAGCTGTCAGTTTCCGTGCGGGTTTCCCCGGTCACTTCTTCCGTCCGAAGTCCACGCTGACGACGTTGGAGCCATCTTCTATCGCCACCGATGGGCTGTCATTGCCAGCCTCTTCATGTGGCTCGGGCGTGCCTTCGCCAGCGTCAACATGGAATTGCAACGCGAAGTCAACGGCAGGGTCAACGAAGGCGGTAATCGCGGAATAAGGAATGAACAGATGCGAAGGGATCTGGCTGAATGACAGGCCCACTTCGAAATGCTCGGCCTCAACCTTCAAGTCCCAATATTTATGCTGAAGCACAATAGTCATTTCATCGGGGAAGCGTTCGTGCAGATGCTGCGGAATGGCAACGCCTGGGGCTTGAGTCTTGAAAGTGATGTAGAAATGATGGTCGCCCGGCAGGCCATCACGCGCAACATCGCCGAGCACGCGGCCAACAACGGCGCGCAATGCCTCCTGCACAACGTCGTCATAAGGAATTAGGCTATCAACATGCTCATCGGACATCCTTGCTAGGTGGACCGCTGAGCGCTCGAAATCAAGATGCTTGTTGGTGTAAGCCAACTTGCCAAATGCGCTAGCGCAGCTATATCGGCGGCCATGCGTACAGGCTCTATCAGTCGCAAGACGAACGAAACGTCCATTGATGTTGAGGTAAACCTTGACGGCACTGGTGTATATGAAGTGTCCACAGGCATCGGTTTTCTCGACCATATGCTTGAGCAATTGTCGCGGCATTCGCTCATTGACCTGAAGGTCAAGGCGGTGGGCGACTTGCATATCGACCAGCACCATACAACCGAAGACACGGGCATCGCTATTGGCGAGGCCGTTTTGCAGGCGCTTGGCGATAAACGCGGCATCACGCGTTATGGCACGGCTTATGCGCCGATGGATGAGACGCTGACCCGCTGCGCGCTCGATATTTCGGGGCGGCCCTATTTTGTGTGGAAGGTGTCTCTTGGCATGCCGCGCCTTGGCGAATGGGATACCGAGCTGATTGAACATTGGTTCCACAGCTTTGCGACCAGCGCCGGTATCACGCTGCATGTTGAAAATCTCTATGGTTCGAACAATCACCATATTGCAGAAAGCTGTTACAAAGCGCTTGCCCGCGCGTTGCGCCAAGCGGTCGAAATTGATCCGCGCAAGGCAGATGCCATCCCTTCGACCAAGGGGACGCTCTAGACCGTGACCCTTGCGCTGATTGATTATGGCGCAGGTAATCTGCATTCGGTGCATAATGCGTTGAAGGCGTCGGGCGCGGCTGATGTGCATGTCACGGCTGATCCCTATATTGTTGCGCACGCTGACCGGATTGTCTTGCCCGGTGTTGGTGCTTTTGCACATTGTATGGCCGCCTTGTCCGGCATTGACGGCATGATCGCCGCTATGGAGCAGCGCGTTCGGGCGCAGGGAACACCATTTTTGGGGATCTGCGTCGGCATGCAGTTGCTTGCCGATGAAGGTGTGGAACATAAATGCACGCGCGGGCTGGGCTGGATTTCCGGCACCGTGCGTGCGATTGCGCCCGCCACGGGCCTGAAAATCCCGCATATGGGTTGGAATGATGTCATGCCGAGCGACGGCGCGCCGCTTATCGAACGCGGTGAAGCCTATTTCCTGCATGGCTATCATTTTGACGCCGCCGACGCGACGGATGTTCTGGCGACCACAGACCATGGCGGTGCGCTTGTTGCTGCGGTGGGCCGCGCCAACATCATGGGGGTGCAGTTTCATCCTGAAAAAAGTCAGGCTTATGGCATCAATTTCCTCAAACGCTTTTTGGAGTGGAAGCCGTGATCGTTTTTCCCGCGATTGACCTCAAGGGCGGCGAAGTTGTGCGCTTGGCCGAGGGCGATATGAACCGCGCTACCGTCTATGCCGATGACCCCGCAGCGCAGGCAATGTTATTTGCCGAACAAGGCGCGGAATTTCTGCATGTGGTCGATTTGGATGGGGCCTTTGCGGGACGCCCCGAAAATGCCGAAGCGGTTGAGGGCATTATCGAAAATTTCCCCGGTTATATCCAATTGGGCGGCGGCATCCGCAATCCGCAGACCGTCGAGCATTGGTTCGACATGGGCGTTGCGCGGCTGGTGATTGGTACAGCGGCGCTTAAAGACCCGCAGTTCGTGAAAGACATGGCGCGCGAGTTTGAAGACGGCATCGTCGTTGCCGTTGATGCACGCGACGGGTTCGTGGCGACCGAGGGCTGGGCAGAAAAATCCGACATGCCTGTCATCGACCTTGCCCGCCGGTTCGAAGATGCGGGTGTAGCCTCGATCCTTTTCACCGATGTTGGGCGCGACGGCATGCTGACCGGATGCAATATCGACGCGACGGTTGATCTGGCGCGGCGCGTGAACATTCCGGTGATCGCCAGCGGCGGGGTGAAGGGCATTGATGACATTCACATGCTCGCGCTGCATGTCAAGGACGGCATTGAGGGCGTGATTACGGGCCGCGCAATTTATGATGGGCGGCTGGATCTGGCGACGGCGATTAAGGTGGCGGCGCGGGCATGACTGTCCGCGTCCGCGTCATCCCCTGCCTCGACGTCTCCAATGGCCGCGTGGTCAAAGGTGTGAACTTTGTCGACCTGCGCGATGCGGGCGACCCAGTCGAGCAAGCGCAAGCCTATGATGCGGCGGGTGCTGATGAGCTTTGCTTTCTCGATATTAGCGCCAGCTATGAAGGGCGCGGCACGATAATCGACGTCGTGCGGCGCACGGCAGAAGTGTGCTTCATGCCGCTGACCGTTGGCGGCGGCGTGCGCAGTGCAGAGGACGCGCGGGCTTTGTTGCTGGCGGGCGCAGACAAGGTCGCGGTCAACAGTGCGGCAGTCGAGCGACCTGAAGTCGTTGCTGATATCGCCGCGCGCTTCGGCAGCCAATGCGTGGTCGCCTCAGTTGATGCGCGCAGGACCGGCGACCGATGGGAGATCTTCACCCATGGCGGACGCAAACCGACGGGCATCGATGCATTGGAACATGCCGTCAAATTGGCGGACCTCGGTGCGGGGGAATTGCTTGTCACCAGCATGGACCGCGATGGCACGCGTGACGGTTACGACCTTGCACTGACGCGCGCGATTGCCGACGCAGTACACATACCTGTTGTGGCCAGCGGCGGCGTAGGCAATTTGGAGCATCTGGTCGCTGGCGTGCGCGAAGGCCATGCCAGCGCAGTTCTGGCGGCGTCGATATTCCATTTCGGCCAATATAGCATCGCCGATGCGCATGCGGCGTTGCAATCTGCGGGGTTGCCGGCGCGGGTCTGAAACCTCGGCAAAAAAATTCGTTTCCCGAGTCCTTGACCTGTAATGAAAACTCCCTATCTGGGCCTTGTTAGCACTCACACTAAAAGAGTGCCAACGCTCATTCATTGCCGTCACGCCGGGCTTTGGCCGGTGGCGGGATGGCGAACAATTAAAGGAAGGTTCAACATATGGCATTTCGTCCATTGCATGATCGCGTTCTCGTCCGTCGGGTCGAGGCCGAAGCAAAAACCGCTGGCGGGATAATCATCCCCGATACAGCTCAGGAAAAGCCACAGGAAGGCGAAGT
>NZ_JARXAI010000044.1 GCF_029865925.1 Sphingorhabdus sp.
ACGGCCGCTGGCCTTGTCGACACGCTCGCAAGCCCAGGTCCATTTACCGTATTTGCGCCAACCAACGCCGCCTTTGAAAAGCTTCCCGCAGGTACCGTTGGTACGCTCGTGAAGCCAGAGAACAAAGCAACACTGACCAAAATCCTGACCTATCATGTAGTTGCTGGTAAATTGACTTCTACCGATATCGTCGCGGCCATCAAGGCGGGCGGTGGCAACGCTTCGCTGACAACCGTCGCAGGCGAAAAACTGTCCGCGCGTTTGTCGGGTAACAGCGTCGTCATCACCGATGGCAAGGGCGGACAGTCTACCGTGACCGCCGTTGACCTGATGCAGTCAAACGGCGTTGTCCACGTCATTGATTCTGTATTGCTGCCTTAATTGGTAGCTTTGGTGCCGGTCGCTTTACCCCCCGTTCAGCGACCGGCGCCTTTTATACATGCTTGCGCGCCAAGTGTGATGGGCACATCGTCTGCCAAAACCCCACCCACATCGATATCGAGAAGTATCTCTAGCCGCGCGTGAAGTGGGGGAGGGCCTGTTTCCACGGTAACGTTTAGCAATTCTTCACCGACAGTCTGATCCCTGTTCAATGGCAACGGAGCTGCTTAGCGCCCAATTGCAGATGTTCCCGAAAACGAACTAAGAGTGGACGTTGGATTACTTCCGCCCGATAATTGCAGACATTGTTGGGCCGTGGTAAGCTAGGACGAAGGACAAGGATTGTATTAAGATGGAGATCGCAATGAAAATTAGAATGTTAATTGCGGCTATGGCCCTTACCGTTTCCTCAGGAGCACTTGCCGCTGAAGTTGCAAAGCCAGGAACGAAAATGGAATGCTGCTGTTGCAAGAAAGACAAGCACGGCAAAATGGCTTGTTGCAAAGACAAGGCCAAAGAGGTTGAAAAGACTGGCCATGAAGGCCACGACATGGAAGGCATGAACCACAAATAGGTTCTTCCCCCTATATCGTTTGGCGCTTTCACACAGGATGAACATCAAATCATGAAAAGTATCGCACTGGCTCTTGCCCTCGTTTCGACATCCGCGTTGGCTGCTGGCGACATTGTAATGCACCGCGATCCAGGATGCGGTTGCTGCGAAAAGTGGGCCATTCAAGTGCGTCAGAAATTTGGCCGTGCCGTCAAGGTTGTCAATGACGCAGACCGAACAGCGCTGCACAAGCGGCTGGGCATGCCCGCTAACTTGGCTTCGTGTCACACAGCCATCATTGATGGAGTAGCTTTCGAGGGGCATGTCCCGATTGCCGATATGAAGAAAGTACTGGCGGCAAAGCCAAAGGGTGTCCGTGGA
Organism: Sphingorhabdus sp.; assembly: GCF_029865925.1. Taxonomy (GTDB): domain Bacteria; phylum Pseudomonadota; class Alphaproteobacteria; order Sphingomonadales; family Sphingomonadaceae; genus Sphingorhabdus_B. Next base: position 1,316 of record NZ_JARXAI010000044.1, read on the forward strand.
CTTGCGGTCGCCGGCATGCCCCTAGGTTCTCCCGGCATGGAGGCTCCCGGCTACCGGTCCGATCGATATAACGTCATCGCCTTTGGCTCAGGTAAAACGACAGTATTCGCGAAGCATTGATCATGGGGAACGAAGGCGCCGGTCAATTTATTGATGAGGGCCCCGCGCTCTAATTATTTACGCAGCGCTGCTGCATTATTCCGATTTTTGCTATTCTATAAACAAAGGCCGGCTGTCCGCTTTCAGCGCAAAAGCGGACATTGGATCATCCGGCTGTGGATGTTTAAACAGGGGACCTTCCTAAAAATATCGTCACCCGCGGCAGAGCCTAATAGCGATGGGAACTGTTTTGAAAGATGAACAGAGGCAAGATCGCCACATAATTCAAGCTACAAACGATTAGGGTACAATCCGCACGCCCACAAGCATCCGCCTTGCAGGGCCAGCGAACAATCCATCTACCCTGCTGGCAATGTAAGCGTTGTCAAAAAAATTTTCGACTGTTGCAAAAAGCTGTAAGCGTGATTTGGGTAGGCGGTAGTTTACCGACGTCCGAACAATCGTGCGCGCAGGGACGGTTCCATTTAACCCATCCGGCGAGACCATGCGCGTGTTCGAAGCATTGGCGAATTGTTCGCCAACGTAATTGATGCCTAATTCTAAATCAACACCGCGAGGGTGCCGATATCCGATGCTTGCATCGATAAGTTGCTTTGGCGCGTAAGGAATGCGGTTCCCTTTTACCCCACGCGTAACCTCTTCAACATCTGTAAGGAACTGCGCTTCAAACAGGTAGCTGCAGGTAAGTCCGAGTTGGATAGGACCGATGGCTGCGGTGGCGGTCCCCTCCAACCCCCGATGGCGGGCCTTGCCTGCATTCACAAAAGTCCCGCTGCGCCCTCCAACCAGCGACCCTTCCACAATAAGCTCACTCAGTTCCATTTCGAACAACGTTGATTCGACCGTAACGCCCGGGCGCGGGCGGAAGCGGAAGCCAACTTCGGTCTCCGTGCTCCGTTCCGGACGTACTGCGTTAAATGGAGCCGTAGGATTAAAGTCACGGTCAGGACGAGGCGGTGCAAAGCCCTTGTGAATACCTGCGAACGCCGTCAACGTATCGCTAGGCGTCCAGGTCAGCCCCACACCGGGGAGTACCAACGTTTGTGACGAGGCAGACGTGCGGTCGATCGCAACAAAATTTGCGGTCCGCGCACGATTAGTGGTTTCGGTACGTTCGGCGCGGACACCGGGGGTAATGTGAATGTCCCCAACACTGAATACGTTCTGGAAATAGGCCGCATATGATTGCGTCCCAATGTCATTGTCGTCGCGCAGTAAAGTCTCTGCAGACGTTTCCCGTGCGTCAGGCGTGAGGCCATTGTAGCGTTTGCGGTTAGTTGTCTCGAAATGCGCCCTCGCACCGATGATCGCTTCGTTTGTGACCCCTAGGGCCGACCATTCGAACTGAAGCCTTGGCTCAACACCCCAAAAGGAAAAGGCCCGCGGCCGCATCTTGTTGCCGCATAGAGCCGCGAAACGTTCATAGTCGGTCCGCGCGCCGCCGACACAACCGGTCGCTGGGTTTGCTGTCATCGCATCGACCGACGTATCAGCCTGCCGGTAAGAGGCACGATAGGTTCGCGTATAAAAGACCTGCGTTGAAAGCGTCGCATTCGTGCCGATCGACCAATCGTGCACGACCTGCCCCGCAATCCGGTCGAGCGAGAACCAGTCATTGCGAAACGGGTTATAATACGGGCTGATAGCGAAACGTGCCTCATTAAGGCCGCCTTCCGTCAGGCGCGACCCCTCCGCGTAATAAGAGCCTTTCACCGTCAGGCTGTGCCTATCATCAATTGCCATCCGCGTCTTGACCGCGATTTCGTCGACGCGTGTCCCGTGGTAATCGCGAATGCCATCACCCTGTTTGTGCACGGCATCGAGGCGGATACCGAAGGCGTCGTTCCCGATGCCCAGGCTTGCATCGAGGCTGTGGAACGAACGGGTTCCGATTTGGGCCGCGCCCTCGATCAATAGGCGATCCGGCACGGCATCCGTCACAAAGTTGACGACGCCGCCAATAGATTGTGGTCCGAACAACACTTGTGCCGATCCTTTACGCACTTCAATCCGTTCAACTCTGTGCAGGGGTGGATAATAATGCGCAGATGGATCGGCGTAGGGCGCGGGCTGGATCGGTACGCCGTCTTCGAGAAGCAATGTACGGCCCGACCGCCGCGCACTTAACCCACGGACCGAGATGTTCAGCTTCAACCCAAATGCGTCCTCGTCGACGACCTGCACGCCCGGCACGCGGCGCAAGACTTCCTTGACGCTGATCGGCTGCATCCGCGCGAGGGCTGTGGGACCGATAATAGTAAGCGAACCGGCAACGCTTTCCACCTCCTCAGGGACAATGCCCCGAACGACGATGTCGGCCCTATCGTCGCTGGCATATGCACAGCCCGCAAAGCACAACGATGAGAGAGCGGCTAAAAGCTGCTTACTCGTCACCGTCATCGTCGAGCTGAAACGGGCTAAACGCGGCGCGCACTGTCTTGGGATATGGAACGTTCCATCCTTTGATACTGTGCCAGGTGATGCGATTTAGCACAGCCGACGGCACTGCGTCCGGCACGTCCCATCGCATCGCCGCGGAGGCAAGTGCGCCCTCCCGAGCCTCGCCACGCAACGCCAACGCGGCGGGGTTCATTTCAAACAGGTCCTGTTTGGGGACGACGGCTGTATAGCGTGTCAGATCGGCCGTGTCGGTAAAGCTGGCGCGCATGTCGTTGGCGATTAAGTCAAACAGCGACAGCGTTGGCAACCCGAGGATCAGCTCAATTGTCTTCAAGACACTTTGGTGCGCATAGAAAGTTGAATCGACGCTGCCACGACGTGTGTACGGGCTGATGATATGTCCCGGCATCCTGTGACCATCAACGTGATCCACCCCGTTCTGTGCGTCATCCTCAACGACAAAGATTGCCATCTTCGGCCAAAACGGGGAGTTTGTAAGTGCCTCAACGACTTGCCCTAGCGCCAAATCATTATCGGCCACCATCGCCTTCGGCGTGTTCATACCCGGTGTTGTGCCGCTTGTGTGATTTGATGGCAACTGAACAAGCGTCAAATTAGGCATCTTGCCTGCTGCGGTATAGCCCTTCAGCGTTTGGACAAAAAGTTGAGCTCTAATAACGTCGGGTACAGCCATAGTGTACGCTGGGAAATTACGAACCAGGGCACCGTCAAGCGGCGGGATAGGGGATTTAGTATTCCACAGGTTCTCGAAACGTTCGCCATCTTTCCAGCGCCGCAGTAAATCGATACGGCCCATCTGGTCCCACCCGAGGCGCGGCGCATATTCGCCGAACACGGCCACTGATTTGCCGCGCGCAAGCGCAGCGTCCCAGATAAATCCGCGCGCAGAATAAGCCAGCGGGTCACTGCCATCAAATGGATAGCTGCGTCCTTCATAGCCGGGCCACAGGGTGTAACTTGCCTCATTCGCTTGCGTCACCCATTGGTGTCCGCTCGCACTGTTGCCGCCCGTTGCGTAAAGATTATCGAGCGTCACAAACTCGCGCGACAGCTTGTGGGTATTCGGTGTGACATCTTCGCCGAACATCACGAAAGACGGTTCGCCATTACCGCGCCCTAGCGCACCAAGCACTTGGTCGTAAGTTCTGTTTTCTTTCACGATAAAAACGACATGCTCGATAAGTGAGGGCTCGCCTGCACGTAATGGGACTGCGGTCGGCCGCGCAGCAGGGTCGGCTTTTAGCGGCGCAGATGACGCAAAGCTAACGCGGTTGTTTTCGGCGACCGCTGCCGTGTAGCTTGCAAGTTGGGGGGCATCCGGCATGTCGATGACGTGCGCGGTTCCGCGATTGGCGTGGACGAAACGCTTTGTTGGCCCTTCCTTCTGGCCAGAACCAACGCCAAGTAATGTCGCAACTGTCATGCGCTTGCCGCTTGCATCAAGCGCTACCGACACAGGATACCAGCCAGTGGGAATGAGCCCCGAAATACGCCCCGCCTCTAGGTCGTAGACGGCAATTGCATTGATCCCGCCGCAGGCGATAAGTAAGCGGTTGCGCGCCCGGTCGATTGTGATCCCCGTCGGTGCGACGCCATATGTGCTCGACGAAAACGGCTGCAGTGTAATCGTTGAAATGACTGCGCGGGTCACGGTGTCAATCACCGAGATGCTGTCATCATTCGTATTGGCTACGTATAGTCGCCCTGCCGCAGCATCGAGCGCCAGCGCGGTAGGATGCCGACCTACGCCGATCGTCGCGACCGTGGTACCTTTCGCCAAGTCCACAACTGATACGCTACCGGGCTCGGCGACGCCGCGTGCGTCGATCCGCACTAAATCGGCCATTGGGTCAAGGCCAGTTGGTGCGCTTGCCTGCGTCCCCATCGCCTTTTCGCCGCCCCAATTGGCGACATAAGAAATGTTCCCGTGCGCCACGACTGCCGCGGGCGCGATGCCTACATTCGCCTGCCGCGCCACGCCCGTTTTTGCGTCAACAATGGCGAGGCTGTTTTTCGCTGTCACAGGTACCAGAATGCTACCCCCTGCGATTGCAGGCTGGCCGGCAGACGCGGTACCAAGATCGCCCCCGACTTGCATAAAGCCTCCATTCGTCCACCGCATCAGCCGGACTTTACCCGGCATTTCGGGCAATTTGGGGTTGGGGTTTTTGCTTTTACCCGTAACAGTGCTTATCAAAGGATCGCCTGTAACAGGGTCAATGGTCAAGCCGCGAATGCCGCCAATCCCGTCAATGGCAACTTTTGCTATCATCCGATTTTCAAGCCAATCGAACTGGTAAAGGTGGCTGCGGCTAAGCACCCATAAGATGTTGTCTTTGCCAAATGCGGATGCATGGACGCGTCCGTCAAATATGGTTTGGACGCCAGCTGGCGTGACTGCTTGGCGCGTCGTGACCACACCGGCGTCGATAACCGCACCGACCGGCCGATCGACCGTTTGCGCCTTCAGGGGCGTCACTAACGAAGTTGATCCCAGAAATGTGATGGCCAGTGATAAGCCGAAGATATTACGCATAAAAAGCAACTCCTACGGGGACGGGTGTTTCCAGACTGCTTCTATCATGAACCGCTAATGCGCCTGAAAGTTGCACACAGTAGAAAACCCGACGCCGCGGACAGCGGCGTCGGGATCACAATCTAGAAACGGTATTCGTACTGCATCCAAAACGACCGCGGTTTGCCATTCCAGCCATATTGGCGGTAGTATGCGCTGTTTTGCGGTCCAATCTCACCGCGCACGGCACCGCGCGAAACTTGCAATGTCGAGCCACCGGAGGCACGTTCAAAATAGTCTTCGCCCAAAACATTCACGGCACGGAGCATGAACCGATGCTGCTTCTCGCTACCCAGATAATACTGCAGCGACGCATTCAGGACGAAGTAATTACCAAAATTAACGTCTTTGATCACACGTTCGCCAGCCGCGTTTACTAAACGTGCCGCAGCCGAAGAGGCATAAGCATATTCCGGACCTTGATAGCGTGGGTTGAACGAGAGTGCCCAGCGATCACTTGGCGTGATAGTCACGAGGCTAGACAGCGACCATTCTGGCCGTTCGGCCGACTGACGCGTTTTATTGATACCCGCTGGGCCTGGTACTACGAAGCCAAGATCGGCTGTCGTCCCATCGGTGCGAGCTAGCAAACCCCGCACGGGGTTTGGTTCCAAGGACTCTGACTTGGTGAATGTGAAGTCAGCTTGAATTAGATCTGTGTCCAACGACAAATCAACGGTGAAGCCCTTAATATCCTGCAATGCCCGAGTGTTCACAGCAACAGTTTGTATCCCCGGCAAGTTGCCTGAAGCAGCCGTAGCGCAGAATGCATCTGGTGTTATGATCGAAGCCCGGTTGCGCGTGATTTCGTCTAGTGTCCGAGGTTGGCCCGCACGAGTTTCGCGAGCATACTCCAGGCAGACTGAGTCAACGGTAGGCCTCGAAAATTGGTTTGCGATCTCCGTGTCAAAATAGCCAAGCTCAATGTTAAACGTCCCGTCGGAAAACTCTCCATTGATCCCAGCACCTAAATTGTAGGCTTTGACCGACTGAGACTCCAGGCCTGGGTTGAGGTTCTGGGTTGGACCAAATGCACCGATTTCATTGATCTTAGGTGCACTGTAAGAGGTGCCGCCGCCAGCGCGCAGGTAGAAACCTGCAGGGAGTTCTTGCCGCAGACCAAGTTTCCAGACCGTCGCGTCTTTGAAACTGGTGTTAAAGTCTTGGCGCCCAGCCAGCGATACTTTAAGGCCCTCTAGCAGAGGCACGTCAAAGCGAAGATCACCATAAACGCCAGTTGAACTCACAGTTACGTCGCGAACCCCAAAAACCGGGTCTGAGTTATCTTTGTAGGACGTATTTTGCAGACCGACTACAGTTTCCAACCACGGAGCCCAACGATATGTCGCGCGACCATTAATACCGTAGTCAACGTAACCGGAAACGAATTGGTCAACGTCGCCAATGCCTTTAGTAGGAATGCCTGTGCCGAAGCCTGCAACCGACTGGATCACGAAGCCCATCGGGTTTCCGATTGGAAATGGGTTGTCTAAGGTACCATATGGCTTGCCATTAGCAGGATTTATATAAATGCCCTGCTTTGCCGAAACATTGGCCCTGCCAAAGTTGAATTGAGGGTTAGTAACACAACCGCGCGGCAGCCCGTTGGCCGCAGCAAATGCCTCGAATGCCGATGCTGTCGCGAAGCCTGAAGAGGGAGCCAGGGCACGAACATTGGCCGGAAGGTCTGCCACGCGGGGAATTGAGCAAATCATCGGGTCGAGTTCCGTGTTTCTTAGCTTTGGCGCCTGATAATGACCCTCAACCTCTACACGCAAATTGTCTGTAACTTGAGAAACAAACGAAGCGTTAAAAATAGGAAACTCAGTCTTGTTCGGAGCATAGGGCGAGGAATCTGGGAAGGTATCCTCAAAGTCAACAGTGGCAAACTGGACACCTGCCCGGAACTTAGTGTCTGGATTAATGCTCCAAAGATATTTGGCACCGAAGTTAGTATAGTTGTAAGGATATTTACGGAAACCGCCGAGTTCTAGTAAGGTGTCGGCAAAAGCTTCACGATTGAACAATATATTTGAATCGGTTTCATACGAACGACCGTAGAAGAGCACCGAGTGCGAACTTTCATCCTCATCCGATAACGGCACAGAGACATTT
>NZ_JARXAI010000087.1 GCF_029865925.1 Sphingorhabdus sp.
ACCGTCTGCGCCACCAAGTGATTCGTCGAGAAGTGCCGCGAAATCGTCGCGGGTCGGGTTTGGCGAAGTTGCCATAGGTTAGAGTTTCCTTACGTACTTTTTGTCCGGCCAGCCGGTTGGTTCCGACGGTCTTTGACCAGAGTTGCCTTGACGCCCGAATAGCAGCAAAGCGTTCGTTTTAAGAGGGTAACGAAGAAACGTGCCTGTCACCCTGAACGTGCTTCAGGGTCTTACTGATGAAGGCCAATGCCATAGTAAGATGCCGAACCAAGTTCAGCATGACGCAGCTTTCCTGCGAAACGCCCCGCCACTTACTTCTGACGGAGTTTCGACTCCACCAAAGATATCGCAGCTTGAACGGCGTCGCCTATAGTCAAATCGCCGGTATCAAGCAATAGCGCGTCTTCGGCGGGTTTTAATGGGGCATCCAAGCGGCCCATATCGCGTTCGTCGCGGGCACGGATGTCGGCGAGGATATCCGCAAACGGGACATTGATGCCCTGCCGTTGCATTTCATCGTGGCGTCGCCGTGCGCGGATCTCTGCAGGGGCGGTAACGAACAGCTTTACCGCAGCATGCGGCGCAATGACCGTGCCGATATCGCGGCCGTCAAGCAATGCCCCGCCGGGTTGATTGGCGAAATCCACCTGCCGCTTGTTAAGTGCGGCACGCACGTCGGGGTGGATGGACACACGGCTTGCAAGGCCGCCAACCTCCTCGTTCCGCAGAACCGGATCATCAAGAATGCTTTCGGGAAAGCCACATCCAGCCAAAGCGTCCGCCGGATCGTCGGGGTTGCCCTTACGCAATTGGACGTGCCTGCCTACCGCGCGGTAGAGCAGGCCCGTGTCCAAAAACGGCAACCCGAAATGCGCCGCCAATGCCTTTGCCAAAGTGCCTTTGCCCGAGGCAGTTGGCCCGTCAACGGCGATAATCATTTCGCTGCGTCTGCGTCAGCAGGGCGCGTCATCAGCGCCTTAATAATGCCAAAAAGCGCAATTGCCATCCAGACGACTTCCAAAACCATCGTCGGAAGATTGAAATTTACCGTCAACGATATGGTTAGCAACGCCACGCCAAGGAAGTTTGCCGCATTGAACCACAAGGCGTTCATCTGCTTCGTGAGGTTGCTATAGGTGAAAGCTGCCACGATGAAAAAGCTGCCAGCGAAGCCGACAAGATCCGCGGCGAAGAGCGACAGATATTCGGTCAATGCTGCGCCTGCAGATTTTTTAGAATGTCTTCAAATGTCGGAAAACTAGTCGCGATAGGCGATACGTCGTCAACGGTGACCGCGTGATAGCAATTCTGCCCTGCCACCGCGAAACTCATCGCGATGCGGTGGTCCAGTGCACTTGTCACGGTCGCGCTGCCTTCTAAGGGTTCGCCGCCGCTGCCTTCTATGATGAGCCCATCTTCACGCTCTTCAACCTGCGCACCAATGGCTCTGAGGCCAGTCGCCATGAGCGCAAGGCGGTCGGATTCTTTGACGCGCAGTTCGTCCAGCCCGCTCGTCGTCGTCCGGCCTTGTGCCATACTAGCGGCGACGAAGAATACCGGAAATTCATCAATCATGCTTGGCGCAACGTCGGGCGGCACGTTGATGCCGCGCAAAACCGAGTGCCGCGCGGTGATGTCGGCCACTGGCTCGCCGCCGACTTCGCGTTCGTTGGAATAGGTAAGGTCAGCGCCCATCGCCCGTAGCATCTTATACATGCCGGTGCGGGTCGGGTTCATGCCGACATGGGTAACGGTCACTTCGCTGCCTGGCGTAATCAAAGCGGCGACCACGAAGAACGCGGCTGACGAAGGGTCGCCGGGAACCTCAATTTGCTGCGGCTTCAGCTCTGCCTCACCCATCAACCGAATATGGCGCACGCCATCTGCACCGACATCGACCGTTAAATCTGCACCAAAACCGCGCAACATCCGTTCGCTATGGTCGCGGGTGGGCACTGGCTCGATGACTTCGGTGATGCCCGCAATGTTTAACCCCGCCAGCAAGACGGCGCTTTTGACTTGCGCAGAGGCCACCGGCAGGCGGTAGCTAATCGGTATGGCGGGCACCAGTCCTCGCACCATCAGCGGCAGCATCCCGCCGGGGCTCGCCGAAAACTCGGCGCCCATTTGGCTAAGCGGATCAATCACGCGGCCCATGGGGCGTTTGGACAGGCTTGCATCGCCAATGAACGTCGCGGTTAGCCGGTGGCTGGCGACCAGCCCCATCAATAACCGCGTGGAGGTGCCGCTGTTACCCATGTCCAGCGCACCAGAAGGCTGCATGAGGCCACCGACGCCAACGCCGTGCACTGTCCAACTGCCTTCGCCGTTCCGTTCAATATGTGCGCCCATTGCCCGCATGGCGGCGGCAGTGGCCAAAACGTCTTCGCCCTCAAGCAAGCCAGAGATATTGCTTGTCCCCACTGCAAGTGCGCTCAACATAAGAGCGCGATGTGAGATGGATTTGTCGCCAGGAACCTTAAGCGTGCCGCGTAACGGGCCGCTTGGCTGGAAACTGCCGGAACGAGATTGCGCACTGTACATGATGTTTTTCGCTTTGCGGATGATGCGCGATCAAGTCAACGACCACAGTAATTTTTGACAGCGGCGCGTCGCTGTGGCAAAGGCCGCGCCAATTGACGGTGATTCACAGACGTGGATTGCCTTTCCAAGCCAGTTTAAAAAGGATTTAAGGCCGCCATGATCAAGTCTGAATGGGGAACCAAGCGCACTTGCCCGAAATGTGGCGTTCGTTTTTATGATCTGACCAAGGATGAGCCGGTTGAATGCATCGAATGCGGCAACCAGTGGACGCCAGAGCCAGTTCTGAAATCGAAGCAGCCAATGCCGTTTGAAGAAGTCGAAAAGAAAAAAGACGACTGTGATCTGGCCGATGACGATCTCGACATTGACGTCGATGCTGTCGACGGCGACGTTTCGCCAGACAATGATGTTGACTTGGGTGGTGACGAAGATCTTGGCGTTGCCGGCACCGAAGGCGAACCTGACGACATCTAATCTTCGCGCTTGATATATATAGGAGCGCCCGCTAGTGGCGCTCCTCACCAAGGCCGCTTCTGGGCGGCTATATGGGGCCTTAGCTCAGCTGGTAGAGCGCTACACTGGCAGTGTAGAGGTCAGGGGTTCGACTCCCCTAGGCTCCACCAACCTTCGACACACGTCATGCTGAACTTGTTTCAGCATCCATTTGCAAGCTTCGACCGTAGGGTTGAGATGCACGATGGACCCTGAACCGATTTCAGGGTGACGATATTGGGTAGCTAACCCGACACTGGCCAAAACCGGCATTCTCCCCTAAAGGCCAATTATGCATTTTCTTGACCAAGCTAAGATTTTTGTCCGTTCTGGCGCAGGTGGCCCCGGGGCTGTCAGCTTTCGGCGCGAGAAATATGTTCAATATGGCGGCCCTGATGGCGGCAATGGCGGCAAGGGTGGTGATGTCATTTTTGAAGCTGTGGCCGGCCTGAACACGCTTATCGACTTTCGCTATGCACAGCATTTCAAAGCCATGCGCGGTATTCAAGGCATGGGCCGAGACCGCCATGGCGCATATGGCGACGAACTCGTCATTCAGGTTCCAGTTGGAACGCAGGTGCTTGCCGATGATGAGGAGCGCACGCTTTTGTTTGACCTTACCGCGGTAGGGCAGCGCGTTGTGTTCCTGCGCGGCGGTGATGGCGGTCGCGGTAATGCTTCGTATAAAAGCTCGACAAACCGGGCTCCGCGTGAACATGGCCCAGGCTGGCCTGGCGAAGAAATGTATGTTTGGTTGCGGCTGAAACTGCTGGCCGATGCCGGTCTTGTCGGTATGCCGAACGCGGGCAAATCGACATTCATCAACCAAGTGTCGAATACCAAAGCGAAGGTCGGCGATTATCCGTTCACGACCACGCGTCCGCAATTGGGTGTCGTGGACCATAAATCGCGCGAGTTCGTGCTTGCCGATATTCCCGGGCTTATTGCCGGCGCCGCGGAAGGTGTTGGCATTGGCGACCGTTTCTTGGGGCATATCGAACGCTGCCGCATTCTCATTCACTTGATTGACGCGACGCAGGATGACCCCGTTGATGCGTGGCATGTCGTGTGTGCAGAATTGAGTGAATATGGCGCAGCACTTGATGAAAAGCCGCAAATTGTTGCGCTCAATAAGGGCGATTTGCTGGATCCGGAATTGATGGCCGATATCGCACAGCAGCTTCATGCCGCTGGCGCGAAAGATGTTATCGCGATTTCGGGCGCAACGGGCCAAGGCGTTGATCTTGTACTCGACCGGATTTTGGAGGCGCTGCCTGCCAAAAGCGGCATCGAAGGCGCGAAAGCCGACGGCATTTCCGAGGACGGGACATGGTCGCCAATCTGAACGCTGCCTTCCTGCCACTATCTTGCCCCTTATTGGTGGTGAAAGTCGGATCGTCGCTGTTGGTGCAGCCCGACGGCAAATTGCGGCAGGAATGGCTGCAAACGCTCGTCGCCGATATCAGCGCACGGCATAAGGCGGGGCAACGGATCATCATTGTGACGTCCGGCGCGATTGCGCTGGGTGCCCGCCGCTTGGGCTTTGACAAGGGTGGCCGCGCCAGCCTTGCCGATGCGCAGGCAGCTGCGTCTGTGGGGCAAATTGTGCTGTCTGGCATCTGGGCTGATTTGTTGGAAGCGCAGTCCTTGGCCGCAGCACAGATATTGGTCACGCTTGATGATCTTGAAGACCGCCGCCGCTATTTGAACATCGCCGCTACGTTGGACCGCCTGTTGGGGGCAGGCGCGGTGCCTGTAATCAACGAAAATGACAGCGTGGCCACCGAAGAAATTCGTTTTGGCGATAACGACCGTTTGGCCGCCCGTGTTGCGCAAGCAGCGGGTGCCGCTGGCGTGGTGTTGCTGTCCGACGTCGATGGCCTGTTCGACCGCGCGCCACATTTGCCCGACGCTATGTTGCTGCCAACCGTCGAGAAGATTGATGGCCGCGTGCGGGTGATGGTGGCCGAAGGTTCCTCCTCTGGCATGGGGTCGGGCGGGATGGCGTCCAAGCTTGATGCCGCCGACATTGCAACGCGCGCAGGGATTGGCCTTGTCATCGCATCGGGCCTGCGCGACCACCCGCTTTTGGCATTGGAGCAAGGTGGCGCAGCGACCTTCTTCGTCCCGCGTGAAGGGGCCAAGGCTCGCAAAAGCTGGCTCAGCGGGCGGCTAACGGTCAAGGGCCGCATCCGCATAGATCATGGTGCGGTTAAGGCGTTGAAAAACGGCAGCAGCTTGCTGCCCGCCGGCGCCTTGTCGGTTGAGGGCGAGTTTAAGCGCGGCGATGTCATAGACATTAGCGCCGATGACGATATTGCCATTGCGCGTGGACTTTCGGAATATGACGCGGTCGATGCCGCACGGATTTGCGGACATCGGTCAAGCGAGTTAGCGTCCATATTGGGGACTGTGCCGCGCTCCGTTCTTGTCCACCGCGATCAACTGGTTCTTCTGTGAAGACAGTTGCGCTGACGGGCGCGACGGGCTTTGTCGGGCGGATAACGCTTGACCGACTGCTTGCCGCTGGTTGGCATGTGCGCGCGTTGACGCGGCGCGACCAGCCCAAGAAAGCCGGGGTAACTTGGGTACATGGGCGCCTGGATGATGCCGCCAGCCTCATCGAATTATGCAAAGGGGCCGATGCCGTCTTACATGTCGCAGGCGTCGTAAACGCGCCCGATGCGGCAGGTTTTGAAAGCGGTAATGTGACGGGTACGAAACTTATGCTCGCTGCAGCAGCATCGGCAAGCATCGGTCGCTTCGTCCATGTTTCCTCACTCGCCGCCCGCCACCCTGCCTTGTCGATATACGGTGCCAGTAAAGCGAAAGCAGAATATTTGGTGCGCTGCTCCAAACTCGACTGGACCGTCATCCGTCCGCCGGGAGTCTACGGCCCCGGTGACACCGAAATGTTCGACATGTTTCGTATTGCTGCTAAAGGCTGGGCCTTGTTGCCGCCACGCGGACGCGTCTCCGTCATCCATGTCGATGATTTGGCGCGTTTGCTTGTGACATTGCTGTCGGCTTCTGATGTATCGAAGCGGGTTTTTGAGGCTGATGACTCTATGGTGGGCGGGTGGAGCCATGAAGCTTTTGCCAAGGCCATTGGCGCGGCAGTCGGACGCAAAATCACAACAGTGCACGCGCCGCGCTTTCTTCTAAATATTGCGGGATGGGCCGATCGGGCTATTCGGGGACCAAAGGCAAAGTTGACGCCGGATCGCGCCAATTATCTTGCGCATCCCGACTGGACCATTGACCCGGACGCCGCGCCAGCGCCCGAACTTTGGAAGCCGGAAATGGCCACACCAAAGGGGCTTCAGGACACAGTAACATGGTATCGCAAGCAAGGGTGGATGTAGCGCCTTGGCCTTGCCCTTTTGCCGCCTTATTCCCTTGCCATAGCGCCACGATATAGCGCAATAGTCGCAACCTATTTCGAGGATTTACGAATGACTGACCGAAGCGAAATGTTTGATCGCCTGAAGGGCTTGATTGCGCCATTTAACAAAAAAGGCGTTGATGTCAGTGAGACAACAACCTTTGCTGGCGACCTTGAATGGGACAGCCTGACCGTCATGGACTTTGTCGCGGAAGTCGAAGACAGCTTCGACATCATCATCAGCATGAATTTGCAGGCAGAGATCGAAAATGTCGGCCAGTTGGTCGATGCCGTGACCAAGCTAACCGCTGCCTAATTTTTTACGAGAGACGGTAATGACTGACTTATTTTCAAAATTTGACGCTTTAATCGCCCAGCGCGAAGGTCTGCTCGCCACTGGTGTGAAGGACCCGTTCAGCCTTGTGATGGAAGAGGTGAAGTCCCCAACCGTTGCCGTCGTCAATGGCAAGGAAACGATCCTGCTTGGCACCTATAATTATATGGGCATGACCTTTGATGATGATGTCATCGCGGCAGGCAAGAAAGCTTTGGACGAATTTGGCGCGGGCACCACGGGCAGCCGCGTTCTGAATGGTACGTTTCAGGGCCACAAGGAATGCGAAGACGCGTTGAAGGAATTTTACGGAATGGACCATGCGATGGTCTTTTCGACGGGCTATCAGGCCAATTTAGGCATTATCAGCACGATCGCGGGCAAGGGCGATTACATCATCCTCGATATCGACAGCCATGCGTCGATCTATGATGGCTGCAAAATGGGCGATGCCGAAATCGTTGCCTTCCGCCATAATGACGTGGAAGCGCTTGAGAAGCGCCTTAAGCGTTTGCCCGCCGATGCAGGCAAGTTGGTGGTGCTTGAGGGCGTCTATTCGATGCTTGGCGATGTTGCTCCTTTGAAGGAGATGATCCGCGTTTCGAAAGAAGCGGGCGCGATGATCTTGGTCGATGAAGCGCACTCGATGGGTTTCATTGGCGAAAATGGCCGGGGTGTTGCCGAAGAGCAAGGCGTGTTGGACGATGTTGATTTCATCATCGGCACATTCTCCAAATCTGTCGGCACGGTTGGCGGTTTCTGTGTGTCAAACCACCCGAAGTTCGAAATCATGCGGCTCGTGTGCCGCCCTTATGTGTTCACCGCCTCGCTTCCACCTTCGGTCGTCGCATGTTCCGCCGCGAGCATCCGCAAGCTGATGCACAATAGCAATAAGCGCGGGCATTTGTGGGAGAATTCGAAGAGCCTGCATCAGGGCCTGCGCGATTTGGGCTTCCAATTGGGCACACCCAATGCGCAAAGCGCGATCATTGCCGTGATCATGCCCGATCTGGAAAAGGGCGCGGCCATGTGGGCGGCGTTGCTTGAAAACGGGCTATATGTGAACTTGGCGCGGCCACCAGCGACACCAGCGGGCATGACCTTGCTGCGGTGTTCATTATGCGCCGAACATAGCAGCGAACAGGTCGCTGACATTCTCGACCGCTTCGAACGCGCGGGCAAAGCCGTAGGGATTATCTGACGGCTGGCCTATGACCAAGCTTGACCGGAATGCCCGGATATTGGCCGTAAGTTTCGCGGCCATGGCGGGCATGGTCGACGCCATCGGCTTTTTGGCTAGCGGCGGGTTTTTCCTGTCTTTTATGAGCGGCAATTCCACGCGCTTTAGCGTCGGTGTGGTCGAAGGCGCGCCCTATGTCGGCATGGTGTCGCTGTTGTTGTTAAGCTTTATCGGTGGCGTGGTTGCAGGGTCGCTTATTGGCCGCAAGAATATGCTCTCGCCGTCGCGGCGGCAGGCATATATCCTCATCATCATATCCATATTGCTGTTTGCCGCGCCTGTAATCGCAAGCTTCGAATTTCTGCTCTTTGGCCTTTGCCTCGCGGCATTTTGCATGGGTTTGGAAAACACGCTTTTTGAACGCGAGGGTTCGGTCTCTTTCGGGCTCACTTATATGACGGGCGCGTTGGTTAAGATTGGTCAGGGGCTTGCGACATTGATGAGCGGCGGCGCGCGGTTTGCGTGGGTGCCCTATCTTTTGCTATGGATTGGACTTGTCAGTGGCGCTGCTATCGGCGCGCTGCTGTTCGGTTTTTTCGGGCTTGATAGCCTGTGGTTGCCTGCCGGCTATGCCGGGGTCTTTGCGCTGCTGCTGTTGGCACAGGGCAAACGCATCATGCCCTAGCGCACCGCGCCTCTCGCCAAAAGCTTCGGCACCAGAAACAAAGCGGCGACTAAGGGCCATTTGCGCTGCCATGGCCGAATATGGATGTGCGTGCCTGCATGGCGGTTTATCTTCCACGCCAGATAATCGATCCCGCCAGCATAGGTGAACGCGGCCTTGCCAAGCCGTGCAATGGTCAACAGCTTGCCGCGCCGACGCAGGCCTGGCCATCGGTTTTTCTCGAGAGCAATTCTGCCATCGACATCAGGCAGCAGCACAATTTTGCCGCCGCGCAGTGCGTTGGCGATCTGCGTATGATGCAAGGCGGCAGCCCCGATGCGTTCGTAGCGTTCGGGGTCAAACGCGATCACCGACGATGGCCGGTCTTTACGTTCGGCGCGCAACTCGGCGCTATAGGTCATCTGAAACCCGGATTGCCATAAATCAAGCACATCAACCTCGCGTTCAACAAACGCCAGCGCCGCGTTCAACAACGTCGGGGCCGCGCCGCAGATAGCATTAACTGCGGATACCCGGGCAGCTGCGTCGGCACACCAAACCAGGCGTGACGGCTGTGCAAAGCGCGCCCACACCGATACAGCAGACGCGGCGGGCCGGTTAAGATCGTGGAAGTCTCTCTCGCTCAACACCGCGACTTTGGCGATTAGCTCATCATGCTGAAACGGGAAAACATTGGGCGGTAAACGGCGGTTCCAAGTCGCAAGCCACGTCTTACCATAAGCGGCCTGATAGTCCGAAACGATGAGATAGAAATCGAGCATTTCGCCCTGCAATTGTTCGGATCGCAAGCAAGAACCATAGAATAAGACAGCGCGCGCCGCATCGCCATATTGCGCGGCAATCTGCGCGGCAAAGTCGCAGACACCCGCTTGCGCTGGAACAGCCAGCTCTTCAGCCACAAGTTGCGTAAGCGAATGCATGTCGGGGGGTTTAGCCCTGTTCACCGCAGCTTGTTAAGCGGCAAGTTTGAGGAACGGTACAGGCGGCGTGGACCGAAGAACAATGGGGCTGCCCAAATAGGCCTCAAACACTTCGCCATCCAGAACAACACTACTTTGTTCACTATCGATACGAATGACATCACCTTGTTGGAAATGCACGCCTGTCATCGCTGTCTGTCCCAATTTACCACGCAGCGACGCCGCCATCATTTTCAGCATGGCCATTGGGGCTTGGTCAACCGCCAAAAACTTCATCAGCCCACGCTGCTTGCTGTTTCCGGCTTGCCCGCCAAGCAGCAATTTTTCGAGCGTCGTCACAATCAGCACCGCAAAAGTGCCCTGCAATTCTCCGTTGCGGATGAATGAGATGCTCACCGGCTTGGACCGTTCGGGCAGAAAGCTCGCCTTGACCCCGACAAAGGTTGAGAAAATCACGGCAATTGCGGTCAAAAAATGGCTTAGCCCGTTGGGCAGCCCCAAGGGATAGATTTTATGCCGACAATATAGGATTGTTTCGGCAAGACCCGCGCCGCCAAGAAACATTCCAAGAACCGGACGTGCGTCCTCGCTGCCGTCGCTCAGTGCGATAAGTTCGCGCACGACAATATGTTCGGACAGGTCGCCCTTTGCGACTTCCATGATCCGTGCGAGCGCTTCAAGCGGATCGCCCTCTACACCCAAATCTAGCGCAATCAGGTTTGTCTTGCCGTTTGGCAACACCGCAACCGGCGGCGGCGTGCCTTCAAAATGGCCGCCATGGTAAAGCTCGGTCAGCGCAGATTGAACAGTGCCGTCGCCGCCATTGATGACAAGCACCTTTGGCTTCACCCGGGCAATCATTTCCAGCGCTTTGGCAATCTGGCCCATTTCTTCGACTTCGTAATGGAAGATATCCGAGTTCTTGGCGCAATAGGTTCGAACCGCCGGCAACAGTGACCTGTTGCCAGTTGAATTGGGGTTCGAAAGGAGCGCCACTAAAGCCAAATATCGTCCTTACATATATTTCAGATTGACGGTGATCCGGGTGACGCCAGGCCCTGCTGCAAAAGCAACTTTGTGCACCGATGGCTTACCCAAATTCAGAATGCTTATGCTTGGATTGTTCGAAAATCCGCCGCCGTCTTGGGTGATGTCGGTTTTTCCGTTACCGTTGAGATCATGCCGGACGGCTATGCCGTATTTGCCTTCGGACGGCACGGGAATGCAAATATCCATGCCGCCTGCGCTTGCGCGGCTTTCAACGCGGTGCAGCCAACGGCCCTTGGCCAACCATGCGTCTGGGCTTGCGGGATAGGATTGGACCCTGATGTTGCCGCTCGGTACTTTTATGCCGCGCACGGAAACCAGCACCGCAGGACCATTGCCAGGTGCGCATCGCGAAAGGTCGTTGGTCAATTCTTGGCTCGCGGTTGCCGTGCCTGAAACCAGCACCAAACCAACCACAGCCAAAAGGGCGACATATTTCTTCATATTGAAACTCCTGGAATTTTATGTCCGATATCCCTGTTTTCGGTACAGCATCGATGTTGCCCCTGAACCTGGAAGCGTCTATCGGAGTAGTTTGCGGCCAAATTAGGGTGACAGGGCGACCATAAGTTGAAATTTATCACTGCCACTGACCGTTATATCTTCCGGCGCGTGATGTTACCGTTGCTTGCCACGCTGGCAATTGCGGCATCTTTGCTGTTGCTGGAAAAGATGCTGAACCTTTTCGACTTTGTCGCGGCAGAGGGCGGACCTGTCAGCGTCGTATGGCGCATGCTCGCCAACCTGATACCTGAATATCTGTCACTGGGTATCCCTATTGGCTTGTTGCTTGGTATCTTATTGGCCTTCCGAGGCCTAGCAACGTCCTCAGAACTCGACATTTTCCGCGCCGTTGGCATGAGTTATTTCCGGCTTCTGCGCGTTCCGTTCCTGTTGGCCATTGCACTTGCCGCTGTTAACTTTACCATTGTGGGATTCTTGCAGCCAAGCGCGCGCTACCTTTATGAAGAACTGCGCTTTGAACTTCGATCAGGCGCCTTTGGTGCAAAGGTGCGGGTGGGTGAGTTCAACAATGTTGGCAAAAATCTGACCGTGCGTATCGATGAGAGCAAAAATAATGGCAATGAATTGTCGGGTATGTTTGTCTTCGCACAAAGCAACAATGGTCAAACTATCGCAGTGACGGCTGAAAAAGGGCAGTTTTTGCGCACGGACGATCCCGACACAATATTATTACGTTTGCAAAAAGGGACGCTTGTCCACGATGCGCCGAGCTACAAATCGCCGCGCTTGTTAAGCTTTACCAGCCATGACGTGCCGATCCCGCTGCCACAGATTGAGAATTTTCGGAATCGCGGCGGCAAAGACCGCGAATATTTGATTACCGAGTTGGTGCACATCGGTGGCGATGCGCAAAAACCTGCGTCGGAACGTAATCAGGCCTGGGCCAATTTCCATTTCCGCCTTGTCGAGGTCGCAATGATGCTGTTGCTGCCGTTTTTGGCGCTTGCACTGGCCATTCCGCCAAAGCGGTCAACCTCGGCACTTGGGGTGTTTTTGTCGATTGTGATGGTGGTAACCTATCACAAGATCAACGAATATGCCGAAAGCGTCGGCGGCATGGGCGTCGTTGACCCGTTCTTTGCTTTATGGGTGCCCTTCCTGTTATTTGCTGGCCTCATCCTATGGATGTATCATGTGATCGCGCATGTGCCGGGTGGGCAGCCTATCGGTGCACTTGAAGTGTTCGCGTCGAAGGCCGGAAAATGGTTAAAGCGCTTATTCCGCTTTGGCCGCAAATCTCGGTTGGCAACCTTAGGCATGCCAGCGCCTCAGGCGGAGCCATAACGGATGCATTTCTTCCCTTCGCGCAACATCACCATGTACATGGCCAAGTTGTTTATCATCCGCAGTTTCGCCGTGCTTACGATGCTTGTCCTTATACTGATGACGCTGGATTTGCTGGGCGAAAGCGGCAAGATATTGGCCGTTCCCGGAAATGACCAAGGCGATGTTCTGCAGTATATTTCGATGCGCGCGCCACAAATCATTGCCCGATTTTTGCCATTTTCTGCCTTGCTCGGAACGTTGATTGCATTTGCCGGGCTAAGCCAGAACAGCGAAGTCGTTGCCATGAAAGCAGCCGGCCTATCGGCGCATCAGATATTAGCGCCGATGTTTGTCGCAAGCCTTGGCGTTGCGCTTATTTCTTTTGTCTTCAACGATGCTGTAGTCGCGCCAAACACGGCCCGCCTGAAGGTTTGGCAAGCGGCAGAATATGGCGCGGTTGCGCCCAATAGTGACGCGCGAAATAATGTGTGGGTGCGCGAGGGCAATGATCTTATCAAAGCGGGCAATGTGGTTGGATCAGGCGATGACACTGTGCTTGAAAATGTTCGTATTTATCTGCGCGCAAATGGCGGATTACGGCAAGTCGTGACTGCGACGCAGGCGCGCTATACTGGCGACGCATGGCAACTGGAAAACGCAAACTCGTTTGATGTTGCCACGACTACAGAAACCAAGCCGGGCAATTTGATAATCGGCAGGGGCATTACGCCTGACCGATTTAACTATGTCAAAGTGGATGGCGACAGCTTGGCCTTCCTGCCGCTGATGCGCGCGATTGACGATTTAAAAGCCGCTGGTCGCCATACAGACAATCTGGAAGGCATTTTGTGGCATAAGCTTTCGGGACCGTTGTCGACGCTGTTGATGCCTTTGCTTGGCGCGGTTGCGGCCTTTGGCCTTGCCCGTTCGGGCGCACTTTTCCTGAGGGCCGTTATCGGTATGGCATTGGGCTTTACCTACTTTGTCGCTGATAATTTCGCCCTCGCAATGGGGAATCTGGGCGCGTACCCGCCCTGGATTGCGGCATGGGGTCCGTTCTTGTTATTCTTCTTGATAGGCGAAACCGTTTTGGTTCGTACCGAAGAATAAGGACCGCGCGCTGCATAGAGTTTCAGGGATACAGAATGACACAGATTAATATTCGCCCAGTTGTGACGATGGCCGATAAAAAGACATTTGTTGATCTGCCTTTTCGCTTGTATGCGGGCGATCCCAATTGGGTACCGCCGCTAAAAAGCGATGTGATGGCAACTATCACACCGGGAAAAAACCCTTGGTTTGGCCATGGTGAGGCGCAGCTTTACCTTGCCGAGCGCGCTGGCCGTATCGTTGGCCGCATCTCCGCACATATGGACCATCTCGCGCTGAAACAGCCGCCAGAACAAGGCATGGGGCCGGGCGTTGGCAATTGGGGCTTTTTTGAAGCGGAAGATTCTGACGTTGCGGGGCCGTTAATCGCTGCGGCAGAGGCGTGGCTGCACGACAAGAAAATGGTCCGTTCACTGGGGCCATTGAGCCTGTCGATCTGGGAGGAACCAGGGCTGCTGATTGACGGCCATGATCACCCACCCACTATACTCATGGGCTATCACAACCCGGCTTATGGCGCGTGGATTGAGGCGGCCGGTTATGCGGGTGTCAAAGACCTCTATACTTACCAAATCCCGATCGACGTGCCCTTTCCACCTTTGGTGCAACGCATCGTCGCGTCGGGCGAACGGAACGAACGCATTGTCATTCGCAAGGTGAACAAGAAAAATTTCGATGCCGAAGCCGCGATCATTCTGTCTATCTTGAACGACGCATGGAGCGGCAATTGGGGTTTTGTGCCGATCACAGATGCCGAGGTCGCCCATACTGGAAAGCAACTGAAACCCATCGTTTTCAACGATCTGATACGCATTGCGGAAGTCGATGGGGAACCTGTGGCCTTCATGATGACATGGCCCGATATTAACGAGAAGACGGGCACCTTCGGCGGGTCGTTGTTCCCGTTTAACTGGGCGAAACTGCTTTGGTGGCTCCGCGCGCCGAAGGTCCGGACAATGCGTGTGCCGTTAATGGGCGTGGTCAAGAAGCTACAATCGACCAGAATGGCGAGCCAGCTGGCCTTCATGCTGGTATCGCTGATCCGCGATTCATCGACGGCCGACTTTGGCGCAACGCGCGGCGAATTTGGTTGGGTGCTCGACGATAATGGTCCGATGAATTCCGTCGGCGAAGCCATTAATGGCAAGATTAATAAGGTATATCGTATTTACGAAAAGCAATTGTGATCAGCCGTTGCGCTCGAAACTGCGGTCTTTAGCGGATTGGTATGACCCGCGCCTATCGCCTGGATGCGCCGTCTGGGGCGATTGCGGAGGCCTTTGATGCAGCGCATGGTCCTGCTCCTTGGGGCGGCGGCGACTTGAGGCCTGGAGAGTTTGCACCAGTTATCGTGCGGTCCGCCAGAACATCGCAGCGTGTCATTCGGCCAATGGTCTGGGGCTATCCCGCCCCTAACAGCCTAAAGCCAAATGGGGAGGTGCAATGGGTGCCGACCGTCCGCAATGTGGAAAGCCCTTTCTGGATTGGCAATTTGCGGCATGTTGAATTGCGCTGCCTTGTGCCGGCAACGGCGATTATTCCAACGGCCAAGCGAAAGCCGGAGCGCCGCGATATCGAAGCTCCGCCCTTGTTCGCCATGGCAGGGATTTGGCGTGACCTGACGCACATGCCCGTCTTTGCGATCATAAGCGTTGATGACGCGGCAGAGCAGGGAAAACGCAGCACGCCGCTTATTCTCAAAGGGCCGCAGCAACAGGCTTGGCTGTCGGCGGATTGGAAGGATGCGTCGAAACTGCTGGAGCCACGTATCGCAGGGCGCGCCCCATGTGCGTAGTCTCGGTCGCTTGGAATGCGCATCCGCGTTGGCGTTTGGTGGTTGCGGGTAACCGCGACGAATATCATGCCCGCGACGCCGCACCCTTGGCAGCATGGGGCGATGCCCCTGCCATTATTGCGGGACGCGACATCTCATCCCAAGGCACATGGATGGGCGTAAGCCGCAATGGGCGCTTTGGCGTTGTGACCAATGTGCGAGACCCCGAAGGCCCGGATCCACAGAAAGCGTCGCGCGGTGCCTTGGTTACGGACTGGCTGACCAGCGGCGATGTGCCGGTGACGTTGGCTACGTTCAACCCGTTTAACCTGTTGATTGGCGATCAAGACGGTCTGCAATATCTGTCGAACCGTCCATTGGATCTTAAAATATCGTTGGGTGACGGGATCCACGGCCTTTCTAATGCCGTTAAAGGGGAAAAGTGGCCGCGCAAAGAGCGATTAAACCACGCGCTCCAGATATGGCTCGATGGCGCAGCGGACGATCCGGCGGTACTATTTGGCGATCTCGCAGATGCCCATGACCTGCCTGAAAACGCGCACCCCATTTTCATCCGCAATACAGTTTATGGCACGCGGTGCAGCACAATATTGGCGGTGGATCAGGATGGGGCAGGACATATACTGGAACGGCGTTTCGACATCACCGGCACATGCACGGGCGAAAGCGATATAGCCTTTCACTGGCACGGCTGAACGTTCGGAGGGAACAGCAGTTCCTCAATGGCGTTTGTACCTTCCTAACAGGAAAGGATGTGCCTTTGACCCAGACAGACAATAGCCGCCCCATCGGCGCCGCGCCTGAAACCTTCAACAGCGAATAAGACGATGAAGCCGCGCAGGCGCAGACAGTGCCCGACGATGCCATTCGTGGCATTACTGATCGCGCCTCTGCCCATGAAAGCAGGCACGGCGGGCCAAGCAACCCGGCACAGATCGACCCCGATGACGCACAGGACGTCGTTGACCATATGAACCAGATGGACCGCAGCGGACGGATCGACATGGACGCCTATCGCGGTGAGCGTAACGATGATGACGAACCAGAAACATTAGGAGAGGTAGCGCGGGAACCCGACGACGTCGACAGCCGCGGCAACCGACCCCGGAATAATTACTGACGCGAACCGGCTTTCCTGAGGCGTTGATGCGACATCCACACAAATGGATGGGCCCTTAATGGCGCGGTTCATGCTATCCCGTTTTGATCTGCGGCACATACCCAATGATTGCAGTCATCGGCAAGTCACCATAAATGTGCGGAAACAACGCGCCCCCGCGGGACACCACCCATTTGATCAGGGACTGCAATGGAGCGAGATCGACTTCAGCGATCACTAAACCGTCCTGCCCCGCAAAATGCTTTTCCAGCGTGCCCTGCACCTGATCCTGTGTCGATAAATGGATATAGCCGTCGGCAAGGTCCACGGGTGCGCCCTTAAACAGTCCGTCCGCTTCAAACTGCGCCCATTGCGCGGCGGTCAGTATTTTAAATGCGGTGCGCGGGTGCTTACTATCGTGCATCGGGCAGTCATGTCCAATTCAAACCTTGGTGGCAAGCGCTTAGGTCCACATCAGACCTAAAGCACCGTGACTTTAACACCGGTTGAGCCATGTATGTAAATCATGGTATCGTGCGGCGACGCCACCCGAGCATCAAGTTAAGGTGCCCGCTTTTACGTGGCATCCAGCTCGGTCGGTCGGTGGTCACGCGCAAAGGTCCAGTGCACTATGACTCGGTTTCTCTCGCTTACGTTGATGCTGTCTGTTGCCATTTTTGGGGGTGTCTGGACAGTATCTGGCACAGCCCCGATTGGCGGCGTCGCTGCCTTCGCCGCAAGTGCCGCCGACACCGAAACTGCGTCCTTTGGCATGTGCCACAGCGGCGGTGGCACCAACTGCGTCGTGGATGGCGACACGATTTGGTATCGCGGAACTAAGATCCGCATTGCCGATATTGATACGCCCGAAACCCATCAACCTAAATGCGCAGCGGAGGCAAAACTGGGCGCAGCGGCTACGCGGCGGATGCTTCAGCTGGTAAATGCTGGTCCCTTCACGCTGCAAAGCATCAACCGCGATGAAGATCGCTATGGCCGAAAATTGCGGGTCATTGCGCGCGGTGGGAAAAGCCTCGGCGAACTATTGGTCGAAGAAGGGCTTGCCCGATATTATAAAGGCGGTCGGCGCGGCTGGTGCTGACAAGCGCCCATCGCCGCCCGAGCCGCGCGACAATGGTCAAAAAAAGGCGGTCGACCACCCGAGCAGCAGCAAGCCATTAATCTCCTCAATCGCCGCGACAAGGCGCCATTCGGGCATGATATAGCGGTCGTCAAAGCCAATACCGGCATAACTTATCGTCGAAAAATACATAGCGGTCTCAAGATCCGCGACCGCGCCAAGGCCTTCATATAGAAAAGCGTAGAGCCAGCCCGCCACCATGGATAACCACAGTTAGGTGCACATTTAATCAATTAGACCGAAATTACACGGAGAGATTGCTTACTCCGCAGCAACCCCAGCTTGTTCAAACATGTCCATGCCGTCATTTTCCGCGGCGATGATTTCGCTGACGTCTTTCTTTTTGCGGTTGTCGAAGCTGCTCCATACTTGGCCCCATTCGCCGCGAGTCGACGCCTTGCTATATTCAGTAGCGCGGGTTTCGAAGAAGTTGGCGTGCTCGACACCATTCAGCAATGGTGCGAGCCATGGCAGCGGGTGGTCTTCGACCATATAGATTGGCTGAAAACCAAGCTGACCCAAGCGCCAATCGGCGATGTAGCGGATGTAGCGTTTGATTTCCTTTGCAGTCATGCCGGGAACTGGGCCCATTTCGAACGCGAGGTCGATGAAGTTATCTTCCAGACGGACGACCTTCTGACAGCAATCGATAATGTCTTCCTTCACCGATTTGGTGAGGCAGCCACGCTCGGCGCAGAATGCGTGGAACAGCTTGGTAATGCCTTCGCAGTGCAAGCTTTCATCGCGGACCGACCAGGATACGATTTGCCCCATGCCCTTCATCTTGTTGAAGCGCGGGAAGTTCATCAGCATCGCGAACGAAGCGAACAATTGCAACCCTTCGGTAAAGCCGCCGAACATGGCGAGCGTGCGGGCAATGTCTTCGTCGCTGTCGACGCCGAACTGGTGGATATAATCGACCTTGGCCGCCATTTCTTCATATTCGAGAAACGCCGAATATTCGGATTCGGGCATGCCGATGGTGTCGAGCAAGTGGCTGTACGCGGCGACGTGGACGGTTTCCATGTTGGAAAACGCGGTTAGCATCATCTTGACTTCCGTCGGCTTGAACACGCGGCCGTAATTTTCGTGGTAGCAATTCTGCACCTCGATATCGGCTTGTGTGAAGAAGCGGAAAATCTGCGTGAGCAGGTTGCGCTCGTGATCCGAGAGCTTCTGTGCCCAATCGCGGCAATCTTCGCCCAAGGGTACTTCTTCGGGCAACCAATGGATCTGCTGCTGGCGTTTCCAGAAGTCATAAGCCCATGGATATTCAAAGGGCTTGTAGCTATTGCGTGCTTCTAACAATGACATATCTGTCTCCTTGGACCTAAATTTTATAACTTCGAAGTGTTATCTGGGTGCCTTATTGGCAGGCCAAACACTCTTCATAATCGGTTTGCGCCGCAAGCTCGATGACCGGGGCTTCGGCGGTATTATCTGCTTCAACACCGCCGGCAAAACCAGCGCGTTGGATCGATTTCGAACGCAGATAATATAGCGATTTTACGCCCAATTCCCATGCGCGGAAGTGCAGCATGAGAAGGTCCCATTTTTCCACATCGGCGGGAATGTAGAGGTTCAGCGACGTTGCCTGGTCGATATAAGGCGTGCGGTCAGCGGCGAGCTCAATCAACCAACGCTGGTCAATTTCAAAGCTAGTTTTGAACGTGTCCTTTTCCTCGGGTGTGAGGAAATCGAGATGCTGCACGCTTCCGCCCTTTTCAAGGATGCTGTTCCAGACATTGGTCGAATCCTTCGACTTTCCCTGAAGCAGTTTTTCCAGATACGGGTTCTTGACGATGAAGCTGCCTGACAAGGTCTTGTGCGTGTAGATATTGGCCGGGATTGGTTCAATACAAGCGCTTGTGCCGCCGCAGATGATCGAAATCGATGCCGTTGGCGCGATGGCCATCTTGCACGAGAACCGCTCCATGACGCCCATTTCTTCGGCATCGGGGCAGGCACCGCGTTCGTTGGCGAGCATCATCGATGCCTCGTCGACTTGCGCTCGGATATGCTTGAAGAACTTCATATTCCACGATTTGGCGAGCGCGCTTTCAAAACCAACGCCGCGTGACTGCAGGAAGCTGTGATAGCCCATGACGCCAAGGCCAATTGAGCGTTCACGACCCGCAGAATATTTTGCACGCGACATTTCATCAGGCGCGCGATCAATGAAGTCCTGCAGCACATTGTCGAGCATGCGCATCACGTCTTCGATGAAGACCTTGTCGTCCTTCCACTCGTCCCATGTTTCCAGGTTGAGCGACGACAGGCAGCAAACGGCTGTCCGGTCATTACCCAAATGGTCGCGACCAGTGGGTAAGGTGATTTCCGAACACAGGTTCGAAGTCGATACTTTAAGGCCGAGATCACGGTGATGCTTTGGCATCGCGTTGTTCACGGTGTCGCTGAAGATGATATATGGCTCGCCTGTTGCAAGACGGGTTTCGACAAGCTTCTGGAACAAGGACCGTGCATCGACCGTGCTGCGCACTTCGCCCGTCTTTGGGCTGCGCAGGTTGAATTCTTCGCCAGCGCGCACCGCTTCCATAAACTCGTCGGAAAGCAGGACGCCATGGTGCAGGTTCAACGCCTTACGGTTGAAGTCGCCCGATGGCTTGCGGATTTCGAGGAACTCTTCGATTTCTGGGTGGCTGACGTCGAGATAGCATGCCGCCGAGCCGCGACGCAGCGAGCCTTGCGAAATCGCAAGTGTCAGGCTGTCCATCACGCGGACGAAAGGAATGATGCCGCTCGTCTTGCCGTTCAGGCCAACGGGCTCACCAATGCCACGGACATTGCCCCAATAGGTGCCGATGCCGCCGCCGCGCGACGCAAGCCAGACATTTTCATTCCATGTGTTGACGATGCCTTCAAGGCTGTCGTCGACCGAATTCAAATAGCAGCTGATGGGCAGGCCACGACCCGTTCCGCCGTTCGACAATACAGGCGTTGCCGGCATGAACCAAAGACGGGAGATATAATCATACAGACGCTGCGCGTGCGCTTCGTCATCGGAATAGGCCGATGCAACGCGCGCAAACAGGTCTTGGTAGCTCTCGCCTGGCAACAAATACCGGTCCTGCAACGTGTCCTTGCCAAACTCGGTCAGCAACGCGTCACGCGACGAATCGGTGACCACATTAAAACGGCGCGCGTCAACAGTATTGCTGGAGGCACCTTTCTTGGTTTCAGCTATCTCCGCTTTCGCCGCCTGAGCTGCCTTTTCAAGCACATCTGTCATCATTCCTGCTGTCATGTCGTCGGCCCCTTGGCCTGCGTCCCTGAAATCCATTTTAACCTGTAGCTCCATTCATTGCGGCAACCCCAAGCTGATTGCCGGTTACCCGGCATTCAGCGACCTGCTGTATCTTCACGGAAACCTATGTTCCCATATTGTTCGACTCAGGGCGCGAAACTCCCTCTTAGCATTCTTTGGCCTTAGTAAGGGGGGGGGTATTTTAACTTGTCCCCAGCTTATCGACGGGAAAAAATCCCCCGCCAACAGAATTGCATCCTGCAGCTTGAAGCACAAATTGTGGTAACGCCCCTTATTGCCAACCGCTACCTATAGTGCCTTATTCATTTTGAGACGCAAGAGGGTAAATTGAAAATTAGGACCTCAACTCGTCGCTAATGTGATTCCGTTCGTCGCAGCCAAAGACGATGTGCCGTGCAGCGACGCGCGGACCTTCTAAGTAATATTGGCTGCGCAAGATGAAAAATCGCGACAAGCAAATATTTTTCGACCAAAATGAATATAATGCGTGGCACCCCTAATCCGATGCTCCTCTGGCGCTTGCAAGGTAGGATTTGCGGCGCCCGATCCGGCGGCGCCCGATCTGGCTGTCACATGGCCAACTGACCTGTGGTAGAAGGTAAAGCCATCAGCCATATGCGCGACGGCATAGTTCTTGGACGGTCCGTTACCGAATGGAGCTTGAATAGGTGGAGCAGCACGTTAATGACTTGGCGTATCTAGAATGCAGGGGCCAATATGACCGTAATCATCCGCAATGCAGATTTGATCGAGAGCGTCGCCGACGCGTTGCAATACATCAGTTACTTCCACCCCATGGATTATATCCGCGCGCTGGGTGACGCTTATGAGGCCGAGCAATCGCCAGCAGCCAAAGACGCCATCGCGCAGATTCTGACCAACAGCCGAATGTGTGCCGAGGGGCATCGGCCCCTTTGCCAAGATACTGGCATCGTCAATGTCTTCGTAGAATGGGGCATGGACTGCCGTTTGGAGAATACTTCCGCTTCATTACAGGACGTCATCGACGAAGGCGTCCGGCGGGCGTATTTGCACCCTGAGAATAAACTACGCGCCTCGGTGCTTGCTGACCCTGCCTTCACGCGCCGCAATACCAAAGACAACACGCCATGCGTTTTGCATGTTGATCTGGTGCCCGGATCCAAGGAGTCAGTCGATGTGGCGGCCAAAGGTGGCGGCAGCGAGAATAAGTCGAAGTTCAAGATGATGAACCCTTCGGACAACATCGTCGATTGGGTGGTCGAGATGCTGCCGCAAATGGGCGCTGGCTGGTGCCCGCCCGGCATGTTGGGGATTGGCATTGGCGGCACTGCCGAACATTGCGTGTTGCTGGCAAAACAAGCGTTGATGGAGCCCATCGATATGGGGCCATTGAAGGCGCGCGGGCCGAAAAATGACATTGAGGCCATGCGCATTGAGATTTTTGACAAGGTCAATGCGCTTGGCATTGGCGCGCAAGGACTTGGCGGGCTTTCGACCATCTTGGATGTGAGGATCATGGATGCGCCCTGCCATGCCGCGGGTAAGCCAGTGGCGATGATTCCCAACTGTGCCGCCACGCGCCACGCGCATTTCACACTTGATGGCACCGGCCCTGCCTATCTTGAGGCGCCGAAATTGGACGAATGGCCTAAGGTCGATTGGACGCCGGATGCTGCCGCCATTCGGGTTGACCTTGATACGCTGTCGCCGGACGTTGTTGCCGGTTGGAAACAAGGCGACCGCCTATTGCTCAACGGCAAGATGCTAACCGGACGCGACGCAGCGCACAAACGGATCGCTGATATGCTGGTTAAGGGTGAGGAACTGCCCGTCAGCTTCAAAGGTCGGATGATCTATTATGTCGGACCCGTCGATCCGGTGGGTGAGGAAATCGTAGGGCCAGCGGGGCCAACAACCGCCACGCGCATGGACAAGTTCATGGACATGATGCTTGAGCAAGGCCTGCTCGCATGCGTCGGTAAGGCCGAGCGCGGCCCGGCAGCAACCCAAGCTATTGCCAAGCACAAAAGCGCGTATCTCATGGCAGTTGGTGGTGCAGCCTATCTCGTGGCACGTGCGATCAAAGGCAGTAAAGTGGTTGGCTTTGCCGACTTGGGCATGGAAGCGATTTACGAATTTGAAGTGCAGGACTTCCCGGTGACAGTCGCGGTCGATAGCGACGGCAACAACGTCCACCAATTGGCACCGGCCTATTGGCAAAAGCGGATCAAGGATGAAGGATTGTTAGAAGGGACCTAGAGGCTAAGCGTCTTAAGCGTCGCTGGTTGACATTGGTCTCTGCTGCGCCTGTTATCGCTAGGCATGCCAAAGGATACACCACAGCGCCAAAGTTTCCTATCCCGCCTTGGCCCCTGCCTTTGCTAGCGCTGATGGTTGGGCTTTTGCTGATTGCCAACATCGTTAATTTGGGTGCTGACCTGGCGGCCATGGGCGCGGCGGTTGGTTTGCTGATTGGCGGCCCCTTATGGCTTTACACGCTGTTGTTCGGCGCCTTCTGCGTAATCGTTGAGGCTTGGCTGTCTTATGAGCGATATGCGTCGGTTCTTAAGTGGGCGACTTTATCGCTTTTTGCCTATGTTGCTGTTGTGATTGTGGCGCATGTCCCTTGGGGAGAAGCACTTACCTCGCTGGTGGTTCCGCGGATCGAGTATACGGGTGCTTACGCAACCGCTGTCGTCGCGATCTTGGGCACAACCATCAGCCCTTATCTGTTTTTCTGGCAGGTCAGTCTGGAGATTGAGGAGCAGAAAAGGCATAAGGCCGAACCATTGTGCATCACGCCAAAGGATGCAGGGCCGGAGCTGAAACGCATTCGAATCGATACGCTAACGGGTATGGCATTCAGTTCGATTGTCTCGCTGGCAATCGTCTTTGCTACCGCCGCGACGTTGCATGCCAATGGCGTGCGTGACATTTAAACGTCGGCGCAGGCAGCGGAAGCATTGCGCCCAATTGCCGGCAATTTTACCTTTGCGCTGTTTGCTCTGGGTATCATCGGCACTGGCTTGCTTGCTGTCCCAGTGCTTGCCGGATCAGCGGCTTACGCGGTGACCGAAATGTTTGGAATAGCGTCGAGCCTTGATGCAAAGCCGAGGAAGGCGCGATTGTTTTACGGAACGATCGCCGTGACGACGATGCTTGGCGTATCCTTGCAATAGGTAGGCATCGACCCCGCTCGCTCGCTTTACTGGGCTGCGGTTGTCAACGGCGTCCTTGCCGTCATGATGATGCTTATTGTCCGCAATCCGCGCGCGATGGGGCGCCTCACATTAGGACCGCGCGCGACGATTACCGGGTGGTTTGCAACCCTCGTGATGGCGGGCGCAACGATCATATTTTTCGCCACGCTGTAAGTTTGCAAACACCTAGTTTTTAGGCGGTGCAGGCGATTTCTTGCTTGGCTTCTTGGCCCCGGGCAACGAATCCATAAACTCTAGATCCGCAAGATTGATATCCGCATTGCACCTTTTGCCCCTCAGGACATCAATCTTTGCCTGCCGCCTCTTCAGATAATATTCGCGCATCGCGGCATAAGGGTTCCCGCTTTGCTGAATGCGCGTCAGGATTTCGTCGTTCTCAACGCGGTCGTCGATGGAAGAGAGCACACCCTTGCTTGCTGATACCAATGGATTTGTAAAAGGCTTGCCTACGGCTGCCGGAAGCACCGAGAGATCAGCAATACGCCCGAATACGTCCCGAAGGCTAGTGGACCCTATTAAAGGCAGGAATAGATATGGCCCAGGACCGACGCCATAATAGCCCAGAGTATCTGCCAGGCCGTTGGACCAGCGCGGGAGTTTGAAAGGCTTCTTCTCGGCAACGTCAAACAGTCCCGCAGCGCCGATGGTCGAGTTGATGGCAAAGCGTCCCACAGTCTCCACTGCCCTGCCGATTTTGAACTGCAATAGGAAGTTTAAGAACACGACAGGTTCGTCGAGATTGTTCAACGTGTTGTGTATCCCGTCACGGAGCGGTTCAGGCAAGCCTTTCTGATACCCATAAGCGATAGGCGCGACAACAGCTCCATCGACCGCTTGCACCGCTACAAATGACACCTCATTCACGATTGCAATCGGATCGCCACGTGGCGGACCCTGCCTTGCGGTAACGACAATAGTGTTACGGTCGATGGCCGCCGTCGCTGCGATATCAATTGCCGCCGTCGGCTTGGTGGGCGCAACGACTGTCTCGCTTGGCGTTGCCGCAGTTAGTTGCGCTTCGGTCGTTGTTGAGGGAGTTGTATTGGCGATAGCTCCCGAGCCAGTTATCGCAGTATCAACGGCGATATTAAGGCTGGGGTCCTCAAGAGGTAGTTGAGTTGGCACGCTGACGGCTGATGCGACGCTTACCACTTCCACGGCGCTGCCTAAATCGCGCACTGGAGGACACTGCGGCGAACCGGAAAGTATCGCAATAGCCACAATATTGGTAATGCTCAACTGCGGCCCCTCCCAATGATATCCGAAGAGCGAAGGCCTCTCCAAAGATAAGCCGTCGTCTCAAAACCGCTACGAACGGCCTACAATATGCGGGTTACTTCGAATTAAAAGAACAATTTCTGTATGGCCTCGCGCGTCGTTTCCGATTGCAACACCATTTTGTAATTTAACGAGCATGGCGTCTGTGCGAACGCAAACCGTCTTGCACTGGGCTATTGCGCAGGCCCTTGCCCTTGCTGAGCCTGCATCTGCGCATCAATCTGCTGCTGGATTTCAGGAGGCAGGCCTTGTGGTGCGCCACCACCTTGTCCACCGACAGCCGCGCCTTGCTGCTTCTGCATCTCCTGCATCTGCTTTTGCATGGCCTCGATTTCGGCGCGAGATTTGAACTCAAGCAGTTCGACATCGAAGGTCAGCTCGCTACCACCGGGAATCGCGATCTGTCCCGTCTGTGGGTTGCGCTGGTCTTCGGGGCCGTACCCAAGCTTGGCTGGGATCCAGAGGCGATATTTGCCGCCGCGCTGCATGATTTTCAGGCCTTCGGAAAAGCCAGGAACCACACCGGTGACGGGAAAGCCGGCTTGCGGGTTCTGGTCGAAGACGGTGCCGTCTTTCAACATGCCCTTGTAGCTTACTAAAACAACGTCATTGTCGTTAGGCGTTGGGCCTTCACCGGTTTTAATGATCTTATAACGCAGGCCTGATGGCGTCGTTACGACGTCGCCGAATTCCTGCCGTACGTCGCTGGTCCCCCAATACGCAAGGCCACCACCGGCGGCGAGAACCAATGCAATCGCGGCCCAATATTTGGTG
The DNA here is from genome assembly GCF_029865925.1 of Sphingorhabdus sp. GTDB lineage: Bacteria > Pseudomonadota > Alphaproteobacteria > Sphingomonadales > Sphingomonadaceae > Sphingorhabdus_B. The sequence goes on from NZ_JARXAI010000087.1 coordinate 26,065, forward strand.
AGGGAGCCTTTTTTGATCGGCTGGATCGGAACGGCAGTGACGGTCATACAAAATTCCTGTTAGATAAGTAGCGTGCTGACTAGCAGAAAGCAGCAAGGATTCTAGATACAAAAAAAGCGCCGGTAAAAGGCGCCTTCCTTGTAACAAGTCGCAGAAGCTTATTTCGCTCCGTCACGTTCCTGTTGCTTGCGCTCCATCTTGCGGGCACGCCGCACGGCAGCGGCCTTTTCACGCGCGCGCTTTTCCGATGGCTTTTCAAAATGACGACGCAGTTTCATTTCGCGATAGACGCCTTCCCGCTGCAACTTCTTCTTGAGTGCGCGTAGGGCTTGATCAACATTATTGTCGCGAACCATGATTTGCATAAAAAACTCAACTCCGCATCGAATCGGCAAAATGGCTTAAAACGGCCACTTTGAAAGGCTAAAAATGAAAATCGCCGCTTTCACAGGCGGCGTGTTGCTGAGTCCCCTAAATAGGTCGGTCCTAAATATCAAGCGGAAACGGCGCTTTTATGGGCGCCGTTGCGGTTTATCGGCTCGTCTTGCTATCGCCTAACACTTGCCCTCGCGCAATGTTCGTTTCATAATGCAACGCAACGAATGAGTAGGAGAGAGCGGATGGCCACCCAATTAAAGTCAAACAGCAAATATAGCGAAGCGGAATGGACAACGCGGCAGGAGCTTGCTGCCTGTTACCGGATATTTTCGATGTTTGGTTGGGATGAGCTGGTTTTTAACCATATTACGGTCAAGGTACCTGACGAAGATGGTGCGTTTTTGATTAATCCCTATGGCATGCATTTCGGTGAGATAACCGCATCGAGCCTTATCAAAATCGACATTGATGGTAACAAGATTGACACGGATAACCCATGGCACGTGAACAAGGCGGGCTTTGTTCAGCATAGCCTATTCCACCGGACTTTGCCCGACGCGCATGCGATCATCCACACCCATACCACCGCGACTGTGGCTGTGTGCAGCCTTGAAGGCGGATTGCAGCCCGTGAATTTCTACGCCTGCAACTTCATGGGGCAATTGGCTTATCATGATTTTGAAGGCGTTACAGTGCGTGAGGAAGAAGGGGTGCGCCTTGTTGAAAATCTGGGCGACAAGCGGATATTGATGCTGCGCAACCATGGCCCTGTCGTCATGGGCAAGACGCTGCCTGATGCATTTATAAAATATTGGGCGCTGCAAAGGGCTTGCGAGCATCAGATGGCGACCCTGCAAATGGGCAAACCGATAACGGTGTCGCCTGAAGTTATCGCCGTGCACCAGCGCGATTTGTACATGGCCTCACCTCCAGGTGGGTCGGGGCGCGTTGAATTTGACGCTATGGTCCGCAAGGCTGACCAGATCGACAAAAGCTGGCGGGATTAATTCTGGCCTGAAACATTACCTGTTCGCAGGGAACTTTGGCGATAACGACATTCCCCTCCCGCTTGCGGGAGAGGTTAGGGGCGGGTAACGGCAGACCATGACCAAATTCACCGTCAACGACCGTCCCGTTCAGTACAAAATGGACCCGCAAACGCCCTTGTTATGGGCGTTGCGTGATGCGTCTAACCTGACGGGCACCAAATATGGCTGCGGTACCGGCGATTGCGGTGCGTGTATGGTCGAAATCGACGGAGAAGCGATCCGCTCTTGCCTTGTAACTATAGCCGAGGCTGAAGGGCGCTTCGTCACCACGATTGAGGGCCTCAGCCGCGACCGAAGCCACCCTTTGCAACAGGCGTTTGTCGCAAGCAACGTCCCGCAATGCGGCTTCTGCATTCCTGGCGTCATCATGGCTGCATCGGTGCTGCTGAAGAAAAGCACCAACCCGACCGATGCCGAGATTGATGCAGCGATCACCAATTTATGCCGATGCGGCATTTACCCGCGTTTGCGCGATGCGATTAAACGCGCTGGCCGCGTGATGCGCGGCGAAGAGCGCATCGCTGCTGCGCCGCCGCCGGGCATAACACCGGAAGACGCGGCACGCGCTGTGCCGGCTTTAAAGGTGACGGAGTAAGGGATTAGCCCTGCAGCTCAATATCCCAATACAACCAGTCGTGCCATGTTTCATGCAGATGGTTTGGCGGGAATGCGCGGCCACGGTCCTGCAATTGCCAGCTTGTTGGCCGGATTGCTGCCATGTTCAATTGCATATGCGCTTGCTTCGGCGTGCGGCCACCTTTTTTGAGGTTGCAATGCAAGCACGCCGTCGTCACATTTTCCCAACTGGTGATGCCGCCCAAGCGGCGCGGAACGATATGATCGAAAGTCAGATTGTCACCCGATCCGCAATATTGGCATTCAAACTTGTCACGCAGGAATAGGTTGAAGCGGGTAAATGCTGGATATTCCGAAGGCTTCACATATTGGCGCAGCGCAATGACGGACGGAATTTTCATGTCCAGACTTGGGCTATGCACATGCCGGTCGTAATTGGAAACGATGTCCACCTTGTCGAGGAAAACCGCCTTGATTGCAGCCTGCCAGGGCCATAGGCTCAGCGGATAATAGCTTAATGGAGTATAATCGGCATTTAGCACCAGCGCAGGGCAATTCTCCGGGTGCCTTGCCCGGCCAGCTGCCTCGAAAGTTCCAGTGTGCAACATAAGGCGAACCCTACTCCCCTTTTGACATACATGCTTTAAGCGTATCTGCGTTACAGCATTCTGACACTCGCCTAACTATTTGTACATATTGTTACGTCAAGCAGTTAAATATACCGAATGTAGTATAATTGGGGATAATTTTTTGGCGTCGCGGGACTTTGTAAATCAACATTTGCCTCACATCACCGCTCCGAATTGCAGGGTAGTGACGAGATTTGCCCCGAGCCCCAATGGCCAGCTACATCTGGGGCACGCCTTTTCTGCACTTTGTGCGCATGATTTTGCGAGGACTTTTGGCGGTGCGTTCAATCTGCGCCTTGAGGATATTGACGGAACGCGCAGTAGGCCGGAGCATATTGAAACTATCATCTCGGATATGGATTGGCTTGGGCTCGCGCCTGATGAGGACGTGCAGTTCCAATCTCAGAACATTGCGCGTTACGCGGCAGCACGCGAGCATTTAGCTTCGGTTGGTTTATTGTATCGCTGCGGCTGTACGCGAAGCGATATCGCCGAAGCATTAAAGCACAAAGCGGTGCCGCATGGCCCAGATGGCCCGCATTACCCAGGAACCTGTCGTACGCATCCTTTTGAAGGCAACGCTCCATTTTCATGGCGATTGGATATGGTAAAGGCGTGCGCTTTGGCGGGGTCCCTAACATGGACGGATTTGGCGGCGGGGCAACAATATGCCGACCCCATGGCTTTTGGCGATGTGGTATTGTGGCGGAAGGATGCGCCGGCATCCTATCATCTTGCCGCAACTGTAGATGACGCTGCCAGCGGCATTACGCACGTGGTCCGCGGCAAAGATCTGTTTGCCTATACCGCCGTCCATCGGCTGCTTCAGCATCTTCTTGATCTGCCGGAGCCAGTGTATTGGCACCATCCGCTGCTGCTTGATAGCAACGGGGAGAAGCTGGCAAAGAGCAAGTCATCGCCTGCCTTGTCTGTAAGGCGCTGGGCAGGTGAAAACGGCCCCGAACTTATTGATAATTTGCGTCAAGGAACGCTTATGCTTGGAATTTCCTTATCTGATGCCTAGATAGGCTCAGCGGGGTATTGGCCCCGGACAAGGATTTCTCTTGATGACTATATTGTTGGTTCTCCTCATCATTGGCGCTGCGGGCGCCGTGGCTTTCGCGCTTATCCGCGGGCTGCACGCTTTTGCGAACTTGCGTCCGGCGGACGTGGACGAAACCGGTCTGCCTACGTCACTCACGGTGCAGAATAAGATGATGTTTGCGCGCGTGAAGTGGCAGGCGATCACCATTGCACTGATCGCCATATTGGTGCTCGTTGCCGGATCGCAGTAAGTCCGTCTTATGGTCAAGCTGAACAAGATTTACACACGGACCGGAGACGACGGAACCACCGGGCTAGTCGATGGCTCACGCGTTTCGAAAACCGCGTCGCGGTTGCATGCCATTGGCGAAGTTGATGAGACAAACTCTGCGCTTGGTGTAGCGATTCAGTCGCTCGCCGCCGATGAAGGTCATTCGCCCTTGGTAATCGAGCTACGCCGCATTCAAAACGACCTGTTTGACCTTGGCGCCGACATCGCGACGCCGGGGGAGAGTTTTGTGCCCTCGCCGATGGAATTGCGCATAGTTGCGTCACAGGTTGAATGGCTTGAGGCGGCGATTGATAATGCTAATGCGCAACTTCCGCCGCTCACCAGTTTCATCCTGCCGGGTGGCAGCGTGCCTGCCGCGTATATGCACATGGCGCGGGTGACTGCGCGACGTGCGGAACGCGCATTGGTCGCAGCATCGCTTGATGTGGCGATTAACCCGCAGGCGCTGAATTATCTCAACCGCTTATCGGATTATCTTTTTACACTATGCAGGTTGATTAACGCGTCGCGTGGCGGCGACATTCTTTGGGTGCCGGGCGCATCGCGTTGACGACAAACTTCAAGGGTCAGTTTTACGGTTCTTAAGTTCATGGTAGCCGCTGAGCTTCTGTCTCTTTATCGTTTGCGACCACACGGCCCGAGTGCGTCTAAAATGAATTTGTAATCAGCCTCGGCCCGCCCTGCAATCTCGCTACTTGCCGCTTCGATTCGGTCGGCGGGAAGAGCACGGGGCAACCCGCACGCGAGGCGATACCATAATAACGTAAAACGTTGCGGCGCGGTTGCCGAGGCGTCAATGACTTCAGCGGTCGATACCGCCCACTGTTTTTGCTGGCCGGGCCGACTGAGCACGGTCAGGGTCAAAGGCTGATCGGTATCCGTTTTGAGAAATATCTGTGTTTCGCCTTCGCCCAACATGGTTCCCACACTGTGAAAGGCGTTTGCAATTGACATAATCCGCCGCGGCGCACCCAATTGAACGGCTTCTTTCGTGATATCACGCACCAGCGCGTCGTTATTCAGGCTGAATAGGGCCAACGCGTTTGGGCGCGACAACTGGATCTCGCCTGGACGATTGACGACTTGTCGCCCGAACAGAAGCATGCGCCGCTTCTTTAGTTTCGGAATTTTCCCCTTCGCATCTTTTTGCATATCAAGAAGGAAACGCACGCGCGGGGTGGTGCCGCCATCGCCACGAATCAACGCCATGACGTCAGCATCGACGAGCACGCGCTGGAGCGTCGCAGGTACGCCGACGGCTTGCTCTGCAGAAATCTTTTTAACGTCACGCACCGTTACGTCGATGATCAGAGGGGATATTACCACCAAATCAGCAATGTCTGCGTAGCTTGCCTGTTCAGCCTCAATGCTGAATTCCGCTGGGGAGACAATCGAGTTTTGCGCTGATAGCGGGACGCCAAGTCCCAGAAAAATCAGAAACAAATTTATTCTAGCGTGTATTAATCGCATTAAACTTCCCTTTGTATGGCCGCCCTTTGACGGCAATTCTATGTTCATCATATTGTAGCATAAAACGTTCAGCACGTGAATTATAAGCGGAAAGCAGAATCTGGATTGCTTGGCACGATATCGTTGGCTAATGACCTATTGAATCGAGCAAAAAAAAGCGTTTTCGATGTCGCACGGGTAAATAAGGGGCATGTGAAGACATGTCGCTTTAATATAATGTTTTGTTTTGAAGGTAGGAGAGTTGTTTCCGCATGGCATATGCTGATCAAGATGGAATGGGCACGAACCGTTTGGTTTCTGTCGTCATTGTACTGCTTCTTCACGCCTTTCTGGGTTATGCCTTGGTGACGGGCCTCGCATATGATGCGGTCATTGCCATCAAGGAAAAGATGACTGTTGTAGACGTGAAAGAAGAAGAACCACCCGAAGAAGAAGAGCCACCGCCCGAGCCTGAAAAGCAGATCGAGCCACCCGTTGTCTCGCCTCCGCCGATGGTGGTAACGGTTACGCCGCCGCCAACTATTCGTACTGTCGACACGCCGCCACCTGCGGCGCCGATTGTCCCTACAGCGGCACCGCCAGCTCCTCCTCCGCCGCCAGCAGGTCCTACTGCTGAGGCGAAGCCGCGTGGTAATCCAGGTAACTGGGCGAATACGAATGATTATCCATCACGCGCTTTGCAGCAGGAGCGTGAAGGAACATCTGGTTTCCGGGTTACGATCGGCACAGATGGCAAGGTTATAGATTGTACGATTACCCAATCGAGTGGTCACGCCGATCTCGACGCCGCAACCTGCACTAACGTGAAACGCCGTGCGCGCTTTACTCCGGCTGTACGCAATGGTGCGCCCGTTCAAGGCTCCTATTCGAACCGTGTGCGGTGGCAGATACCGAAATAATTTTGTGGCCCGGCACGAGTGGAAGCCTTCGCACCGGGTTGTTTTTGCTAGTAAGTAGTGTTTTTTGAGAGGTAGTTAAAATGTCGATTTTGTTTTTGACCGCGGCTGGTGCCGCACCTGAGGCCGCCGCGCAGTTCGGCCTCATTCCTGCACTTAAAGAAGGCGGCCCGATCTCCATCGCGATTTTCTCGGTGATGGTCATCATGTCGGTTTTCTCATTCTACATCATGTTCACGAAGTTGTTTGAACAGCACAAGGTGTTGAACCAGTATAAGCAGCTGCGTGCCCAATTCTGGCGGGCAGCTTCGCTTGAAGAAGGCGCTGCGAAGCTCGACAAGAACAGCGCATATCGGCAAGTTGTCGACGACGGCATCGCGGCACAAAAGCAGCATGGCCTTTTGACTGACCCAGTTGAAGCACATGACTGGATCCACAACGCGCTGGAGCGTTCGAAAGATGCCATCAACAGCAAGTTGTCGACTGGCCTTCCCTTCCTCGCAACGGTGGGAGCAACTGCTCCGTTCGTCGGTCTGCTTGGTACGGTTATCGGGATCTACTCGGCGCTGATCAAAATCGGTATCGCCGGTCAAGCGGACATCGGTAAAATCGCTGGCCCGGTTGGTGAAGCGCTTATCATGACCGCAATTGGCCTGTTCGTGGCTGTTCCTGCCGTCCTTGCCTACAACTGGCTTCAGGCCCGTAACAAGACAATCGCTAGCAGCCTGGCTGTTTTCTCGAATGAGCTTGTTGGTTTCATGTCATCGGGTGGTCGCTTGAAGCCTGCAGTTACTGCAGCCGCTGCAGGTAAGCCAGCTCCGGCAGCCCTTAAGAAGTAAGATTGGGTGAGGGCTGCGTTTGCGCGCAGCCCATCCGCCAGCATGACGCTGGCGCTCGATTTTGACCCATTTTATTTAGAGAGGATTGGCTAATGGCAATCAGTTCAGGAGGCGGCGGCGTCGGTTTTACGCCAATGTCTGACATTAACACGACGCCGCTTGTCGACGTCATGCTGGTGCTCCTCATAGTGTTCCTCATTGCAATTCCAGTTTCGATCCAATCAGTGAAAATGGATATTCCGGTTATCAAGTTTGAGCCAACCAAGGCTAAGCGTGAAAACGTTTTGTTGTCGGTGACTACAACTGATGCTGCTGGACGTGACCCAGGTGACCCCGCATATGGGGGCGCAAGCCGGTATGGTCAGTGCCGTATTTACTGGAATATCACGCCGGTCGATTCGACCGAACTGGTGGATCGCGCTGCAAAGCATTTGAAGGCTGAGTTTGAAAAGCTGGGTGGCCCAGAAGCTGCCGCTGCCGGACTGATTGAGCCCGACATGCTACCAGAGGCGCATATTCGTGGTGACATCAACACGCCCTATCGTTGTATAGGTGGTTCAATTTACACCATGCAGATGGCTGGCTTTGCTCGCGTTGGCTTCATTTCGTCGCCATTCGAAAACGCGAATGTCCAGTAAGCAATTTAAGGAACAAACATCATGGCAATGAGTGGCGGTAAAGATGATGGCCAGCCGATGATGGAAATGAACACGACGCCGTTGATCGACGTCATGCTCGTTCTCCTCATCATGCTGATGATCACCATCCCCCCGGTTTCGCACGCCGTTAACATCGACCTTCCGGTTAATGATCCTAACGCACCTCCACCAGAGGTCCCGATTGATCCTGTTATCAACAAGATCATCATCCTGCCGGATAGCACTATTCAATGGAACGGTACGCCGATTACATTGCAGCAGATGGAGCAATATCTGGTGCGTACAAAGTCAATGAGCCCGGAGCCGGAGCTTCAGTTCCAGCCAGCGCCAACGGCGCCTTATGACACCGTTGATAAAGCATTGGTTTCGGTGAAGCGGAGCGGCATTTCAAGGTTTGGATTTGTCGGCAACGAACAGTATCGCGTCTTCGGCAAGGCTGCGCGTGAGGGTCGTTAGTCTCTAACGCTTCAAACTTATCAAAAAAAGGCGGCGCAGCAATGCGCCGCCTTTTTTGTATGAGTTAAACTGCCGTAGGGCCGAACCCCTCCCTGAGTGGCTGATATACTGCTACTGGTTTTTGAAATGCCAATTGTGGTTACCAAGTCTACGGGAAGGTTACGAGACGCCAATGAATGCCTGACTGTGGATATCCCCGAATGCTATTTCTCGTGTGTTAAGCGCGTCATCAATATGGCCGCGCGTTTGGCTTGCCGTTTGATGCTCGCAAGGTCTAACGTTTCGCCTGGCGCATGATCGCCCGTGCTGAATGCGCCGAGACCTACGAGGCCGTCAACATCGTTGGCCACGAAGCTGATGTCCCCTGCACCCCGCTTTAACGGATCAAGCGGCACTTGTTCAGCAAGGCCCAGATCGCGGTTCACTATATTCAGACGCGCCAGCAAGGCTTTGTTACCATCAGTGGGTGCCATCGCGGGGTAGCCGCCTTGGTCAAATGTGATTTTAGCGCTGGTCTTGGGCGCAGACGTTGCAACAATAGCGAGCATTTTTTCGCGGACACGGGTGCTTTGATCTTCGGATAATGTTCTAAAATCGCCGCGCGCAAGGGCAATGCCGGGAATGATATTCGTCTTGCCCTTTGCGCTGATGCGCACGCCGTCAGCATCCAAGCTTGCCTCTTGTCCAGCGGCCATTAAGCCAACGTTAAACGTCAGGTTTGGTTCGGGCAATTCGGTGCGGAAGCGATAGAGAATACGGGCTAATTCAAACGCCGCGCCATCGCCGTAAGTGCTATCGAATATCAACGAGCTATGTCCAGTGACGCCCGAAACCTCCAATTTCCAGCTGTTCGATGACCGGCGGGAAATGACTCCCATATCCTTGCCGTTCTCAATTGATAGCCCTTCGAAATCCAGTGCGACATCGGCAGTCTTGCCAGCAGCAATCAATGGTGCACGGGTAACTTGAATTGGGTCGCCTGAATCTTCTTCATCGCCTGTCATATGGATTTCGATCGCAGCGTCTTTCAACGTGCCAGCCGCCTTCATGGCGCGAAGGGCCGACACAATGACGACCATGCCACCCTTGTCATCACCTGCGCCTGGGCCCACTGCTTCATCACCATTGCGGACGAATGCCTGGAATGGGCTGTCTGCTTCAAACACAGTATCGAGATGGGCAATCATAAGCAATTTCTTCACGCCCTTCTTGCCGGGCTTGGTCGCGATCAGGTGACCAGCGCGTCCTGCCTCGGCCATGTCTACCCATTCGACCCTGAAACCCAAAGGTTCCAATTCGGCACGCATCATGTCGCCGACCGTCTTCACGCCAGCAAAATTCATCGTGCCCGAATTCTGGTTTACCAGCCGCTCCAACAACGCAACCGACCGCTCATATTCGGCGTCTATGGTCGCGACGATTTTCGTCTCGGGTGTAGATAATTGCGCATGTGCCGCTGGCGAAAGTGCAGCAAGAACGAGGCTGCTGCATAGTAACATGGCGGGAAAATTCATAGCATACTCTCGACTCAGACACCAAAGATGTGCCGCGCTTTGTCCCGCGACGCAAGGGCGTTGATAGGGTGCCTTAAGCGCGCTGCTTATCTGACAAGATATGTTCTAGAATGAAATGCGGCACTGTCAGTGTGGATATCAAGACAAAGGCTGACCGGATGACGCCCATGTCCGCAGGAATGTCGCCCTGATACAGGAATATCAACACGCCTAATCCAAGTGACAGGGCCGATACCGCAGCAATGATTGCCGCCTTCTTCATAAAGGAAAGGGTGCCAGTTTCACGCAACGCATCGGCCATATGGCGCGGGGAGTGAAGCCCGCAGAAGAATACCGCAAATGCTATCAGTGGTGGCAGCAACAATGCCGCTGCGATGCAGGCAAGTACCTCAAGCGCGCTTTGCTTGTCATTATGGCTGAACGCCCAATATGCGAAGACCAAGCTCCCCAATGCCGCCGGGACCGAAGCTGCGCCAAGTAGGGCAGCTATTATCCCGCCATTTTGGTTGCCAGTAAGCGCTGCAAATATCGTGGCAACATCGCCAGGGCTTGCGAGGGCGGGCAGTGCGACCAAAGCCCACCCGACCATCATAGCCAAAAATGGATCGACCCCGCCGCGCCAATCACGGCTGAAATGGACGATTGAGATGATAAGGAAGGAGATGAGCGCAAGTTCAGGAATTAGCTCCCACAAGAGCACCATAGCCGCCGCGCAGCCAAGATAGCTGGCAATGATCATAGCCTTGCCAGCGATACCCTTTTGCCCAAAGTGGGCGGCCGCGATTTCAACGTCGAGCGTTCCGTGCGGTATTCCTGCAAGTACGATTGCTACAGCAGCCAGCATATTGGCATGCGTACTGTTCATGCCGCCCCAAAAGCGATCAATAATAATCAGCAGCAGTGCAGCTGCCG